>NZ_PYNV01000006.1:0-200693 GCF_003026095.1 Photobacterium sp. GB-72 | reverse complement strand
GCTGCCTCTAATTTAAATTCAGCACTAAATAATCGTCTTGTTCGTTTTGTCATGATGTCACCTATCCATGTTAAGAGGTGATGATATCACCTCTGAGTAGGTGGCCAAATTTAATGTACCACTACATTGGGAGTTTGTTTGTTTGGTGATACTGAAACATTACGAGAATTTACTAAAAAGTTCAGTTTGTATAAGTAGTGTGTTGTATTAAAAATTGGTCAAGCTGACGCATATTGTGAGCTACTTTTGTTTCAAAACCATTTTAACATTTTATGGTATTAACGAACTAAAAACGTTGTTATTTCCAACCGAATATATAACAGCAAACAAGCAGTCGCATGAAGCACTCAAACTTCGTACTTTAGCTGCTGATGTTTGCTTTTCAGATAAATAACAAATCACGCGATGCTATATAAAATATATCGCGTGATTGGCAATGCATTTAATCGAACAACGCAATGATTAAAGTACCTTTTCTTAATGTTATGTCGCATTGTTGACGATTATTGCATGATGTTCTTTCGCTTCTTTGAAAATCTCTAATCGACTAGCGTAAAGCACTTTCGTAGTGATATACAAACCAATACCGTAGCAAGAATGACAAAAAATAGAGAACAAAATCGCGTGGATCATATTGGGACTATTCACGTGGAAAAAGCCTTCACCAAAGGCATAACTCACCACAACTAATGGAAAAAATAACAATGACCATGCATAAACAAGCGATTTTTTAAGACTTGGTTTTAGAAACAATCCTTTCTCTACAAAGCTAATATAAATCACGGTATAAACTAAACTAACGCTAAAGTGCATAATCCAACCGATGAGAACATCATGGGGAACGGCTGGCACCTGCTGTATAGCTTCAACCAGTGGATGCCCTTGAGTGATATAAACCAAATAACGGCCTAAACTCGCAAAATTATTTAGTGGGTGATCACTGAATAATAGATATAAGTTGCTGCCTAAATCTAAGCAAAGACCACTAAATACACTAATAAACAGAAGGTGAAGGAGGTAGGATGAACGTTGGTGATGGGGATAATAGAACATAGAGCATCTCCTGATTAATTACGCTTTCATTGTGATAATGAAAAGAGCTTGTCATAGTCAGGTGTGGTTTATTAACACCGTGGCAATGGCTTTTATAAGTTCAATGATTTGTTGATGTTTATAGTCTAAGGCAATGAAAAATTGGGATATATAAAGTATGCTTTATGCAAAGCATTACGAATGGTTATGTATGGGATCAAGGATGAAACCAAATTTAGATTTGAATTTGCTGGTGGTATTTTTAGAAGTGTATCGGCTTCGTTCCATCACATTAGCATCAGAATCATTAGGTTTAACACAACCTGGGGTAAGTGGCGTATTAAAGCGATTACAATCCCAGTTAGGGACGCCTCTTTTTGTAAGAGAAGGGCGTGGAATTAGCCCAACACATGCCGCAATTAAATTAGCGAATGAGATAGAGCCAGCGCTAACGACAGTACAAAGTGCGTTAGGTAATATCGCGGGGTTTGATGTTCAAAATCATCACGCGTTTACGGTTTATGTAAATGAGGTGGTTATGCACACGATTAGAAATAAAATTGAGCTCGACCCAACGATGGGGAATTGCAAAATAAACCTCTATATGACGCCTAATACAGAAGAAGAGTTGCTATCTCAGTTAAGTTTACAGAAAGCAGATTTAGCCATTGATATTGGTTTACGCAGTAATCCGTCTTTTTTCTATCAATCATTTATCGATGATGAAATTGTCGTAGTCTGTCGGAAAGATCATCCCAATATCCAACAGACAATCACGCAAGCGCAGTTTTATGCTGAAAAAATAATCTTCATGCAGAAAAGGCGAATAGACTTACTTGAAATGAATTATTTCTCTGATGAACGCTTTCTGCCAAGAGATTTAGACTGTGAAACCGCATCTATTGTTTCAATCTTAGCATTAGTGTCAGAGAGCAACGCCGTTGCGCCAGTTAGCCGACTCATGGCTGAAAAATATGCCTCATTATTTAACTTACAAATACTGCCATTGCCATTTTCTTCCAAACCTTTCAAACACATTATGATGTGGCATAAGCGTGATGAACATAACTCAGCTAACCAATGGTTGAGAAATAAACTCAGCGAAATATTGTGACATTGTCACTAATTTAGTGAGCGTTTCTTATTACTAGCAAATGTATGAAGACGTCCATAATGACCGAAGATACAGCCACTCGTGAGCTGGTTGACGCTTTCAGAGTTGGGTAAGTATAAATATGGTTCAATGATCACACACTGAACCATATTATTGATGTTTAAAGTCTTATTGCGGTTACTTCAAGCTTGCTAAAATCGTTTCCGCTTTACTCGCTTCAAATTGTTTTGGCTCTTCAACGTTGAGCTGAGTTACCACGCCATTATCAACAACCATTGCATAACGTTGAGAACGAATACCACCAAAGTTAGCAGTGTCCATTTCAAGCCCTAATGCTTTAGTAAAGCTTCCATCGCCATCGCCCAACATCATAATTTCAGATGCGTTTTGCGCTTCGCCCCAAGCTTGCATAACAAAGGCATCATTAACAGATACACAAGCAATAATGTCGACACCCGTTGCTTTGATCTCATCTGCTAGCACGACATAACCCGGTAAATGGGCTTCAGAGCAAGTAGGAGTAAATGCTCCTGGTACAGCAAACAGCACAACACGTTTGTTGGCAAAAAGCTCTGCGGTATCGTGTTTAACCATACCGTCATGTGTGAGTTCACTGAGCACTGCGGCTGGTAATGTTTGGCCTTTTTCGATCATGGTTTACTTTCCTTGTTGTATTAGTTTGAAACAGTGTAGCGAGGATTTTATCTCACGGCTAATTTTGCTGGTGGAGCAATCATTGTCAATGTCATATTCAGATATTTGAAATTTGTTGTCTCGGTGGCAAATTGAACAAAGAAAATAAGCAAAATATCGCGACTGTAATGGAATGCGCATTACTTCACAGACTCACTATTTATAAAACCCTATAAATTATAAATAAAATTTAATGCTTCATATTTAGCTAGCTGTAGTGGAATGGCTGATTCCTAAATTCTTTGGCCTTATATTGTATGGTTATGAAATGCTGGTGGTTGTTAAATATAGAGACTCAATTTGAACATATATCTTGATATTGAAAAGGATTAATACATGAGCTTTTGGAAAGTTATTGGTGGCGCAGCCGCTGGGATTGCATGTGTAGTGGCATTACCAATTGCAGGACCAGTAGGTGCAATTACTGCAGCAGGTGCAGCGATTGCGGGTGGTGTTGGTGCTGCCGCCGGTGGTGTTGCCGCAGCAATGGACGACAGTGAAGAAGAGGCAGAACGCCGTGGTGAGCGTCGAGCTAATGCTGAACAGGAACTTAAATACAGTAAATTAACGGCTGCGTTTGAAGACGCAAAAAATCGTTTAGACGAAACTGAAAATTATTTTAATTTACTGATCGCAATGGAAGCAGTTGGCCTTGCGTGTGCTAATTGTGATGGTGAAATTTCATTAGAAGAACGCCAAGAGATCGATGAATTTATTGCGGGTGTGTCTTCAAGTGAATTACCAAGTCACGTGAAGCGTAAAATCGAAGATATGGCTAAGAACCCACCAAATGTTAATACTGCGTTTGCACTAGCACAAAAGGTGGGCTTGAATTCATTTGAACTTTACAACGAAATCATCGAAGTGGTGATGCATGCTGATGGTCGTGTTCATGAGAATGAAAAAGCGTTCGAACAAGCATGGAATACATTGGTAAAAGCAGCGTAAGACAGGGCAGTAACAAATGAGTAGTAGATCGGAACGCTTTAAGAAAAGACAGCAACTTCGCAGTAATTATGCCGAGAAAAGCCATATTAAAGAACTGGCAAATTCTGAAGTATCGCAACAGATGTTAGCCCGTCAGGTTGATCAAGAGTTTATTGATAATGCGCTGTTAGAAAAAGCGCCGATCTACGATCTTAATGTCTCTGAAGCAGAAGTAAAAGCATCATTAAAGATGCTAGATAGTGATTTTAATAAAGAAAAATACGATGTATTGTTTGAATCAAGTAAAGACGTTTTGATCAATCAACTGCTAAGCCCACTTAATTTAAGTCGTGCTGACTTAGAAAATGTCGATCGTAATTTTAAATACAATCGTAATGATTACACCAAATCACCAAAGAGTTCTGGTGGTGAAGGTGTATCGTTTGATACACAACGGAAAAAACTAAAGCTGCAATCGACTAACGAGCAGGGGCAGATTAAAGACACGTATACAGGTCAATATCACGATGCATCTGAGATGGACTTAGACCATGTTAAATCGCTAAAAGCCTTTCATGAAAGTGGGGCATATATGTTATCGGATGTTGAGAAACGCCAATTTGCAGCTGATCCTGATAATCATGAATTTACCCATAACAGTTTAAACCGATCTAAAGGTGAAAAGGATCTTAAAGAGTTCTCAGAAACCAATGAACAAGCCGATAAAAGACGCACTAACGCTGCACATACAAGAGCAGAAAAAGCCGCGGAGAAATATGTACCGTCAAATCCTGTTGGTAAAACCGTTTTTGTTGCTAAACGTGGTGCGGTAGATGGTGTAAAAGCGGGTAGCCAACAAGGTTTACAACAAGCATTAGGTGCTTTGTTATCTGAGTTTATTTCTGCCACCTTCATAGAAGTAAAAGATATATTTAATAATGGTTTCAAAGGTAACGCACTGGAAATGTCGTGGGTGGATGCATTGATCTCTCGGCTTAATAACATCAAAAACAAACTGCTTTCAAAATGGAAGAATGTGGCTCAAGCGTTTGCAGCAGGGGCGTTGTCAGGCTTTTTAAGTTCAATCATTACCGCATTACTGAACATGTTTGTACGCACAGGAAAAAACATGGTGCGTATTATCCGTGAAGGCTTTATGTCATTAACCAAAGCGTTAAAAACATTAATATTTCCACCCGAAGGAATGACAGCAAAACAAGCAGCCCATGAAGCAACTAAAATCTTAGCCACGGGTTTAGTGATCACTGGCGGTATTATGGCAGGGGAAGCCATTGCTACTGCATTAGGGACGATTCCGTTTGCTGGCACTATCAGTATGGTATTGACAGGATTACTTTCTGGTTTAGGCTCTCTTTTTGTCGTGTTTATGTTAGATAAACTAGACATGTTTGGTGTTAATGAAGCAGAACGCCATGAGTTTATTATGGGACGTTTAGAATCTCGCATTACTGTCAGTATCGAGCGTTCAGAAACTATCATTAAAGAGCTAGGCTTGAGTTATTAGCGTGATAAAAGAATGAATTAAAGCTACAGGCTTTCATGGAAAGCTTGTGGCTTTTATATTCAATTTGTATTAATAAGAATACATACATTTCTTACTTTCTTTGTGTTCAATCAACACTTTTTGAACAAGAGTATCTCCATCTTTGCTTAAGTTTCTTACCTGAAAACTTAAGAAGTATTGCTGAGCAGCAAATATCCGAATATAACTTGTTTCAACCTGAAGCTAAGTAATCGCAGTTTAAACTTATATCGAGCTTCTATACTTAATCAGGTTATTGAACCTTCAATTGTAGTGGTTAACAAATACTGGCCACAGTTTTACATGCTAAAAACTATAGTGTGTTTTGTGTTGGCTTTACTAAATTTGTAGCTGATTTAACCCTGAAAAGGAACTAAAAGTTATAGGTTGCACTAATCTATATAAATCAGTGGGTTAGCTGTTAAAGATGCCCGTTATGAGCGCGCTATATTTTTCCTATACTCTCTGAGAGGCGGATATTCAATTATGCTGATAAACATTAATGATGACTCCTTGCAAGGTCGTGTAAATAATCCAAATTATTATATTACTTTCAAACCAATACCACCGTTAAGTAATTGGGTGCAGGAGTTTTGGCAACTTAATGTACCTGATGGTCAGTATTTTTATCGTAGTCTCCCTGATAATTGTGTCGACATCATAATTAATCTTACTTTTCCTGAAGACGCCTTTGTTGTAACACCATTCTGCTCGGCTAAAGTATTTGAGATGACAGGGCCTGTTTCATATTTTGGTATTCGGTTTCGTATATTAGGGCATCAAGGAATAATCCAGGCTCCTTTGAGTCAATGGAGTAATGACGAGAATGTAACAATCATCAGTGACCTATTACCCAAACATTTATTAAGTGCTTTATACAATAACGCTTATCAGGCAATGTCATTTCAAAGACGTTGCGAAATTATTTCTCAAATATTACTTGGTAATATAGGTTCTAGCGAAGTTGATCGTAGATTAATACGCTTTATTTTGTATTGTGATCGAAGCATTACATCTAGTATTGATTTGTCTAATAAACAGTGTTCTGAATTTGGTGTATCAGCTCGGCACCTTCGTCGATTAACTTCACAATATTTAGGACTTTCGCCTAGAGAATTCACTAAGGTTTTTCGTTTTCAGAAAATATTACGTGCGATGAATATGGAGAGTTTCGTCGATGTATGGGCGTATTATTATTATGACCAACCGCACTTTAATCGAGAATTTAAAAATATATCTGGTGTTACTCCCAGCGAGTTTAGGACTATGTCCGCTTTGTACAAGGCAGATTGAATTAAATGAATAATAATATTGTTTTAATAATCTAATCTCAGGAGTAAATAAAATGATAGACGTTGATGCTATGTTCCCCGTAATGGTGACGAGTGATTTAGAGGCAGTAAAGCAGTTTTATGAGACCGTTTTTGGATTTAACGCCGTATTCTATGATTCAAATTTTTACCTTCATTTGGTCTCGCCTAATAATAATATCCAGCTTGGTTTTCTATTACCAAACGTCGCAAGCCAACCTGAATTTCTTCATCCTATAATGTCTTCTAAGGGGTATGTTATTTCGCTTGAAGTCAAGGATGCTACCTTTGCGTATGCCGAAGCTAAGCAAATGGATCTCAACCTTATAATGGCTTTAAAAGAAGAAGAATGGGGGCAAGTACATTTTATGATTCAAGATCCTGCAGGTTTAAGTATTGACGTCGTTCAACATTTGTAACCTACAGATAATGCGTTAAAAATAGAACAAATAAGAGATATGTACCGATAGCCGACACCTCTCCTTGGTGTGAATCAGTGATTGTAACACTCTAATTTATAATAAAACCTTTTTTAATTCTGAAGCGTGGATGCCATTTCGAACAATTATCATGGGTACTTCATGAATGTGTTTTGATCTGTTGTGTAAATATCGTTTCAGATCGTCGGTAGTTAAGGTGTCTGGCTATTTACCCAGTTGATGTTAATGCGACGTAGAGCACGACTATAAGTTTCAATCGTAGCGGGGCGTTTACCTTGCAAGGTGAGATGAGTAAGGTATTGTTCAAAAACATAGAGTAGTCATTGATGAAGCCGAAATTATTTATTTTAAACATGCCATTTGAAGATGGTCCCGGGAAAATGTGGATCTGTTCACACTGTGCACTTATTGAAGGTGCATTATCAGTAAATACGCACTGGGAAGATATGGTGGAAGTTCGCCGTATAGCGTTTCCAAAACCAAGAAAGGAAGTAGTGGATATATTGGGTGAAGAAAACCAATGGCTTCCTGTACTCATACTTGAAAATAATAAGACGATCACTGAACCAACAGAAATTATTAATTATTTAGCAAGAGAATTTAGTGGGGCTGCGGTACACCCATAGTGAGGGTAAAGTAAGCTTAACTAGAAAATAAAAAAGGACTTAAAACAGTTAAATTTTGGTTCCTTCGTCGAATATTTTAGCTAACAATTTTAAGTCAGGATAACTTTTAGATAATGGTGTCTGGGAAAGTAACCATTATTTATTGAAATAAGCAACTAACAAGACGTTATATGCCAAGGATAATTGATGACTCTTTTAGTGAATACCCCAAAACCACCATACTATGCTGTTATTTTTACTTCAGTTCGTACTGCGGGTGATAATGGTTATGGCGAAATTGCAAATAGGATGATTGAGCTTGCTGCACAGCAACCAGGCTATTTAGGTGCAGAGTCAGCAAGAGAAGATCTAGGTATTACAGTTTCTTACTGGCTTGATTTGGAGTCTATTAAAAACTGGAAGGCGAATACTGAGCACCAAGAGGCTCAAAAATACGGTCGTAAGTTATGGTATGAGTCATTTAAGGTTCGTATTTCAAAGGTAGAACGAGACTATGGCATATGACAAATAAGGATATGTGTCGCGTAGCCGACACCTATCCGAAGTGTTGAACAAGCCTCCCTTATATAAGTAAATATTGTGAATATTATAAAGGGTGTTGCTGAAAATCGAACATAGCCTTACTTGCCCTAATAAATATCTACTGGTCTAAATAGAGTAACGTCCTAACACATTATGTCTTCACATGAGTTATCAATTCAGCTAATTCACCATTACCCTAATTATTTATTAGGTAAAGACACTTATAAAAAAAATACCGACCTACATTAGGTCGGTATTAAATTTGTATCAGGGGTTATTGGCCTGCACAATCAAGCGACATTTTACCATCAGCATCGCGAGATAGGGTGATAGTTGTACTTGCTTTTGAGGCACCTTTCGGTAAGTAAACTGCACATTTTTCAAAGTTTGGTACAAGTGCTTTATTGATTGTTTTAACCGCTTGTTTTTGGCTATCAACATTGTCACCCGAATAAATGGTAATGCTATCTACTTGTGCCAGCATTTGCTCAGAATGTTTAGCTGGAGCTGCATGTGCGAAAACAGAAACAGAGCTAAGTGCTAGTAATAGTAATACTTTTTTCATTATATACCTCTAATAATTTAATGAATATTGTGCGTTGGTTCGGTTGCTAATATAGCTATAAAACAAAACTAAATAAATAAAAAATTATCGTAAAACGATAATTAATTGTTGTTAAGTTTGTTATGGATTATTACGGGATTAACTAATATCTTGATTATTATCAATAAATAGTGAATTAGAGTTTTTGAAGAACAAAACCAGAGAGGCGTGTTTTTGCATGTATTTCTGTATGAAAAGTATACATCTTTCTTTTTGGGTATAATTGAAAGGTGATTATCGCTGTTAATTATGAGTAAAGTGGTCATTCATTGCTGAATTATTAACTACTTTGTAACTTACGTAGATAAATAGTATTAACCTAATACTCGTCACTTTTTACATGGATGTGCTGTAATGACTATCTTTCTTGCTGGCTTTTCGCTTGGCTTATCTTTAATACTGGCAATTGGCTCTCAAAATGCGTTTGTATTGAAACAAGGACTTAAGAATCAATACGTGTTTATCATCTGTATTGTTTGTGCGTTGTCAGATGCATTATTGATTAGCTTTGGTGTCGCAGGCTTTGGCGTTATTGTCAGTAAGTATCCAGATATTGAAACTGTGGCGCGTTACGGTGGCGCAATTTTCTTAACGGTTTATGGGCTGTTGAGTTTTAAATCGGCATTGATGACGGATCATGCTTTGCTTATTGATCAAAGAACATCAGGTTCATTATTAAAAACGATACTGACTTGTTTGGCTTTTACGTGGTTAAACCCACATGTGTATTTAGATACAGTCGTGCTACTTGGCTCTATTTCTACCCAATATCAACCTTATGAGTGGCAATTCGCGCTGGGGGCTATCACGGCATCTTTTGTGTTTTTCTTTTCACTGGGCCATGGATCGCGTTTATTAGCTCCATTATTTCAGCAGCCTAAAGCATGGAAGGTGTTAGAAATACTGGTAGGGGTAATTATGTTATCTATTGCAGCATCGTTGGTTCTCGGTATTTGAGTCGGTTAGAGTGATTCAAATTACACCGAGAACAGCAATGGGAATAATGGTCGGGTATCAACGAGCCATATCAGCCCACACTTGTGATGGCTGCAGAACTGATGGCTTATGTGTTTATTACTGCATGACAGATTTTGAAAAAAGTTGAATCGTGATGATGCCTGCGGCAATAAGGATTAACCCAAGCAAGGCTGGAAAATCGAGCTTTTGCTGATATACAAAATAAGACAGTGTAGAGACTAAAAAGATACCGATCCCTGCCCAAAGTGCATAAGCGATGCCGACATTCATGATTTTAACGACTTGAGAAAGCCCATAAAATGAGATCGCGTAACCAACTAGTACAACAAGGCTGGGAGCGAGTCGGGTAAAGCCTTCAGATGCTTTCATCATGGTTGTTGCAAGCGTTTCAGCAATTATAGAAATAAAGAGTATCAGGTATACATTAGTCATAAAAATTACTCGCTAAATTGTTTTGTGTGCGTCTGATTGCTTGCTGCAAAGAATATTTAAGTGATAACCGTTGATACCAAGGTAATGAAGCTGGTTGAACAATGCTGTGTAACACGCGGCTATAATCCATCGTTAAACCAGGTGTCCATGCCATCATCATTGCACGATGTCGAATTTGAGCTGCAAGCCATAACTCAGGGCTGCACAACAGTTTTAAAAGGGTGAATATACTGCTGCTTTTTTTATACAAGACACCGTCTAATGCCGCTTCTAGTGCATAAGCGGTATTACTTGAACAGTTATTGGAGGTTAAATTATAAATAGGATTTTTATAACAATGATGCCAGAACTGCTTTAATGTTAGTGCGTTATATTGAATAAATTCTATTTTAACATTTGATTCACACCATTCAGCGGCTTCGGTTTTGTAATCCGGTAAGTAACGGCCAAGCACATTATTTTCAGGAGTCGCTTTTAGAGTGCGAATAAACTCAGAAGGTGAGCGATCAATATCTTCTGATGGATATAAACTAATATAACACTCAAATCCTGCTTCTAATGCGGCATGACCGGTAGAAATAACCCCGTTTACATCTGTAGCTGCAATGTAACGATTAATAATGGGGCGAGGAACATGTGGGTTTTCTGCTGACCCCTCTGGTGTCCATATATGTATTGTTAACGGTTGCGTATTATTTCTATTTTCTGTGCTATTTATCGAATATACGCTGTCAGTTGTGGATATATATTCATTTCCACTATTATTTAATAATTGAAAAATAGGGCTGTTGTATTTTAATGAACTAACCTTCATTAGAACAATGATACTTCGAATACTTCCTGTGATCATAATAAACCCAAGAAAGTAAGAAATAACATAATTATAATTTTGTAATAGGAAAATAGAATAAAAGATTTGAATACATCCCCACACGATAGCTCTTTTCCAATGAGCAAAACGAACAACCCAAGCGGATGCAATATTAAAAATACCAACAGAAATATAAGTTAAACCAAAAGTCGCAGATAATAAAATATTGCTAAATTTGATATTTACGAGTGCCGCAATTGCGTAACAAAAGAATATTAATCCTTTGAAAATAAGGATGTTACGGTGCAACCCCAATCCGCTAGGCGCTACGATTAAAGTTGTTAAGCTTTCAAGTAAAAGAAAGTAACTGAAGGAATCAAATACTTTTCCGTCAAGGCCATCAATGAAGATGAGAAGGCCAGCAAATCCCCAAAGGGTGCTGAATCCTAACAGATGAAATATTTTACTTTTTACGAAAGGTGCACCGAAAAGTAGCATCGCTATTTGTAACATGAAGAACCGTAATTTTTTATTTGTGATCTAGCGTTCTAATAGAACTATTAGATAAAGCTAAAAGTAAGATACTTTCTAAAACTAATTGATATATTCAAAACGAAGGCGAGGATATTATTACATGGTTGAATGTTAATCAAGGTATTGTTTTATATTAGTTATGTGATTCAATAATATAATCTAATATTGTGAGTTGTTACATAATAAGTCACGTTGTATTTAAATAATATTTTTATAATTCATCAATATATCATTTAAATTTATTCTGGATTCTTAGGTAAATGCGATGACATATCGTGGTGGTATTTAAAATAAATCGTTAGAACCTTTAAACAGAGAACAACATCTTTATTATCGTAATAATAAATAGAAAGAATGTTAAATAATAATATCTTTTCTTGTATAAAGCCTGACTATAAGAGCGTAGGATGAAGGTAATTATAAAGATAGGGTGCACGTTAGTGCATTAGCATTCAGTATGCAATTAACACAAAAACCGTTAAAAAACAACGCATTACTAATTTCAATCCAAACGCCGCAATTTAAAGGCGATGAAGCAAAAAGTTCATTAGAAGAATTAGCACGCCTAGTGACGACATTAGGCTTTAAAGTTGTTGGCACACAGTCTCAAAAACTAAGCTCAACAAAAAAAATGAGTGTACTTGGTTCTGGTAAAATGGCTGAGATCGCGCAGTTAACTGGAAACCTTGGTGTTATTGAAGACGATGGTGAAGATGATCCTCTTGATGACATTGATTTTATAGATGTGTCACTCGATGATTTACCCAGCGTACTTGCCGATGTTGTGGTGTTTGACTGTGATTTAAGCCCATCTCAATTACGTAATGTGGAAAATCAATTAGGCGTTGAAGTGTTTGATCGCACAGGCATCATTATTGAGATATTTAGCCGTCATGCTCGTACACGAACGGCACGACTACAGGTTGAAATTGCTCGTCTTAATTATTTAGCGCCACGTTTACGCGAATCCACCAGCGGTAATAAAGAGCGACAAATGGGTAAAGGTGCGGGTGAAACAACGCTAGAGCTTGATCGTCGTAAAATTCGCGATCAATTGGCGGAATTGCGCCGTGAATTAGTCAGCGTTCAAGATGAAATGAAAGGGCGTCGAACTCAACGTTCAGAGCTTTTTTGTGTGGCGTTAGTTGGCTATACCAATGCGGGTAAGTCGTCTATGATGCGAGCATTAACAGGTAGTGATGTTGAAGGCGAAAATAAATTATTTGCTACGCTAGATACCACTGTTCGCGCCTTAAAACCAGAAACACAACCGCGTATTTTAGTATCAGATACGGTTGGTTTTATTAAAAAATTACCGCACGATTTGGTGGCATCTTTCCATTCAACCTTGGCTGAAGCTCATGACGCTTCCCTATTATTGTATGTGGTTGATGCATCTGATGTGTCATTCCGTTCTCAATTAGACGTTGTTCATGAAGTGCTAAAAGAAGTGGGTGTTGATGGTATAAAAAAACTATTAGTGCTGAATAAATCAGATCAATTAAGTGTTGATCAGCAACAGGCATTAATGGCTGAATTTCCTGATGCTATGATGACGTCAACCCGTAATCCACTAGATATTACCAAACTTCATCAATACGTTGTCGATGTAGCTCAACACGAGATGATAGAAGAAGAAATCATTGTGCCTTATACCGCAAAAGGGCTGATGGGGGATATTCGTTCGGTGATGAGTGTAACGAAAGAAGAATATGAATATGACCATATTAAGCTGACTGTTCGCTCTAATGAGATTGAACTCGCACGCTTGAAAAAACGGATGTCTGAATATCAAAAGTGACATATGTAGCTTTATATAGAAACTTTATTGAGTGAGCAAATAGCTGTGTGTGTTTGCTTGTTTATAACGATGGATTAAAGTTCTAGATTGATGTTTGAAATCAGTTGGTTGAGCCTTTGTCACAAATGTTGGATGGGATATCAAAAGCAGATAAACCGTGGTTTTTTATGCAAAGTGTTTATGGTTGTTTAAGCTTTGAACAAGCTTAGGGAGTAAACGCAAAAAATTAGTGTTTGTACTACTATAACACTTGCTATAAATCTGTATCTTGGTGTAATTTCTCACCACTATTTTTATTTGGAATTATGATCATGCCAAAGGCTAGTGACATTAAAAAATTTGCTGCTGTTGAAATCAACGGTAAAGTAGGTCTTGTTAAAGAAATTAGTAAGCTAACGCCTAGTGGTCGTGCTGGCGCAAGTCTTTACAGAATGCGTATTTATGATGTAGCTACTGGTACTAAATCAGACGTAAGCTTCAAAGCTGATGAAATGGTTAACTTAGCTGATTTCCGTCGTACAAAAGCATCATTCTCTTACATCGATGGTGAAGAGTATGTGTTTATGGATGATGAAGATTACACACCATACACATTCAACAAAGAAGCAATCGCAGAAGAACTACTATTCATCACTGAAGATACGAAAGGTATCGAAGTTCTTACTGTTGATGGCGCGCCTGTTGCTATCGAACTTCCAGCGACAGTTGAACTAACTATCGTTGAAACTGATCCATCAATCAAAGGTGCTTCTGCAAGTGCTCGTACTAAGCCAGCGACACTTTCAACTGGTCTAGTGGTTCAAGTTCCAGAATACATCGCGAATGGCGAAAAAATTAAAGTTAACACGGCTGAGCAAAAGTTCATGAGCCGCGCTGACAAGTAATAGGTTACTTATAATCTATACTGGATAAAACCAGCCTTCATCTTGCTAGCTTTTTGTTAAGCCGATGGGCTGGTTTTTTATTGGCTGCATGACGTCACGGAGCAATGGATAGTGCTATATCAAATACGACAAGCAGAAAAATCAGATCTTGCCGCGATATACCAATTAGAGCGTGAGCTATTTGGCAAGCATTGTTATCCTGATTTTTTATTTCGTCAGGCATATGATTGTTGGCCAAGTGGATTATTGGTTGCCATTTCAGAATGTGAACATGTAGTAGGCTATGTACTCGCAAGCCCAAGCTTTAATAGACAAACAGAAACGCAGAGCGATGCGTGGGTATTAGGTATTGCGGTTGCGAATAAGGTGCAAGGGAAAGGTGTTGGAAAAGCGTTGTTGAATAAGGCATTAGCGCTGCTAGCTGATTACAATCGAATTTTATTGACTGTGCATCCGAAGAACACGGCAATAAAGCTATATCAGAGACTAGGCTTTGTAGAGATAGGGCAAGAAGACGATTATTTTGGTTGTGGCTCACCAAGAATTAAGATGTGCTTAAATCGTAAAGAGTAGGCATATATTGTTTAAGTCGCTTGATATCATTTTCTACGGAAATAAAAAAGGGCATCCAAAGATACCCTTACTTCTTCAACTGTTCGTTGTAGATTAGATGCGCTCAACGTTAGCAGCTTGAGGACCTTTTTGGCCTTGCTCAACGTCAAAAGAAACTTTTTGACCTTCTGCTAGAGATTTGAAGCCTTCACCAGCGATAGCACGGAAGTGAACGAATACGTCAGCGCCGCCATTATCTTGAGTGATGAAACCGAAACCTTTCTCATCGTTGAACCACTTAACGATACCAGTTGCTTTAGACATGTGATGTCTCCTGAAATAAATTAATGTGTTACTTATGTACAAAAGAATATTGAAGCGCTTCAGGACAACTGTGTACGTTTGAACAGTGTAACGAAGTTTTTCTTTCACTTTGTTTCATAAATAGCCCTGTTATATAGGACGCTGATATTAAGCCATTTTCGATTTTAAAGAGCAAGTGAGTTACTTATTTATCGCGTTATAATGTGAGCCGCATTACAAAAAAAAAGCAAAGAATATTATGAAATAGGTGTCTTATTAATCAGGCTGGTTAATTCTTATCAGGAATTTTAATAATAACAGGTCTATCAATATCTATAAGTGTGCTCTAATCTTGCATTTTTAACTGGTAAATCACTTTTATGCAGTCGATTGTGAATGTGAGGCGGTAGGGTGGGAATATTAATTATGGATAAAAAAAGGGCCGTGACGACCCTTTTATCAAGTGCTATGTGAACTAACGTAACGTTAGATAAGCAAATAATTATGCTTTTTCAACATTTGCAGCTTGTAGACCTTTAGGACCTTGCTCTGTTTCGTAAGAAACTTTTTGTCCTTCAGTTAGGGTTTTGAAGCCATCGCCAGTAATCGCACGGAAGTGTACAAATACGTCAGCACCGCCGTTATCCTGAGTGATAAAACCAAAACCTTTCTCTTCGTTAAACCACTTAACGGTACCTGTTGCTTTTGACATGTTTTCTCCTGATAAACTTTACATCAAACACTGTGTCGCCAATATCGGGTTACTACGCTATTTGAGCTTGAACACTTCGAGGAAGCTATCCTTGTCCAGATTGCATTGTTGTAAACGAGTACTGGTCTATTTCAAGAGTAGGTGCTGATATGCCATTTGCAAATACAGGAAGGCTTTTTTTGTGGTGGATTTCACAAAAGATACCATTTTGTTATTACAGATTACAGATTACATATATTGTCTAATTGTCATAATTATTAATTAAAATAGGGGTATTTATTGTGATATATCAAAAATTTGTTGAGCTTTTTGTGTGATATTTAAGCGAGAAACATAAGTTGATGCTCATAGAATCATCATTGAGCATTTAATCATGAGTATTGCTTGAGTTTACGAATGACTTTCTGATATAACGATTTCAGTAATAAACTGAGACTCGACGGTTATGTACTAGGAAGTGCATTATTTCTATCCCTTGCATTAAATCAGTTTCACAAGGTTTTATTTTCAGACTAAGGACTACACATGAACAACATCCTTGAACTCGTTCGTCAAACACGTCGTAAAAACAAACTTAAACGCGAAATCCTAGACAACGATCGTAAAATTCGTGATAACCGTAAGCGTGTTGAGTTGTTAGAGAACTTGATGGATTACATTAAGGCCGATATGAGCCACGATCAAATCGTTGAAATTGTTGAAAACATGAAAGGTGACTACGAAGATCGTGTTGATGATCATATCATCATCAGTGCAGAGCTTTCGAAAGAGCGTCGTGAAGTAAGCAAAGCAGTAAAAGAGCTGAAAAAAGCTGAAATTGCACATAAACACTAATTCTCAGCACTAGAAAGTTGAGAGTGTGCAAAAGACATAGCATGCTTATATTAGTTAAATTAAACCGAGCGTAATGCTCGGTTTTTTTATATCTATCGTAAGTAATAACAATATCTATAGTGCTGGGTTTTTAAATTTTAGCGCTGATTGGAAATATTACTTGAGGCAAAAAATAGCCCGAAACGATTCCTGTTTCGGGCTTAGGGGAATGGCTCTCGTAAGAGCCTTGCGCTAACTGGTTAGTAAATGGAGTATGATTACACTTTCAATGTTAGTTGAATAATGTTTATTTTCCAGTTATTGCATTTAATAAAGTCATCATTAACTATACTTTTTGATGCTAACGATATTTTTACCTTAAATATCAAATAGGTTAGTATCACGAACTAATTCACGAGGTAAGCCATTTTTGATACGGTTGCTCACCCATTTACCAATACCAATAGGGTAATCACGGTAAGTAACAATCACTTCACCTTTGCCTGCTGGTATTCCTGGGCGAATATCGCGTCCCATGAACCATTCTTTAGCTTGTTCAACATTAAGTTCAATAGCGATAGATTCTTTGCCTGTTGCCAGTGTCATTACCGCTTCATGTTGCCAGCGATAGCCTTTCTTGTGCTGTTCTGCGAGCTTAATACCAATACGTTGGAAACGGATTTCACCAATTAAAGTACGTAGCTGAGAAGGGAAAAGCCAAACTTCTTTATCACGTAACCAGACATCATGTTGCTCAGGTAAGGTAATATCTAAATCTTGTTTTAACTGTTGGGCTATCTCTTGTTGCTCTTTGTCTTTAAGCTGAGCAAACGGGAATTTCCCCATCCGCTTTTTTACGCTATCGGTTTCAACAGGTGCCAGCTTACGAATACGTGCGACAAAGAAACCTTCGCTATCAAAGATCTGAGGGTAAACGTGTAGGAAGCCATCTTCTGTGAGTGACTTTTCTGCACCATCGAACAGATCGTTTAGCGATTCAAATTGAACAGCATCACCAAATTTTTCTTTTAGGAAATGACAAACGTCTTGGTTTTCACTTTGGTTTAATGTGCATGTTGAATACACCATAACCCCGCCAGTTTTCAGAGCTTGGAATGCACTTACAATAAGGTTGCGTTGTACTTCGGCAATTTCATCAATAGAAGCTAGGCTCCAATTAGCCATAGCATCTTCATCTTTACGAATTGCACCCTCACCAGAACATGGCGCATCCAATAAGATCGAATCAAAAGATTCTGGTGCCCATGTGCCAAATACACAGCCATCAAAATGGGTCAGTGCTGCATTGTGAACACCACAACGTTGTAAGTTTGAATGGAGTACTTTAATTCGGCTCGCGGCTAACTCGTTGGCAACCAGTGCACCACGGTTTTGCATTGCAGATGCAATTTGGGTGGTTTTAGAACCTGGCGCTGATGCCATATCTAATACACAGTCTAATGCGTCATTATCTTTAAGCAATGCGGTTACTGGCATCATCGAACTGGCTTCTTGAATATAGAAAAGTCCTGCCATGTGCTCTGCGGTATTACCAAGAGAAACAGTATCTTCGTCTTCTCGTTCAATCCAAAAGCCAGTATCACACCAAGGAACAGGCGTTAATGTCCAACCACGATTTGCAACACGCGCTAAGAAATCCTCAACACTAATTTTGAGTGTATTGACGCGAATGCTGCGACGAAGGGGTGTTTTACAACAAGCAATAAATTCATCGATATCTAAATGCTCAGGTATGGTTTGCTTGATTAAATCGATAAATGCGTCAGGGATGTGAATATTCGGATGCAAAGGAAGGATCTCTATTAACTAGCTAATGAGGCTGATTTTATAACAGATTGGTATGAATTGCAGTTTTTGCTAATACAAAGCGTAATAAAGGTTTTTTCTGAATAAAAAAGAGCACCGAAGTGCTCTTTATTTTGTTTGATTTTAGCTGTTAACTCTCAGGAATTGCAGTACGCCATGCTAACCATTTAGGGTTTGCTTCTTTATGTAGTAAGAAGTGTGTTCCTGCTTTAACTTGTGGTTCAAGTGGTTGCTTTTCGGGGGTTGCAAAGGCAATTCCGCCACGTAATAGGCTATCAAATGTACCTGCTTTTATGTTGGCACCTGTAATACCGATATCAACATTCACACCTGAGGTGTTCCAAAATACAGTGTTTTTTCGCACTAAATGGCGGTATTGCTTTTCAAGTTGGGCTTTTATGATGACACGGTCAGCTAAGTCACCGAGTGAAACGTTAACCACTTGTCCAACTTGAATATCACGGTAGAGCAATGGTGTACCTTCGCTAATCGAATCACGCTCTTCACTTTCTAATACTATCGTGACGCGGGAATCAAACAACTCTGCCGAACCAAGCTTAAAGGTATCAGCAAAATAGCCTTTCCCAGGTTGAACAGCAATGTAAGAGCTCAGCAACGAATCCAAGTTTTCACTACCACTTAAGCTGATCTTTGGTTTAACCACCCAAAAGTAGCTATCTGACTTTGCGATTTTTTGAGCGTATTTCGGATATAAACGGGCCTGTATTTTCACGTTGTTTGTATGAAAATCGGGTTCGATGTTAATGATTTTACCAATGGTTACGCCTTGGAACTTGATCTCAGTATTGTTAGAGACAGATCGTGCATCATCGGCTGTTAAAGTTATCAGCTGTCCAAAATGTTGCGCTGAACTTAAGCTTGGGTAAAGCTTGTATTTAGAACCGATACGGTTAGTCACTTGCTTCATGTTATCAAAAGCAATCCCACCTTTGATAAGCGTGGATAGGGGATCGGTCACTAATTTAATACCATTTAATCCTGCTTCTACTTCGATACCTGAACGGTTCCAGAATACGGTGTGGTTAGTGATCAAATGACGGTATTTTTTCTCGATATTTAATTTAATGCTCACACCGTTATCTTTCAAAGCAAAGTCACTCACTTCACCTACTTGTAAGTTACGGTAAAGTACTGGACTACCTTCAGATACGGGGGGTAACTTTTCAGCAAATAAACTAATGCTGCTATAGCCTTTCAGTTTTTCATCCGCAAGATCGGCAAGACTTCGGTTTTTAAATAGGGTGTAGCTTTTGTTTATTTTTTTGCTACCGATAGAAGTGAAGCTAATCGCACTGCTGATTAATTGATCGGCTGGCGGAATAGAAACATCAATACCTTTGCTCGAAATGCTGGCATCGACACCACCATCAACGAAGAATCGACTACCACTTCTGATCAAATGGGTGTACTCAGGTTGAACTAAGACATCAAAGCTTACACGCTCACCGGTTAATTCAACGTTAGTGATTCGCCCGACATCTAATCCCTTAAAGCGTAATTTGGTGCCACGTTTAATACCAAAGCTTTTATCAGCATACAGCTTGAAGGTTGCTACACCGGGTTGTTGCTCTTCTAATGTGTCACGGGTAATAGCTGTAAATTGACGTGAAGTTTCGCCTTTACCCGGTATTAAACGTAAGAAATTGCCTCGTACCAGATTGCCGATATTTTTAACACCGTTTAGTGATACTTCAGCTTCTTCGAGTAATAAACGAGAGCCGCTATTTAAGTATTCACGCATGCTAGGTTCAATCGCAGCATGTGCGATAATTTTATTGGTTTTTTCATCAAGGCTTACATCGGTGATTTTACCGATCTGCAAACCCCGGTACATAATAGGTGAACCTGAATCGCTAATATCATTGTTATCTGGCAAGGTTATTGTGATAGCAATACCACGACCCGCTGTATTGATATCGGGGTAGAGTTTAAACTGGTGATTTGCTTCAATGGCTTTACCTTTATCTGGCGAATCAAATGCGATAGCACCCGCAATTAGTGCTGACAGGCTTTCAAACTGCACATCAACACCGTTGAAACCGATATCAGCACGCATGCCACTGACATTCCAGAAACGGCTTTTATTTGTAACGAGGTTGGCATACTTAGGTTTGATTAGTGCATCAATAATCACTTCTTTTTTGTTATCACTAAGGGTGTAATTGAACACCTCACCGACAGGGATCTTCTTATAGAAAATTTGCGAAC
This sequence comes from Photobacterium sp. GB-72, assembly GCF_003026095.1. NCBI lineage: Bacteria > Pseudomonadati > Pseudomonadota > Gammaproteobacteria > Vibrionales > Vibrionaceae > Photobacterium > Photobacterium sp. GB-72. The sequence continues at coordinate 180,006 of NZ_PYNV01000006.1, read as the reverse complement.
CAATACTGATTGATCCAAGATTCGGTGCTTTTAATTGCAGCTTTAAACCATCTTCTAATGGGGTATCTGCTGGTTGGTTTTCTAATGCCGTAAATTTTGTTGCTTCAGGTCCATCACCAGGTAATAACGCAATATAGTTACCAGAAACAAGGGTATCTAGGCCTGAAATACCGGTTATTGAAGCTTTAGGTTTGACTAGCCAGAATCGGGTGTTTTTACGAAGAATATTTACCGCTTCAGGATAGATATCGGCAGTAACGTAAATACTCTTAAGATCTTTTGATAGGCTGATATCACGTACAATACCCACTTCAAGGCCTTGATAACGAATAGTCGTTCTTCCAGCGACTAAACCCACGGCATCGTTAAAGTGGATTTGAATACGTTCACCGGCTTCGTTAACTGATTTATACAGTAACCAACCAGCAAGTATTAATGCTAATAGCGGCAACAGCCACAGCGGTGATAACCCCCGATCACGGCGAATTTTCACCTTTTTGGGTTGTTCGTTATTTGGATCGTTGTTCATAATTGTCCCATATCAGGCGAGAATCTAAACTTTCTGCTGCTAACATTGTTAATACTACCACGACGGCAAAGGCAATTGCCCCAGGTCCCGGCGTGAAATCAAGAACTTGCCCACGGTCGATTAATGTGACCATGATGGCGATAACAAAAAGATCCATTACCGACCATTTACCTATCCAGTGTACGGCACGAAATAGTCGCATACGTAATAGGTGGTGTGTTTTTCGTTTGAACTGTACGGCTAAAAGGATATAAGCCAAACTTAGAATTTTCGCGACAGGGACAACAATACTGGCAATAAAGATGATTGCTGCGATACCGGTCATTCCCGTTCTGACGAGTTCAGCAACACCTGAAAAGATAGTATCTTCAATACGCTTACCGTTATTCATGAAAATTGAAATGGGATAAAGGTTAGCAGGCAAGATAAAAATACTTGCTGAAATTAAATATGCCCATGTTTTTTGAATAGAATGTGGAATACGATCGTGTAATGGACTATTACAGCGGCGGCAATGGGTCAGGTGTTCTTGCGTTAAATGACAGGTCGTACAAAGTGTGTCTAAGTCATCACTAATATGCTCATTTTCAGGTTGCCATGCATCCCAATAACGACGAACACTGATACGAGTCAGTAACACGAGAAATAATATCTGTAAGGTAATGAGACAGTACAGCCCAAGACCGATATTAATCTCTGCGACTTCTTGGACTTTAAAACAAGCAATGGCGAGACTAACTAAAAAAACATCGAGCATCACCCATTGCTTTAAATGGTGAAGAACCCATGTTGATGCTTTAAATAGAGTAAAGTGACGAAATTTAAGGGAAAATTGGGCGCTAAAAACCGCCCCTATGACTAATAGCGGGGCAATAACGCTACAAAATAAGATTAATGCGGCAACGCCAGGAAAATTTTCTGAAAGTGTGATGGCGCCAGATGGAAGTGTCGCAGGGATCATCTGTCCGAATAATCGTATTGTGATTAACGGTAAAGTAATGGTTGGAATAAAAAGGATTAAACCCGCTGCGGCAATCGCCAGTTCTGCATTAAATCTTGCTGTTCCCCCACGATATAAACGTGTTTGGCAACGGGGACAGTAAGCACTGTGTCCTTGTTGAGCCACCTCAGGGAGCACGAGTAAATTGCAACCGGGGCAGCGTCTGGCCGTTGACATAGTACGTTGTTTCCTTTGCAAAAGAGCGAGATATAAAAACGCTCACGAAATAAAAATTCACACGTTTGTAAAAACATAGTGAATGATAGCCCATGAGCGTCAAGGATGGGTACTATATTATTTTGTACCGATTCTTGCTACTGGAAGTTGTTGATCTGTTTGTTCAACATCATTATTAGGTGATTGAATTGAACCGTAAAGTGTTCGATATAACCCATGTTGGCTCACTAACTCAGTATGTGTACCTGATTGACTGACTAATCCATCTTCTAAGACATAGATTAAATCAGCTTGTTTAACGGCAGATAAACGGTGGGCAACAATTAAGGTGGTTTTATCTTTTAAAAAACCATTCAGCGCTTTATGAAGTGCAGCTTCTGTTGAAGTATCTAACGCTGATGTTGCTTCATCTAAAATAACAAAGTCAGGGTTAGATAAGATCATACGGGCAATCGCTAAACGTTGACGCTGACCACCGGATAAACGAATACCTTGTCGACCAATTTCAGTGTCTAGGCCATGTGTTAACCGCTCTGTCATGTCTGTAAGTTGAGCAATGTCTAACGCATTCCAGAGTTCATCATCAGTATATTCACCACCTAATGTTAAGTTATGGCGTAATGTATCGTTGAATAAGACGGGCTGCTGGAGCACAACAGCCATACGTTCGCGAAGAGATTCATAACTGACCGCCTCAATCGGGTGACCATTAATAAAAATATCACCTGATTGCTTTTGGTAAATGCCAAGCAGTAATTGAATTAAGGTTGATTTACCGCCGCCTGATGCACCTACAAGAGCAACACGTTTTCCTGCAGGGATATCAATATTTAAACCTCGCAGCACTTGTTTATCATTGTCATAAGAAAAACGGACATTTCTTACTTTAATATCCAGTGCTTCATTGTGATTAAAGGGATAAACGGTAGCGGTAGGGCGAACTTCTTCTTCTAAATCTAACAGCGTATTTAAACGCTGCATGGCCGCAGATGCACTGTACCAAGAAAATTGAATCCCCAATAACTCTTGTACTGGCCCAAGCATGAACCATAAGTAACTAAAGACAGCCAGCATTTCACCGATAGATAAGCCACTGAAAAGCACCATTAACATTGCAGCGGCGCGAAATACTTCAAAACCCGCCAAGAATAATAAGAAAGAGATGCGTCCTGCCGCTTCTGATTGCCATGCAAACTTATCAGCACTGTGGCGTATATCATTTGCGTGCGATTTTAGTTGAGCTAAAAATTCACGCTCACGATTAGATGCGCGCAATTGGTATATGCCATCTAATACTTCGACTAAACGTTGTTGGAATTTTTCATAAGATTGATTTTCTTGACGCTTGAGGTTTTTAACGCGGTTACCCATCATTTTTGAAGCGTAAACAACAATAGGGTTAATGATGAGAATAAATAGCCCGAGTCGCCAATCTAACCATAATAAAACGCCAGCAGTACCAACAACGGTGAGCAAGCCGATAATAAAACGACTTAACGTATCTCCGACAAACTTATCGATAGTCTCAACATCAGTGACAAGATGCGAAGTAATGCCGCCACTGCCTTTTTCTTCATATTGGCGCATGCTAATACGCCCTAATTTATCCAATAAATGCTGACGTAAATTAAAGGTGATCTCTTTTGATACAAGCGTGAATTGGCGGCTTTGTAAAATGTTCAATGCTTGGCTTACGGTACGCATTAAGACAACTAAAAATAACACTAATAAGATATAGCCAGTAGGTGATTGCCATTGTTCGGGAAGAAGGTGGTTTAAATATTGGATCCCTTCAGCTGGCTTATGGAGTAATACTTCATCGACCATTAATGGCATAAGTAATGGAATTGGTACGCTAATCAAGGTGGCAATAACAGCAATAATATTCGCGGTGATAAGGCGGGGACGATGTTTTTTAGCTTGAATAAAAAGCCAAGACCAATTAATCATAGTGGGGAATGAATGCTTCACAGTGATAATGATTCCTATTATTGTTAAGTGTTTCCATTTTAACGATTATGTAAGGCGTATGCTATGGAAAATACAGGTTCTTTTTATAACCGTCTGACACTTCAAGCTTTAGCGATAGTTGAAGGTGAATCAGATCTCATTGCCAATCTCTCTAATATTAGTGCGTTGTTGAATATGGAGTTAGAGAACATAAATTGGGTTGGCTTTTATTTATTAAAAAATGATGAGCTCGTACTTGGTCCATTTCAAGGAAAACCTGCTTGTGTTCGTATTCCTGTCGGTAACGGGGTATGCGGTACGGCAGTAAAAGATAACAGAGTCATCCGTGTTGATGATGTTCATGCCTTTCCTGGGCACATTGCTTGTGACGCAGTTAGTCAATCTGAAATCGTTATCCCATTAAATATAGGGGAAAAATGTATAGGTGTACTGGATATTGATAGTCCAGATTTGTCAAGATTTGACCAAAATGATGAACAAGGTCTAGTTTCTTTGGTTACAGAGCTACAAAAAGTACTCTAATTTCATGCTTTCGGTGGTTTTTCCTTATTAGGTAATTATAATAGCCCCACTATTTCTTTTTGAACAAAGCACTAATAACGAGCAAATCTCGTTTATGTCAGGAAAGTCCATGGAAAACTCTGAAAAGTTAACGAACAGTAAAGAAGTTATTGCATATATTGCTGAGCGTTTCCCAAAATGTTTTACTATTGAGGGTGAAGCTAAACCACTTAAGATCGGTATTTTTCAAGATCTTGCTGAGCGCTTAAGTGATGATCCAAAAATCAGTAAGACTCAACTACGTACAGCATTACGTCAATACACATCTTCCTGGCGTTACCTTCACGGCGTTAAAGCTGGTGTAAGTCGTGTTGATCTTGATGGAAATGAGTGTGATGTACTTGAGCAAGAACACGTTGATCACGCACTTAAAGCCTTAGAAGAAAGCAAAGCAAAAGTACGTACTCGTCGTAAAGAGCAGGCTATCGCTAAAGCAGCTAAAGAAGGTGATGCGAAAAAAACTCGCGCAAAAACTGCTAAACCTAAGAACATTAAGCCAAAAACGGCTAAAGTTAATAAGAAGCCAGTTGAGACTACACCTGTACTAAAAGCTGACGAAGTTATTGTTGGTAAGAACGTACAAGTGAATATGGGCTCAGGTAACATGCCGGCAACTATTGTCGAAATTAACAAGGACGATGTGCGTGTTCGCTTAAATAACGGCTTAGTAATGGCTGTTAAAGCGGAGCACCTGCGTTCATAAAGGGAGAATGCGCGACGCATGAATTGTCGATTCCGTTTCTCACTGATTGCTGCCGGCATGATGCTGGCAGCTTCAGCGCAAGCCTTAGAGGCTAAGTATTCATTAAGTGATTTGCCGCAACTTGCACCAGAGCAGCAGCACGCAACTGCGAGTAAGAGGGTAGCGTCACGCTTTACCCGTTCTCATTACAAGCATTTTTCACTTGATGATAAATTCTCTAGTCAGGTCTTCGATCGTTATATCGAAATGCTCGACTATAATAAAAGCTTTCTAACTGCTTCTGATGTAAAGCAATTTGAACGCTGGCGAAATCAGTTTGATGATCAATTGAAATCTGGTGATACATCGGGTGCATTTGATATTTTTAATAAAGTCCTTCAACGTCGTTTTGACCGTTATCAGTTTGCGATCTCGCAATTAGATACAGAGATTAAATTCGATAAAGATGAAGACTTTGTTATTGATCGCTCTGAACTTGAGTGGCCAGAAAATCAAGCTGAGTTAAATGAAATTTGGCGTAAGCGTGTGAAATACGATGCGTTGAATTTAAAGCTGGCAGGTAAAAACTGGAAAGAAATACAAGAAACACTAGGTAAACGTTATAACAACGCCGTTAAACGTTTAACTCAAACCCATAGTGAAGATGTATTCCAGTTATACATGAATGCTTTCTCGCGTGAAGTTGATCCTCACACTAGTTATCTATCTCCTCGAAATGCTGAGCAGTTCCAATCAGAAATGAACCTTTCTTTGGAAGGGATTGGAGCAGTGCTGCAAGTGAAAGATGATTATACGACGATTCAATCCCTTGTTGCTGGTGGACCTGCTGCGAGCTCTAAAAAGCTGGCTGCGGGTGACCGTATCATTGGTGTTGGTCAAGATGGCGAAAAAATTGTAGATATTATTGGCTGGCGTTTAGATGATGTTGTCCAATTAATCAAAGGTCCGAAAGGCAGTAAAGTGATTCTTGATGTTTTACCAGAAGGTAAGAACAGCAAGAGTTACACTGTCACTATTGTTCGAGACAAAATTCGTCTAGAAGATCGTGCCGTTAAATCGGAAGTGAAAACTGTTGAAGGCAAGAAAATTGGTGTGATTGAAGTACCAAGTTTCTATGTCGGTTTATCTGAAGATACCAAGAAAGAATTGGTTAAGCTTAACGAGCAGAAAGTTGATGGTGTCGTTATTGATCTTCGTAACAATGGCGGTGGTGCATTAACTGAAGCGACAGCATTAAGTGGTTTATTTATTTCAAGCGGGCCTGTTGTTCAAGTTCGTGATAGTTATGGTCGCGTAAAAGTAAACAGTGATTCAGATAATCAAGTTTTCTTTAATGGGCCGTTAACTGTTCTAATTAACCGTTATAGTGCATCGGCATCTGAAATATTTGCTGCGGCAATGCAAGATTATGGTCGAGCAGTGGTTCTTGGTGAACAATCATTTGGTAAAGGTACTGTGCAGCAGCACCGTTCTTTAAACCATTTATATGATTTATTCGATAAGCCGCTGGGTCATGTACAATATACAATTCAAAAGTTCTACCGTATTAATGGTGGTAGTACTCAGAATTTAGGTGTTGTGCCTGATATCTCTTTCCCAACAGCAATTGATCCGTCTGAAACCGGTGAAAGTGTAGAAGATAATGCATTACCGTGGGATAGTATTAAACCGGCTAAATATCAACAACTTCATAATTATTCGTCAATTCTTCCTAAGTTAAATGAAGAACACCTTGCACGAATTAAGAATGATATGGAGTTTGGTTTCATTAATGAAGATATCAAAACCTATAAAAAGGAAAAAGATATCAATAGAATTTCATTAAATGAAAAAATGCGTTTAGCTGAGCAAGATAAACAAGATGCTGATCGATTGGTACGTTTAAATAAGCGTCAAAAAGTACTCGGTAAAAAACCGTTTGCTGATTTAGATGCAGTACCAAAAGATTATGAAGCACCTGATGCATATTTGGATGAAGCCATTGGTATTACCGCTGACTTAACCAAGATAAAATCATCGTAGTTTTCTGATAGTATCCAGCAACACATAAATAAGCGCTCCTTCATGGGGCGCTTTTTTATTTCTCTTTGTTACTGTAATAATCTCATAAATAAGACTTGTCGCATATTTAAATGTGATCTGTCGCATATTTTTCATCGCAAAATAGCTTTACCAACTAGTTTTAAAGTACATGCACTTTGTTCTAGTAACAGGGGAAGCCTATGAAAAAACTATTCTTTATTACCGTGTTATTCTTCTTTAGCGCATTTAGCCGCCCAATCATTGCCGACGATATTACGGAGTTTGACTATCCATTTTTATTAGGTAATTGGTATTGGTTTAGCTCAACAGAAGCCGGTGTAGAAAGTGAGGGTGAAAGTTATCGTGCAATGCATGTGATGTTTAAATCTGACTATGTATTTGCAATGCGTTTACTTCGTATTGATGGAAAAATAGAACAATGGTCAGGTGAGTATGATATTGACGAAACCAATATTACTTTTGTCACCGAAGGCGAAGAAGATCAAATGCATACTTATATGCTTAGTTATAATCAGTTCGTGTTAGATGGTGCAAGATTTACTAAGTTAGCCCCTGAAAATCTACCAGGTAATTGGAAAACTTCAATGATATCAGGTTCTGATGTTGACCACAGTATTTCTGAACTTTCACTCACGTTACGCCCTGATTTTTTATTCTCTGCTGAAGTCTCAAATGATCAAGGAAAATCAAAAGAGCATCGTGGTATTTATTATATTGAAGATAACCAACTGGTTTTATTATATGAAGATGGGCAACACGATTCTGAATTTGAATTAAGTAGCAATGACACGCTAACGTTAACGAATACTCATTTTGGAATGGAAGCGATATTACAACGAGAATAATTTTTATTAATGTAGCGACAATGCTAGTGGTGAAAGGGAAGGTCATTCCATAACTTTTATAATATTAACAAATATAGCATTGGTTATGATGTGCAGACAAAAAGGCGAACAAGATAACTTGTTCGCCTTTCTAATTTGAAAATAGATGAAGTTTTATTCGTTAGCGAGATTAAATGCAGTACGAAGCTGATCTAAATAGTCTTCATCCCGACAGATGCTCTTACCGGGTTCGTCTGAAATTTTTGCTACAGGGCGACCTTCGCATTCAGTTAGTTTCAACACAACATTCAATGTTTTTACATTTGGTAAATCACAGGTTAGCTGTGTGCCAATGCCAAAACTTACGTTTATTTGGTGGTTGAAATGCTTAAAGATGTTCAGTGCTTTATCAAGTGTAAGGCTATCAGAAAAAACCAGTGATTTTGTTTTTGGGTCAATGCCTAATGATTTGTAATGTGCAATGGCTTTTTCACCCCAAGAAATAGGATCACCACTATCATGGCGTAAACCAATGAAACGTTCAGATAAACGTTTATCAAAGTCACGTAAGAAAGCATCCATATTGATACAGTCGGTGAGCGCAATACCTAAATCGTTAGGGTATTCTTGTAGCCAACGATTTAATGCTAATTGTTGAGAATCAGCAAGCTCACCGGCTAATTGCTGATGGCCTTGGAACCATTCGTGAGCTTGAGTTCCAACCGGTGTTAAATTACGAGTATATGCAAGATAGTAGTTCGAAGTACCTTTGAACTCTGGCATGTTTTCTTTTAAGTAATCAACAACTTTATGATGAACGGCTTTAGAAAAACGGCGGCGAGTGCCAAAATCTACCAGCGAAAATTCACTTAAATCTGTATCTTGTGCATTGTGGTAGAAGCGTGAAATTTTTTCTTGTAATTGTTTAATGGCATCTTCGGGCGTAGCATTTGGATATAAGTGTGCACAGCGCACTTCACAAATAATTGCGAGAAGAGGAACTTCCCATAAGATCACATCCAACCATTTACCACGAATGATAATAGATAGCTGTTCACCAGAATCATCAACACAAACATCATCTGCATTTAGTTGAAAATTTCGTAAATACTTAAGATAGTCAGCACTGAAAAAAGTTAATGTTGATAGATAATTGATTTCATCGTCAGCAAAAGAGAGCGCTGCGATGTTTGCGATTTGATCTTTGATCTCTTGAGAGTACGGGCGCAGATCTTCGTCGCTTCGGCAGTGGAATTCAGCCACTGCTTCAACGTCTGGGTATTGATGAAAAATTGCCTGTTGCATATGCAATTTATACGCATCAGTATCAAGCAGGGAGTTGATAACCCCAATATTGTGTTGGTTATTATTCATATCTGGCTGTAGATACTTATTAGAAGTGATAATAAATCTATCTGTAACGTGATTTTATTATTATTCAATGGGTTATATTATTGAAGATAAATAAAAAATAGAATTTATTAATGCCTTAGGTTACGACTGATTGTGAACTAAGATGTGATGTTCGTCAAGTATAACCATTCTCATTAGGCTTTATAGACTCATGAAGTTTACTTACTAAATATATAGCTTACGCATTATTTATGAGTTTTTAATTCTCTTATCGTTACGAGCAATATATAAACTATAGCTTGACGGGGAGTTTATTCATTAATACTGAGTGTTTTAAAAGTTTTCTAGTGTTTGGCAGTTAACTACTCATACTTTTCCGGGATAAATAATAATTATTAATAGTGAGTAAAACAGTATTTCTTTATTTAAAAATTGTACTTTACATAGAACAATTGATTAATTTATATCCAGAAAAGGCTGAGGTTAGATATGTCGATTGAAATTTGATTTATTTTTAATCGTTTAATTGCGAAAACTAAGAAATTGACCGTTAAAGATAAAACTATCGGATATATTTGATATTAATTCTTGTTTGAACGTTATAGTATCAAACTATGAAAATTGTTTGTCGTTCTATTAACACCTGTCTATTGATGCAAGGTTTGGTAGAGCCTTTATAAAAGGAAATATAATAATGACAGAGCAGGCATTTTTACAACCTACTGCTAAATATCGTTCCGATTATCGTCAACCGGATTACACTATTACAGATATCGATTTAACGTTTGACCTTTATGACACCAATACAACGGTGATAGCGCAAAGCAAGGTTATTCGTATTAGTGATAACGATGATGCCCAACTTGTACTTGATGGTGATGAACTTGCCATTGTGAGTATTTCTGTCAATGGCAAAACATGGACGTCATATATTCAAGAAGGCAGCCACTTAACTTTATCAGATCTGCCTGCTCAATTTGATTTAACGATCGTTACAACCGTTAATCCAGAAGCAAATACTGCATTAGAAGGGCTGTATAAGTCGGGGGGCGGTTTCTGTACTCAATGTGAAGCAGAAGGTTTCCGTCGGATTACTTATTATCTTGATCGTCCAGATGTACTGGCTCGTTTCACAACTAAGATCATTGCGGATAAAGCAGCATTCCCTTATTTACTTAGTAATGGTAACCGTATTGCTGAAGGTGACTTAGACAATGGTCGTCACTGGGTACAATGGCAAGACCCATTCCCAAAACCTTCATACCTCTTTGCTTTAGTGGCAGGTGACTTTGACGTTTTACGTGATAACTACACCACAATGAGTGGTCGTAACGTAGAGCTCGAAATCTTCGTTGATAAAGGCAATCTTGATCGCGCAGATTACGCCATGACTTCATTGAAAAACTCAATGAAGTGGGATGAAGAGCGTTTTGGTCTTGAATATGATTTAGATATCTACATGATTGTGGCGGTTGATTTCTTCAACATGGGCGCCATGGAAAACAAAGGCTTGAATGTCTTTAACTCTAAATTCGTTCTCGCAAACCCTAAAACAGCAACGGATACTGATTACCAAGGTATTGAAGCTGTGATCGGTCATGAATACTTCCATAACTGGACAGGTAACCGCGTTACTTGTCGTGATTGGTTCCAATTAAGCTTAAAAGAAGGTTTAACTGTATTCCGTGATCAAGAATTCTCATCAGATCTTGGCTCTCGTCCAGTAAATCGCATTGCCAATGTTCGTATTGTACGTGGTCCACAGTTTGCTGAAGATCGTGGCCCAATGTCGCACCCAATTCGTCCAGAAAAAGTTATTGAGATGAATAACTTCTATACATTAACAGTGTATGAAAAGGGTAGCGAAGTGATCCGTATGATGCATACCTTGCTAGGTGAAGCAAATTTCCAAGCAGGTATGAAGCTGTACTTTGATCGCCATGACGGAACAGCTGCAACTTGTGATGATTTTGTTCAAGCAATGGAAGATGCATCAGGTATTGATCTGTCTCGCTTCCGTCGTTGGTATAGTCAAGCAGGAACGCCAGTTGTTACAGTTGATACGTCATATGATGCAGATACTAAGTGTTACAACGTCACTATAAAGCAGCACACAGCCCCAACAGCAGGGCAAGAAGAAAAGCTACCACTTCACATTCCGTTTGATATCGAACTATATGATAGCAAAGGTGAGGTTATTGCACTTCAATCAAATGGTATGCCTGTTCACAACGTGTTAGATGTAAAAGAAGCAGAGCAAACTTTCGTATTTGAGAATGTTGCGGAACAGCCTGTGATGTCGATGCTGCGTGAATTCTCTGCACCTGTGATCTTAAAATATGATTACTCAGATCAAGAGTTGATCTTCTTGATGATCCACGCGCGTAACGAGTTTGCACGCTGGGATGCTGGCCAAATGCTATTGGCGAAATACATTCGTAACAATGTGGCAGCTGTTCAAGCTGGTGAGTCAGTTCAATTACCTGAAGCGGTTATTGATGCTTTCCGTGGCGCATTATTGGATGAAAATCTTGATCCTGCATTTATTGCTGAAATGCTAACACTGCCAAGCGAGAATGAAATCGCAGGCTGGTACAAGCAAGTTGATGTTGATGCAATCAATAAGGTTGTTGGTGCGTTAACTCAGATTTTAGCGACAGAAATGGAAGATGAATTACTCGCGATTTATCGTAGCTTAGCGCAAGGCGAATACAGTCTTGATCATGATGCTATGGCTAAACGCGCATTGCGTAACAAGTGTTTATCTTATCTAGCGCATACAGCGCTAGGTAATGATTTAGTGATTGCACAATATGCAGCTGCTGACAACATGACTGATACGATGGCTGCTATGTCTGCTGCAAATAATGCGCAATTAGCTTGTCGCGCAGTACAAATGTCAGACTTTAGTGATAAGTGGACTCACGATGGCTTGGTTATGGATAAGTGGTTCATGCTACAAGGCACAAATCCTGCTGATAATGCGTTAGAAAATGTGCGTAATACTATGAGTCACGCAGCGTTTAGCTTGAAAAACCCTAACCGCACGCGCAGTTTAGTGGCGAGTTTCTGTGCCAATAACCCAGTGCATTTCCATGCGAAAGATGGTTCTGGTTATGCGTTCTTAACTGAAATCCTAACGGCATTAAATACCAGTAATCCACAAGTAGCTTCACGATTAATTGAGCCGTTCTTAAAGTATCGCCAATACGATGAAACACGTCAGCAATTAATGCGTAGCGAGCTTGAGAAGTTAGCGGCATTAGATAACTTAGCAAAAGATCTGTTTGAGAAAGTGCATAAAGCGCTTGAACAATAAATCATAATTCGCTAAATAATAGAGCCAAGTACCTTATTACTAAACACTTTCTATGAGGGAGTGTGTAATGGGGACTTGGCTTTTTCTATATTGGGCTATTGAACGAATAACGAGATAAAAGGGATTATGCGAAGCTTTACTTTTCGAGTAAATATTAGTTATCAAGTTTTCTTACAACACTATTCTGGTGCAGCAAGTAGTGCTGTTGTGGTGACAGAGAATGGATTAAAACTTCAATTGCCCGCTGTGCGTTTACGTCCGTATTTAACGCAAATGGGTGTACGAGGGCGTTTTCAAGTTGCTGTCGATGATAATAATAAACTGACTACATTAACTAAATTGTCTGATTAGTGTTTACATCTCTTATCATAGCTAAATTGTTATCATGTATTTTATTTGAAACTCGGACAGAAAATTGCATACCTATACTTACCTAAGGTAGTAAAAGTTATGGGATTTTCTTATGAATGCACCAGACAATGTGGTTCCTGTATTACTTGAAAAAGTATATGGCTTAATAAAATCCAAAGTTGATAACACCCAGCAACCTTTAGTTGATGTGTTTGCTAAAAGCCTATTAAATCAATTGGCTGAAGATGATTTATTACAACGTAACGAATCTGATTTATATGGTGCTGTGCTGAGCCTATGGCATCATCTGGTTAAAAATAATCCGCAACAAATATCCGTTCGTGTGTATAACCCCACATTAAGTCGCCATGGCTGGAAATCTACCCACACCGTGGTTGAGATTGTTATGCCAGATAAACCCTTTTTGGTTGATTCTGTACGTATGACGTTAAATCGATTAGATATTACTAGCCATTTAATGCTGAATGGTCCTTATTATTTTGAGCGCGACAAAAAAAATAACATCGTTAAGGCGTGCGGTGATAAGGGGGATCTACAGACACTTTTTCATATTGAAGTAGATCGTCTTACAAAAAATGATCAAATGGCGATATTGCGAGATGAACTTGAAGCGGTGCTTAAAGACATTGAATTAGTGGTGAATGATTGGCAATGGATGCAAGATAAAATGCATCAAATTATCAAAGGTCTAAGAACAGAAAAATTACCTGTTGAAAATCAATACTGCGAGGAAGCGATTGAATTTCTTGATTGGGTTGCCAATCATAATTTTACCTTTATGGGTTATCACTGTTACGACCTAAAGCCGATAAAAGGTGATTATCAATTGAGACCAACGCAAGAGGCCGGGCTTGGTCTACTTAAAAAGCCGCGCCATGCACGGCCACTTAATTTATCCAGTTTACCTGAATCAGCGCGTATTGAAGCGCAAAAGCCCGATCTGCTTATTCTCACCAAAAGTAATGCTAAATCTCGTATTCATCGTCCCGCTTACATTGATTATATCGGTATTAAACGATTTGACAGTAAAGGTAATGTCATTGGTGAACATCGCTTTATTGGTCTATATGCGTCGACGGCTTACCATCAAACAGCAATGAACATTCCATTGATCCGTAATCGGGTAAAACGAATACTCAACGCCAGTGGGTATTCGGAAGGCTCGCATTCTTGGAAAGCGCTCAATAATGTATTAGAAACTTATCCCAGAGATGAACTTATTCAAGCAAAAGAAGAGGAAATGCTTGAGGTGGGAGTAGGCGTAGTACGAATGCAAGATCGTGACATGCTGCGATTGTTTGTAAGACGGGATCCTTTTGGGCGTTTTTTTTCCTGCATGGTCTATGTTGCCAAAGAGCGTTATGACACGGAGCTTAGGCGTAAGATCCAAAGTGTTTTAAAAGACTATCTTGGTTCATCACAAACTGTTGAGTTCACAACCTTTTTTTCTGTGAGTCCATTAGCTCGTACGCACTACATCGTTAGGGTAAAGAACAATAATTTCGATGTAGATGTTAAATCGATAGAGCATAATTTAGTTGTCGCTGTTGCCTCGTGGGAAGATCGTTTAACCCAGTCGTTAGTGGCTAACTTTGGCGAAAGCAAAGGGATCCCAATTGCCAAAAATTATGCGCGTGCTTTTCCTCGATCTTATAAAGAGCAAATGCTACCTGGCTCTGCAGTAGCAGATGTTTTACAGCTAGAAGGGCTGAATGAAGATAATAAATTAGGCATGTTATTTTATCGACCACAAGAGGAATCAGCAGACTCATCGATTGTAAAATTGAAGCTTTTTCACCGTAATGAACCGATTCATTTATCTGATGTTATGCCAATGCTTGAAAATCTAGGTTTGCGGGTCATTGGTGAATCACCATATCAAGTGATCACTGCGGATGGTGTCGTTAATTGGATCTTAGATTTTGCGATGTTACATCATGTTAGAAATGGATTTGACCTATCAGAAGCAAGAGATCGTTTTCAAAATGCTTTTTCTGATATTTGGCATGGAGAGCTTGAAAGTGATGGTTTTAACCGTTTAGTGCTGCGTTCTGGTTTGTCTGGTAGAGAAATTACCATATTGCGCAGTTATGCTCGTTATATGCGACAAGTTGGCTTTCCATTTAGCCAGCAGTATATAGAAGAGACACTGTCTAATCATTGTCAGCTAGCTTGTTATTTGGTGTCGTTGTTTAAATTACGCTTTGATCCCAAAGCGAAATATAGTGAGAAAGCAGAACAGTTATTGATCAAAAAGATCGTAGAGCGATTAGAGAATGTCGAGAGTTTAGATGACGACAGGATCATTCGTCGTTATATGGATATGATCTTAGCAACCCTCAGAACGAACTTTTATCAAAAAACAGATACCGGTAAGCCAAAAGCATGGCTATCACTCAAACTCAATCCATCATCTATCCCTGAAATTCCAGCTCCAATTCCTCGTTACGAGATATTTGTTTATGCCCCCGATGTGGAAGGTGTCCATTTGCGCGGGGGAAAAGTTGCGCGTGGTGGTTTACGTTGGTCAGACAGGCAAGAAGATTACCGCACAGAAATATTAGGACTAGTCAAAGCACAACAGGTTAAAAATACGGTAATTGTGCCTGTTGGTGCGAAAGGTGGCTTTATTTGCAAACGGCAGCCTCAATTAACAACACGTGAAGAGATAGCTGCAGAGGGATTACATTGTTATCAACGTTTTATCTGTGGGCTGCTTGATGTAACAGACAATATCTTAGAGGGTAAACGGTATCCACCAGCAAATGTCGTTTGTCATGATGAAGATGATCCTTATTTAGTGGTTGCGGCGGATAAAGGCACGGCAACATTTTCAGATATCGCCAATTCATTGGCTGCTGATTATGATTTTTGGCTAGGTGATGCCTTTGCTTCTGGCGGATCTAATGGTTATGACCATAAACAAATGGGAATAACAGCGAAAGGAGCTTGGGAGTCAGTTAAGCGGCATTTTAGAGAGATAGGTATAGATTGCCAAACAACAGATTTTAGCTGTGTCGGCATTGGTGATATGGCGGGTGATGTGTTTGGTAACGGGATGTTGTTATCAAAACATATTCGTTTATTAGCGGCCTTTAATCATCAGCATATCTTTATTGATCCAGATCCGGATCCTGCCGCAAGTTGGTTAGAACGCAAACGTCTTTTTGAACTTAAACGATCGAGTTGGGAAGATTATGATCGTGAAGTTTTATCTGAAGGTGGGGCGATATTTTCACGTAAAAGTAAAGCGATTAAGCTTGTACCTATTGTGCAAACTTTACTGCAAACGCGTAAGCAAAGTTGCACACCTAATGAGTTGATACATCTTATATTACAAATGCAGGTCGATTTATTGTGGAATGGTGGTATAGGAACATACATAAAATCGACTAAAGAGACTCACACCGATGTTGGTGATCGCACCAATGATGCTGTTAGGGTTAATGGTTCTCAACTTGCAGCAAAAATTGTAGGTGAAGGGGGAAACTTAGGCTTAACCCAGTTAGGTCGAGTTGAATTTGCGAAAGCTGGTGGTCGAGTGAATACCGATTTTATCGATAATGTTGGTGGGGTTGATTGCTCAGATAATGAAGTGAACATCAAAATTTTACTCAATAGCCTAGTGACCGCTGATGAGCTGACATTTAAACAGCGTAATAGTATTTTAGAAAAGATGGAAGATGAGGTTGCTGACATTGTATTAGATGATGCCTATCGCCAAAGTGAATCTATTTCAGTAACAGAGCAACAGCAAGTACAACTATTAAAGGAACAAACGCGGTTTATTCATTTACTGGAACGACAGGGCAAATTGGATCGAAGCCTGGAATGTTTACCTGATGATGAAACATTAGTAGAGCGTGAAAAGGCAGGGATTGGCTTAACACGACCAGAAATTGCTGTGCTGGTGGCTTACGGTAAAATGGTGTTAAAAGAAAAACTCGTTAATCACGATATAGCCAGTGATCCTTATCATTCCCGTCTTTTACCTGCTTACTTCCCTCAATTTTTACAAGATAACTACAGATCACAAATGGAAAACCATCCATTACGACGTGAATTAATCGCAACATCATTAGCTAATTTGATGTCGAATGAAATGGGATGCAATTTTGTTACTCGGCTGCAAGAAGAAACGGGGGCAACGATAAATGAAATTTCAGCCTCTTACTCAATAGGGCGTGAGATCTTTAAGTTTGACCAGATTTTTAGTGAAATTAGAGCATTAGATAATCAAGTTTCAGCACAAACGCAATATGACATGCTTTATCGTTCAAGGCGTATGTTGCGTCGGGTCACACGATGGTTCCTACGCAATAGAGAGCACAAGTTAGGTATAGAACAACAAATTGTATTCTATCAACCTTTTGTTGAGCAGTTACGAAATGAATTAGATAGTTACCTTGTAACTGAAGAAGTGGTAGAGCATGAAGAGCAAGCGAATGAAATGATCCGCAAAGGGGTACCTGAGCGGTTGGCCAAAAACATTTCACGCTTAACCAGTTTATATTCAGCCATGGATATAGCGCAAATTGCAAAAGAAATGGACGTTAACATATCGCATATTGCAAGAGTGTACTTTGTACTAGGAGCGCAACTATCACTTCATTGGTTCTTAAAGCAAATTCAAAACCAAGCTGTTGAGAATAATTGGCAAGCATTAGCAAGAGCTTCATTTCGTGAAGATCTAGATTGGCAACAAAGACAATTAACAACAGCGGTTATAATGACAAGTACTGCTAAGCCAGAAGAAAGTATATCACTATGGATGGAACAACATAAAAAAGCGGTTGATCGATGGGAGAGTGTACTGGCTGAATTTAAAGTCGGTAATGCGCATGAGTTTGCAAAGTTCTCTGTCGCTTTACGTGAATTAACCATTCTAAATCTCAACTCAAGGCCGATACAGTAGTCAGTGTACTTTATAGTCACCGCCTAATAAGATGGTATAAGCTACGGTGTAACATATATGGTGACAATGTAACTTTTTTACGATGTTATTATGTTACATTGTCACTATTTAAGTATTAACAATAAGGTTATAAAAATAATACGTTACTTTTTTCAGAGCTAAAAAGAAAACGATTGCTTTTATGTGTAATAATTTGTGAAACTACGAAACTATAACTTATTGTTAAACAAAGGTTTAATTTCTAAGTTACTGTTTTATTGACAATAATCAAAAAAATAACGATTGAAGTTAACAGAATAACTGTGAATAATACCATCCCGTTTATTCGGGACTTATTTTGGAGTTACAATGTTATACCGCATCGCACGTTCTGCTATTTTTCAGTTGGATGCTGAAAAAGCACACGACCTCGCTATTGAGAACTTTTCTCGCTTTACTGGCACTCCATTAGAACTTTTCTACCGACAAAATCTTCCTGCACGTCCTGTCGAAGTTATGGGGCTTACATTCAAAAACCCTGTTGGCTTAGCGGCTGGTCTTGATAAAAACGGCGAATGTATTGATGCATTTGGTGAAATGGGTTTCGGCTTTGTTGAAGTAGGGACCGTGACACCTCGTCCACAGCCTGGTAATGATAAACCTCGTCTTTTCCGTTTGATCCCAGCAGAAGGCATTATCAACCGTTTTGGTTTTAATAACCTTGGTGTTGATAATCTTGTTGAGAATGTAAAGAAAGCAAAATTTGACGGCATCATTGGTATTAATATCGGTAAAAATAAAGATACACCGATAGAAAAGGGTGTTGAAGATTACATTATTTGTATGGAAAAAGTTTATCAATATGCTGGTTATATTGCTGTAAATATTTCGTCACCGAATACACCGGGATTACGTAGCTTACAATATGGTGAAGCTTTAGATGATCTGCTTTCCCAGCTTAAAGCTAAACAAGCTGAATTAGCGAAACAACATGATAAGTATGTTCCTCTAGCACTTAAGATCGCTCCCGATCTTGATGATCATGAGATTCAACAGGTATGTGATTCTTTGATCCGTAATAATATAGATGGTGTGATTGGAACAAATACCACATTGGATCGCTCTTTGGTTCAAGGGATGGAACATTGTGATGAAGCGGGGGGCTTAAGCGGTCGTCCTTTGCAAAACAAGAGTACTGAAGTTATTCGAAAAATGTCAGAAGCATTAAATGGCGCAGTACCAATCATTGGTGTCGGTGGTATTGACTCTGCAATGGCTGCTCGCGAGAAGATGATGGTTGGTGCAAGCCTAGTACAGGTTTATTCTGGCTTTATTTATCATGGCCCACGTTTAGTTAAAGATATTGTAAACGGTCTTTAACTGTTGGCTATCGCTCTCGTACTGAAGTATTAAATTTAAATATCTTCTGACATACGAAAACCCAGCTTAGTGAATACTAGGCTGGGTTTTTAATTATGTACTTAGTCTATTTGTATCAAATATACATCTGATTTACTCGTGATAGAACCGCTATTTTCCCCTTTTATTTTATGAATACGCGAGTAGAATTAAGCTAAAATTTAAACATATGATCACAGATACAAAATAAATCACTGTCTTTCAGGAGTAAGAACGTGTTAAAGCCAGATAATTCATGGAAATGGTATTTTGACGCTGAAATGAATTCACTCATGCTTGAGTTGAATGACGATATGCTTTTCCGTGTATCGTTACCAAGTAAGCTGCTTACCCCAGAAGCTAAAATAAGTGATTTTTTTAATGTTGATGATATTGAAGCTTATCAAAACTTCCAAGAGCAGATTGCTCATCTGCCAATTTCTGCAGCTAGAAAATGTGAATTAGCATTAAATGCTACAGCCGCACGACGTTTCCATAAGCCTATGATGCCAAAAAGTTGGTATTTCGCACCTCAACAAGGTGTAGAGCCGTTACAGGGACAAGTTATTACTTTAATGACGGCTTCTTGTACTGCCCATTACGTTGTGATTGAAAACAGTGGGGTCGCGAGTCTCTGTATGCTTGCTGATGTTGCTACTGTTGATTTAGACGGCCTTAAAAGCATGGAGTTCTGCGAAACCATTAAAGTTATGAATGATCGAATGGCTCCCTGTTTTGTAGAAACTGAACAGCGACATTTTGCGCTTGTCGGTTAGTCGTTTCTTCATCTCATATTTTTGTCGTATATCCTTATCAGTCTCCCGGTAGATAGCAGTATTTGTTATCTTTTGTAGTAAAAGCCCATTAAATTTAGGCTAATTTGCTATCTTTCTTATGCTGTCTAGTACGGCCTCCCTTAGTATATTTGCATGCTTTTCTCTATTAGATGGTGAGAAAGATATCACCTTTTATTGAGATAGTTATCGTCCAAATCTCTCATTTTTATATCCATTTTCTTTGTAACTAACGATAACAACATAACTACTGTTATCTACATACCGCATCATCAATTTCTGTAATTCGTGATAGTTACGCTTCCTTGTAGGTATTCAAGATAGGTTAGAGCGTATATTTGTATTCGTTAACTGACTTCATTGCTACTCAGCAAGGTATATCCACCATTTTTCTGGTTAAAAATTACACTAAAAATATGTCATAGATCTCAAAATTCTTATATATAGCCAGACAATTCTTACTGCTTTATTTAAGTAAAACCTGATGGATTATGACGTTAATTTCTTTGTTACATTACGTTTGATTGACAATCCCTTCCTCTTTTTCCTGCGTTAACAGTGAAGTAGTGGTTGTGTAATAGCGTTGGAATAATTTATTCCACCAAAGGGCGGGTGATAATATTGAATAGGGGTATTTAGCGTAAAAAAATTTTAATTTCTTGAATGTTAAAGATAAATCAAATGTCACTCAGGGTGAGAAATTGCTTTGAGGGTGGTTTTCATTATTCCAGATTAATGATTTGTTCTTTGTTTGATGAGAATCGTTAAATATGACTTTTAGCGTTGTATTGGTCGCAAGTTTTGCAGGTAAGTGAAGATGTTTGTTGTTACATCCTCTTTGATTGAGAACGTACTGATTGAAGAATGAATTTTTTTTCCTAAATGAGCCATTTCATTATGGTTTTGACGAGGCATTTTTTGTGATTTCAGTTATAATTCCTCGCAATATTAGTGTGAAAAGAACTCCATGAATCAATATCTAGCGATTACTTCCCGCGGCCTTGAAAATTTGCTTGCGGATGAATTAGAACAATTAGGTGCACAGAACATTCAAGTTGTGCATGCCGGTGTCCGTTTCAAAGCAGAACAAGCAACAGCTTACCGTTGTTGTCTATGGACACGAATCTCATCACGTATCATTCAAGTACTGAGTGAATTTAACGTTCGTGATGATATGGACTTGTACTTAGGTGCAACAGCTATCAACTGGATGAACTATTTTGATAGCAATACACGTATTGTGGTCGATTTTAATGGTACTAACCGCGAAATCCGTAATAGCCAATACGGTGCAATGAAAATTAAAGATGCGATTGTAGACCGATTTACAAAAGCGGATTTACGTCGTCCTAATATCGACCGTGAGCGTCCTGATCTACGTATTCATATGCGTCTATCTGGTGAGAAAGGTATTCTTGGTCTTGATATGGCAGGTAGCGGTTTACACCAACGTGGTTACCGTAGTGAAGCGGGTAAAGCACCACTGCGTGAAACCCATGCTGCTGCACTTGTTATGAAAAGTGGCTGGACACCAGAACAAGCATTGTTAGATCCAATGTGTGGTTCAGGTACTTTAGTGATTGAAGCTGCGATGATAGCCGCTGAAATTGCACCAGGTCTTAAACGTAAGTGTTGGGGCTTTGAATCAATCAAAGACTTTGACCAAGAAGCTTGGTTAGAGATCCATGCAGAAGCAACGGTTAAATCTCGTCGTGGTCCTGCAAAAGTCACGACCAAGTTCTTTGGTCGTGAAATGGATCGTCGTGTATTAGCGATTGCTCGTGATAATGCGGGTCGTGCTGGTGTTAAAGATCTGATTGATTTTGAATATGGCGATGCCACACAGCTTGTTCGCCCTGAAGGGTTCGAAACAGGCATTATTCTTTGTAACCCTCCATATGGTGAACGTTTAGGTACAACCCCTGAACTTATTGCATTGTACAAAGAATTTGGTAACCGTTTAAAACTCGCTTTTGCGGGTTCTGTTGCTGCCATTTATTCAGGTTCGAACGAATTGTTAAGTTGTATGCGTATGCGTGCAGACAAGCAATTTAAGCTTCGTAACGGCGCATTAGATTGTGTACTTAAAACTTATTTGATCACTGCAGGTAGTGTTCAGAAAGAAGAAGGGCAATCTGAGGGTGTCATCGTTCAAGAAGAGGTCGCGCCTGATTTCGCGAACCGTCTTAAAAAGAACATTACTAAGTTAGATAAATGGGCAAAACGTGAAGGTATCGAATGTTACCGTATCTACGATGCTGATTTACCTAACTACAATGCCGCGATTGATAAGTACAAAGATTACTTAATTATCCAAGAATATGCAGCGCCTAAATCTGTTTCTGAAGAAACAGCACGTCGTCGTATTATGGATGTGTTGCGTGCGACAATTGAAGTAACGGGTGTAGAAAGCAATAAAGTTATTCTTAAAGTCCGTGAGCGTCAAAAAGGTAAGAACCAATACCAGAAGCTATCAAGTGCAGAGCGCCACATGATTGTTGAAGAGTACGGTGTTGAACTTAAAGTGAATCTTTATGATTACTTAGATACAGGTTTGTTCCTTGATCACCGTATTACGCGTCGTATGCTTGGCCAAATGGCAACAGGTAAGGATTTCCTTAACTTGTTCTCTTATACAGGATCTGCAACTGTTCATGCTGCTGTCGGTGGTGCAAAGACAACAACTACCGTTGATATGTCGAATACTTACCTTCGTTGGGCTCAAGAGAATATGGAGCTTAATAATCAGGTAGGCCCACAACATGAATATGTTCAGGCTGACTGTTTACAGTGGCTACAAGAAGTTGATGATACTTTCGACCTGATTTTTATCGATCCACCAACGTTCTCTAACTCTAAGCGTATGAAGCAGACGTTTGATATTCAACGTGATCACATCATGTTAATGGAAAACCTAAAGCGCATGCTACGTCCTGATGGTCAAATTGTTTTCTCAAACAATAAACGTCAGTTCAAGATGGATTTAGATAAGATTAATGAACTTGGCTTACAGGCGAAGAATATCTCAAATAAAACATTGCCAATGGACTTTGCTAAGAATAAGCAAATCCATAACTGTTGGATTATTACTCACAAGGAAGACGAGTGTTAATCACACTTTATAGCACGGAAGGCTGCCACCTTTGCGAGCAGGCATACCGTCTGCTCGTAGAGGTTGGACTTAAAGATAAAGTTGATATTGTTGATATCGCATTTGATGACGCACTGTTTTCTCGTTACGGTGTAACTATACCTGTACTCTCTATTCAAAATCATGATCGTAATGTTCCTGAATTGGGCTGGCCCTTTGATACAGATTCATTAAAAACATGGTTAATAACAAATAAGCTTGGTTAATTACGATGGCACTTATAAAAATTAGTAACGCTCAACTAGCGTATGGCGATCATGCTTTACTCGATAAAGCAGAATTTCTTCTTCAGCCACATGAGCGTGTTTGTCTTGTTGGCCGTAACGGCGCTGGTAAATCAACATTAATGAAAGTGATTGCTGGTGACGTATTACTCGATGACGGTAGTATTCAACGTCAAAATGAGCTGGTGGTTTCTCGTTTAGAGCAAGATCCACCGCGTAATGCGGAAGGGTCTGTATTTGATTATGTAGCGGAAGGTCTTGCTGATGCAGGTCGTGTTCTGCGTGAGTACCATCACCAATTGGACCTTGTCACCGCCGATCCTAGTGAAGCAAACATTAATAAACTATCGCGTATTCAGGAGCAAGTTGATCACCATAACGGTTGGCAGTTAGATACGCGTATTGCAGCAGTACTTGAAAGCTTGAAGCTTGAACCGAATACACTTCTTACTGATTTGTCTGGTGGTTGGCAACGTAAAGCAGCACTTGCTCGTGCGCTAGTGTGTGATCCTGATATTTTGTTACTTGATGAGCCAACAAACCACCTTGATGTAACAACGATTGAATGGTTAGAAGGTTTTCTAAAAGACTTCCGTGGTTCAATTATCTTTATTTCGCACGACCGTGCATTTATTCGTTCTATGGCGACTCGTATCGTTGATTTAGATCGTGGCCAATTAGTGTCTTTCCCTGGTGACTATGAAGGTTACCTAGAGGCAAAAGTTGAGTTATTGCGTGTAGAAGAAGAACAAAACGCATTATTTGACAAAAAACTAGCACAAGAAGAAGTGTGGATAAGGCAAGGTATTAAAGCGCGTCGTACTCGTAACGAAGGTCGCGTTCGTGCACTTAAAGCATTGCGCAATGAACGTGCAGAGCGTCGTGATGTTGTAGGTAAAGCGGATATGCAGCTACAAGACGCGAACCGTTCAGGTAAGATTGTCTTTGAAGCGAAGAATATCGGTTATAGCTATGGCGATAAGCAAATCGTTAAAGATTTTAGCTTTAATGTTATGCGTGGCGATCGCATTGCCTTAATTGGCCCTAATGGTTGTGGTAAGAGTACCTTAATTAAACTGATGCTGGATAAACTTCAAGCAACTGAGGGTGACTTCCACTGTGGTACTAAGCTAGAAGTGGCTTATTTTGACCAGTACCGTGAAATTCTCGATCCAGAGAAAACCGTAATGGATAACCTTGCTGATGGTAAGCAAGAAGTGACAATTAACGGTAAAACTCGTCATGCGCTAGGTTATTTACAAGATTTCCTATTTCACCCTCGTCGTGCTCGTACGCCAGTTAAAGCGCTGTCTGGTGGTGAGAAGAACCGACTATTGTTGGCAAAATTGTTCCTAAAACCAAATAATTTACTGGTTCTTGATGAACCAACGAACGATTTAGATATCGAAACATTGGAACTTTTAGAAGATATACTTGCCAATTATCAAGGTACGTTACTTTTAGTGAGTCACGATCGTCAATTCGTTGATAATACTGTGACTACAAGCTGGATTTTTGAAGGTGAGGGCGTTGTTAACGAATACGTTGGCGGTTACCATGATGCACAATCTCAGCGTGCGAATTCTTATGCCAATCAAGCAAAAGAGCAGGCTGCAAAAATCGAATTAGAGAAGAGCAAGAAAGCTGCTCAAGAACAAAAGCAAAAAGATGTTACACCTAAACGCGCAGGTAAGAAGCTATCTTTTACTCTTCAACATGAGTTAGCTGGCTTGCCGCAAAAAATTGAAGACTTGGAAAATGAAATCGCGAAAATTCAGGAACAAATTAATGATCCTGCATTTTTCTCCGATCCGAAAAATGACACACAAGCCATCCTTACAGGTTTAGCTAAGCTTGAAGAAGAGTTTGAAGTTGCCTTTGAACGATGGGAAGAATTGGAAGCGATGCAAAAGGAATCCTAATGCCACATAAGATGTTAAAACTATCAACACTTGCAATCCTCGTTGCTGGTGCCTCTCAAGCTAGCGCTGCTGTTTATGATATTGTCCCTGTTTCAACTGCAGGATCAGATCAACTTGCAGCTCAAGCATATTTCCCGAGTGCACAGGCAAATGCAGATAGTACACCTGTTTCAGCTTTTACTACGGGTATTAAACCATCTGCTGAAGGCGACAATTGCTTTACAGGTAACAACTGTAATGCTGATTCATATGATGTTGCGGGAACCGTTCGACGTGGTACTCAAGGTACGCCGTTATCTGATACCACAGCATATAATGAGAATCGTCAGTTCATTGATGATTGGAATGGGTTATATAGTTACTGTCGTGATAACTTAGGCTACAACATCTGTAATGTTTGGGCTGATAATGAGTATTACGGTTATGACTACAATATTGATGATGTTCAAGACGGTCAAGGTTTAGGTGGTCTACAACATATTCAACAGACATGGTTAAATGGTTACCATTCAAATGCTCTTGCACTTAAAAATGGTGTAGCTGTTACAACCAAAGCTGATGAAGCTAGTGGTTATACTTCAATTGATAAAACACTAGGTGATATCGAAGCAAATACTACTGATGCCGTTCTTGAAGGTATCGTGGGTAATTACAGTTTTGGTACGTCAACTTCAGCCGTATTTAAGAATGGTTCGGTAAATCCTCGTGCTTTTGCTAAACGTGGTTTTGTAAATAATGATGGTACCCCAGTATCATTATTAGCGCCTGTATCGGGCGATGCATTTGTTAAAAATATGGGGCAGACGACAGCGAATGGGGCAGTAGAAACGACTGACGGTAATTTGCTAGTTGTGGGTTCATCTTCTTTTGGTCAAACATTTACTCAAAATCTTGATTCGCGAGAGCCAAATACAGATAACATTAATATAGGTTTAGGTTTCAACAAAGATACCTTCGCTAAATGTGTGAATAATCCTTCTAATCTGTACAGTACGTTTGAGTGCCAGTTTAGTACTTTTGCTAATGCAGCTGCTTTCTGGGTTGTTGATAATACAGGTAATCTTGTTAAATCAGGTGTTATTAGTTCAAATTTAGCAGCTGTTGACCCTGATCATGATGATGTTTCTTCACAGGCATCTGCTAATGCGGTTGCTATGGTCAATAACGCTCCTGTTGCTGTAGGCTATGCATCTCGCGATACCAATAGTAATGATTCTTATGTTATGCAAGCCGCATACTTTGAACCTAGTGCTGATTTAACGAAATGGACACAAACTTTTGTTCCTGGCTTAAATATTTCAACTGGCGATGATCGTAATTATCAATACACAATGGCTAACGACATCAACTCGAGCTTTAAAGTTGTTGGTATTGCAAAGAGTCATAATGCTGAAAACCGTTCGATTCCACAAAAAATGTTTATCTTTGATAAAGCAACGAACCAGACTAAGTTCCTTGATACATCTATAAGCCCATTATTCTTCCGTGGTTCAAATGGTGATGCAACAGCAATTAATGATAATGATCAGGTTGTAGGTTGGGTTGATTCAGAAACGAAGAATCAAATTGATGGCTCTGAGCGTCGTCATCGTGCATTTACCTACATTGCAGGCTCTACAGCGCAAGGGCCTCTAAAGGCTGGTAGTGTATGGATGCTAGATGACTTAACCAATGATGGCGGTGCAGCGAATACGGTTGCAAACTCTTACCGTATTATTTCTGCAACCGATATTAACGACGCAGGTGTTATTTCAGCAACAGCAAATTACTGTGCTGGTGGTTATCAAAACTTAACTAAAGAAGCGCAGTGTTCTGTGACTGAAAAGCAGGTTGCGATTAAGCTTGTTCCTAAGGCAAATGCGACGGATAAAGATATTATTGTTCGTAAAACAGAAGACGAGGAGCCAGTAAAACGTTCTGGTGGATCGCTTGGCATTTTGGCTTTGACAGCGTTAGGCTTTATTGGTTTCAGACGCCGTAAGTAATTTTTAAAATAAATTATGTTATACCAACAAGCTCACATTTTGTGGGCTTGTTTCGTTTTTAAATTTGATAAATTGTTCGAAATAACCCATTTTTATAAGTGGAGACATAAAAACTCCATCATTATGTAATGATAATGAAAAGTAATATACAGATAAGGATGAGGACCGAACTATGAAGAGACAAAAGCGGGATCGTTTAGAACGTGCGCAGGCTCGAGGTTATCAAGCCGGATTAAATGGCCGTTCTACAGATGCATGTCCGTACCAAGGTACAGATGCCCGTACTAACTGGCTAGGTGGTTGGCGAGACGCTAGAGAAGAGTTACAACAAGGTCTCTACAAATAATAACCTCCCTCATGGTTAACCCTATTCTGCAGCCCCTTAGGAGAAGGGGCTTTTTTATGCATAATAAGAAATGATAGCATTCTTGATTTATCTACTTAAGACACATTACAGAGACTGCAATCAAATGAGTATTAATGGCTATTTTCTTGTTTTTGTGATTGCAAACTAAAGAGTGTTATTATTTTTAATTCGTTGATTTGTCAGAGTCATGTAACGGATAAGTACGTAGAAGAGATACAAGGTTATTATGCTGGTGGATAAAAAAAGCCCCGAGACATAAATGCCTCAGGGCTGAGTATTTAGATTCGCCACACTGATTAGAAATTGTCAGTATCTTTAAAAAGACCCACTTTTAAATCTTTAGCAACGTAGATTTCTTTACCGTCTACCAGTACACGGCCATCAGCAACACCCATGATTAGCTTACGGTTGATAACACGCTTAAACTGAATTTCATAAGTTACTTTTTTGGCTGTCGGGAGAATTTGACCTGTAAATTTAACTTCACCCACACCCAGTGCTCGACCTTTGCCTTCACCGCCAGACCAACCAAGGAAGAAGCCTACTAGTTGCCACATTGCATCAAGACCAAGGCAACCAGGCATTACAGGATCACCTTTAAAGTGACAGTTAAAAAACCATAAGTCAGGATTGATATCTAATTCGGCGACAATAAAACCTTTGCCGTGATCACCATCTTTATCGGTGATATTTACGATACGGTCAATCATTAGCATGTTATCTGATGGTAATGATGGGAAGTCAGGACCGTATAGTTCGCTGTTGCCACAAGCGACAAGTTCTTCGTGTGTATAAGAATGCTGGCGTGTCATTAGAATCAATTACTCCTTCAAATGTATGGGAGCAATTTAGCTTACACGTGTAAGCTAAACAACTCGGATCAGTTCTGGACAAACCAGTTAGATATACGTAAACGTAGGCGATTTAACAGACCAATCTCATTTGAAAGGTCACCATGGTGGAAATAATCAATTCTTTCTTCAATCAAAGATAAAATCGTTTCATCTTCATCATTCTCGCTACGGAATGGCTTATCCGTTAAAAGAGGGATCGCTTCATCAACGTTCTCTATTGCCCAGATGTGGAACTGCTTCGCTTTTATTGCTTCAATGACTTCATCATTTAAACAAAGGTTACTCAAGTTAGTCTTTGGTAATATAACACCCTGATTACCAGTTAACCCTCGATGAACACACACTTTATAGAAGCCTTCGATTTTTTCATTAATCCCACCTACAGCTTGTACACGGCCAAACTGATCAACAGCACCGGTTACCGCTATTTGCTGATTAATAGGCTGTGAAGATAATGCAGACATTAATGCACAGAGTTCTGCAAGAGAGGCACTGTCACCATCGACTTCAGAGTATGACTGTTCAAAAACAATGGACGCTGAGTAAGGCAGGGCTTGATCTAAATCTAGCGCTGTTGCAACAAACGCTTGCATGATCATCATGCCTTTCGCGTGAATATTTCCGCCCAGTTCAACTTTACGTTCGACATCAGAAATATCGCCGTCACCAAAGTGAACCACACAAGAAATACGAGCAGGCTCGCCATAGGCTGTTGGGTGTCCAGGCATTTCAACCACGGTTAAACCATTAACCTGACCCACTTCTTTACCTTCACTAGCAATCAGGACTTGGCCATGGTGAATATCAGCAATAGCGCGTTCTGGCAAATAAGACTCACGATATTCTTTAGCGCGAAGTGATGCTTTAATATTCGTTGCCGTTAAAACTTTGCCGTCTGTCTCTATACTTGCTTCAGACAATAGATTTAGGTGCCAAAGCAAACAAAGTGGTAAGCGTGTTTGATCTTCAGCATAACGCGCACCTGCACATAGCAGTGCAGTTACAGCGTCCGTATCAGCCAAGTCTGGCAGTTTATGATGAGTAATAATCGCCTTTATATAACGAAGATACTCTTCAAGATTGGATTCGTTTAATAAGAGATCTTGTTCAAATTCACCGTACATAGCAAAACCAGCGGCAAGATCAGGCTCAGCATGATCAAGTTCTGCCATTAAATGACGATCACCAATGATTACCAGTTTTACATTTACCTTCTCAGGCGCAGGTAAGGGGCATAGTACTTTTTTGTTAGCGGCCTCCCAATCTAGCATGCCGTCCATTAGTACGCTTTTTAAACGCGGCCATAACGATGGATTACTGAGAAGGGCGGTGATTGATAAAATCAAATATCCATTATTTGCTTGGTGTAATAAACCATGCTTAACGCTTGGTTTTGCTAAACTATTTGACTCTAGAGCAGGATAGACGGCACCAAATAGTTTTTCAGCAGTAATATCATCACCCGCGATGATGATCGGTTGCTCATTTTCACTCGTTTGTGAGCTAGATGTATTATTACTACTTTGATATTGGTATTTTTTTATGAGTTCAATAATATAGTCACGATACAACGTGTTATCAGGCGCCGTAATACGTAGAATACGAGGCTGTAAATTAAGCGCGCTGAAGCGGCGTACGGCATCTGATAGTCGAGGTTGAAGAGTACCAACTGTCGCGGGTTCAAGATTACTATAATGTTCTAGAGTTGTTTGGTACTGGCTATAATCAGGAAACATTGTACGCCAAGATTCTTCATGCATAAATTTAGCTTTCTATTGTTACTGTGAAAAGGTAAGCAGTATAAAACAATCAAAGAGCTCATAATAGAAACTTATGAGCTATATTTATGTTTCATAAAAACAATCGGTTATTCTATATAGGTGATTGTTATTTAAGAATGCCAGAGTTACACTGTAACGCGTTTTTCGTTGACGATGAGAAAATTGTAATTTTATGAAATATCAGCAGCTTGAAAATCTTGAATCCGGTTGGAAATGGGCTTATTTAGTAAAAAAACACAAGGAAGGCGAATCAATTACACGCTTTATTGATCGCAGTGAAGCAGAAGCTGCTGTTGAGGCTCTTTTCGATATTGAACACGAACCAACAAAAGTGATTGAATGGATTGGTTCAAATATGTCTCCTGCGCTTGAAAATAAATTAAAACAAGCGATTCGAGCAAAAAGAAAGCGCCATTTTAATGCAGAACAAGTACATACACGAAAAAAATCAATCGATTTAGATTTCCGTGTTTGGGAAAAGTTGGCAGAAAAATCGCAAGAGTTAGGTTCTACATTATCCGATACTATCGAATATTTGATCAGTGAAAGTAACCGAACAGAGCGAGCTAACAAACAGGTTAGTGATATCAAGAATAACCTGACAGAACTACTGAACATTGAATCCTTTGATAAATAACGTTTTTTGGTGGTTGCTGTTCTTTTAAAGGTTACGTTTAAGGAGTAAGCAAATGGAATATGTACTTGTTTTAGCAGTAGTTGTTATTTTTATCGTCTTTAAAGATCGTCCTATTATGGTTTTGAAATTTGAAAATGGCGAACTGATAAAAACGAAAGGGAGTGTACCGACTGGCTTTCAAACCGCATGTAAAGAGATCGCACATAAAACACCTTTTAGTGGTCATATCAAAGTTTATAAAAATCGATTCACTACAAAAATTGATTTTTCAAAGGATATTCCAAGTAAAACAAAGCAACGTATTCGTAATGTTTTCCCTCATAGCTCTCATTCAACTAAAAAGGGCAAACGTGCTTAATTGGAAGTAAGTGTAATAAAACGTTTATTACACTTACTATTTAAAAGAGTCAATTGTGATTATTCCATACGCGTTTCGATTAACCCAAGGTAAAGATCTTAAAAAGAGTATTCTGCACTTTGTACAAGACAATAAGATCCAAGCAGGAAGTTTACTTTCAGGCATTGGTTGTTTGTCTAAAGTGATTATACGATTGGCTGATGAATCTAAGACAATAGAGGTTTCTGGCCCTCTGGAAATTCTTACATTATCAGGAACATTAACACCACAGCATGTCCATCTTCATATTTCGGTAGCTGATAAAAAAGGGCAGGTAATAGGTGGCCATCTTGTTGATGGAAGCATTGTTTCTTATACTGCAGAAGTTTGTATTGCGAGTTATACAAATTTATTATTTAACCGAGAGTATGACGAATCAACACGATTTGATGAGCTGAAAATTTGTGCAAAGTGAAGCGAATAATAACAAGTTAAAGATAAGTTTAACTTGTTATTAAATCTACTTTAATGCATCTAATAACTCTTCTTTACTTTTGATATAAGATGAAAACTTTTGCTTTAATTCCTGAAGTTCACTCTCTGCTTTTATTCTTTTTAGTCGTTCATCTTCTAATTGTTGACCTAAATCTACGGCTAAATAGCCACCTTTTATCAGCGCTTTGGTTGTAACATTACTATTCGTTAATGATTTAAGAGACTCAATCATATAATAATGCTTATCTATATCACGGATTGTTATTGCCATTAGGTACTCCTTAACTCTCTATAATATATCAACTTTTAATCAAAACGTCACCATCCTAGCGCACTATAACTTAGTGTTATTAGCTAAAAATAAACCGGCAAACACCGGCTTATTTTTAGCGTATCTTTTGACCTAATAGTAGGCTACTTAGGTAAATAGACTTACCTGAAGCTAGCTCTAGAATACCTCTGTCATCGGATATATAAACAGCTTCTTTTGTTCGAAGATAATCAATATAGAAGTTACTAAAAGTGAAATCGACTTCACGACTTTTATTTAATTGCTTAACACCAAAAGTGTAATAATGATTTTGAATTTTTAAAAATACACCACTAAATAAAGATGATGAAATAACTCGATTTTCTTTATCTTTTCTAATTGTATTAATCTTAATTCGCCCATCATTTAGGTCAACCTTTATAATTTCAGAGCCAAAAGCAGGGTATTCCTTAGTAAATAAATATGCCGACTGTGTGCTGACAGCATTAAAAATCGCTTGGACAATAATAAACAATAGAGCTAGGAATATGCCAAGGAAAGCTTTTTTAAGCATCGCACTGCTCCTGGTTCACCTGTGAAGTTAAGTCAATATAGTGCTCATTATGCACACCTATTAATTTATAACGCTCACACAATCCACCGATAGGGAATGCATACCATTGACTTATATCGCCTGCTTTATAATCAATGATTGCCTGTGTAACAGGATTTGGTAATTCAACGCCATTATAATTAACAGATATACCATCAACATCAGTTGTATTAACAAAAAATAAGTACTGGTAACAGACAAATAAAGTAGCTAAAAAGAAAAAGCAAACAATCAGAAAATCAAATAGGCTGAATGTATTTAATTTATTGAGTAAGCTGAATTTTTTTTTCTTCTCAGTAATTACTGGTTTATCAATAATGCTTTCTTGATGCTCTTCTAATTCTAACTTTTCTGCAATTTCATGAGCTTCTATATGTTTACTAATATCTTCAGACAGAGGCGGATGAGAACCATCATCAAGCAGAGAGGTTTCTCTAATTGAGTAACCAAGTTTTGGCTCAGTTGTGATGATATTATGCTCACCGATTTTACTAAATGAAGTGCGAAGGTTTTTTATCGCTACAGTTAACGAATTATTCGTTACTACTTTTCCTTGCCAGCACTCTTTTAGTAATGTTTCTCTATGTACAGTATTGTTTGCGGTGTTTGCTAATAAAGCAAAGATATGAGTCTCTGAGCGTGAGACTTTTAAAACAGCATTATCACTTATACGGGTGATCGTTCTTCGCGAATAATCAACATCAAAACGACCAAAACGTTCTATTCCGTTGTTTACTTCATCGTTCATTATTTACTTATCAATAATAGAGTTGTCAAAGGGGATAACTACTCAAAAAGAGAGGCTATTTTATACAAAAAAGGTATCGAATTCTATATTGATGCAACTATATGCTTGGCATATTATCATTTGTATATAAATTCTTCTGTTTTTTAATCAAATTGATAGTGAAAACGACTTAGTTAGAAGCTTTAAATGCTATAAGTGACGGTGTAACTATTTTGTTTAAAGGTTATATCAGTGTAACTCTCTGTTTAATTAGCCATTAATCAGTTGAAAGAAGAAAGCTTGTTTTTATTCGTTCGATAGTATTGAAGAAACATCAACAACATATTGAGTTATATCCATGTACACATGAATTTAGCGACTACATGGTCGAATTGGTTGGAGAATTTAAACCAAGTAATTACAAAAAGCGACCAAGTTAAATAACATCGTAGTTATGTTTTCCTATTTAAAAATGTCCTCATTATTATCTGATTAAAGGTCTCCTTTAAGGTAACTCTAGTTGGGATAAATTGGGTTATAGAGTAGGGAAGTCACGGTTTCTTCTTGGTGTTAGAGGTGAACGTTATAGGGTGAATAAGTGCGGGATTAATGGTTTTAAATTGCCGTACTGCTTATTCGTTTTGTTTTTCTGGTTGCATTTCAGCTCTTTCGTTTGAGAAAATTTAACTACCTTATCTAAGCGTTTGTTACTCACCATCAGACCTTGGGTTACATTTTCTAGTTTATCAAAATGAAATTAATCTTATCTGAAGAAGAGCAAGCTTACAAAGCTGGACTTTATACATTAGATAGATCGAGCTTTACCGTTATTAATTTTTGGTCTCTAGAGCTTAAACGCTAGGGATTGAAAATTGTTGTAGTGTTAGTCGCTTGGTTTAACTCGGATATTATCATTAATAGATGCTGACCAAGAAATCATTGAAAACTACAAATCAATTCTGGTGAACTAACAATGACAACTAAAGTGTGCCAATATTTTTCTTACGATAAAGTTAACCACAAGTTCAAGCTTAAACTTTAATTTATACTTTCAAATATCACAGCCGAGAATGTAGAAGATGTACAGCGCAGCACCAACGATACATTTAAAATCGACATGTGGTTTTTATCAAAAGTTATTGAAGGACATCAGTTTGAAATTTACGGGCCATTCGAGTCTGCCGATGCAACAATGAAGTTTGCACATGAGCATCATGGAATTACAAGTTACCGAGGTGCGCCTGAATTTGATGATGGTATGGACGAGCTACTTGAAGCACTTAAAACTCAGTAACCAACAAAGCTACCAAGCTAAATCTCCATCATTTCAACATTATACTTAAGTGCGCATTATGTATATTATGTTAAATAAGGTATCGAGGTAACTATATATGATCTTGTTTTTCCTACTTTGTATCTAACATCTCTACTCTGCTTGTGGGTTGATTATTGTATTTAACAGTATTGGCTATTTACCATAAAATAGGTAATTAACATCAATTTTAAATACTGCTGCAAATGTTCAGTTTGCCTTGTACTTAAAGCTTGCTGTTAATTACTAGAGATTCGATTAATACGAATCTCTAAATCGTACTTTCTGATTGCTGGTTTTCTTTAAGTTCTTGGTATTTTTCCAGCAACGCATCTAGCTCGTTTGAACAGATTGGTTTTGCTAAAAAGCCATCCATACCAATATCATGATAAATTTTCTGGTCACTTTGCATCGCGTTCGCGGTTAATGCGACGATTGGAATACTAATTTTTCTCTGTCTAAGTTGTTTTGTTGCTTCTAAGCCATCTAAGATAGGCATAGAAATATCCATTAGCACTAAATCAAACTTATTGTGACCCTGTAACAGTACATTTATCGCTTCCTTTCCGTTGTTAGTTATCGCAACTTTATGTCCTCGCCGCTCTAACATCAACTTAGCAACCAACTGATTGGTGTTACTATCTTCTGCTAATAAAATATTTAAAGAGCAATCCGATTTATTTTTAAATTTAGTGTCAGCTTCACAACTCTTCAATGATGGATAAATAATAGGAATAGAAATTTTAAAACAACTTCCCGTTCCTAATTCACTTTCAAGTGATATTGTTCCGTTCATCTTTTCGATCAAATGCTGGCTAATCGCCAAGCCCAAACCTGTGCCGCCATAACGACGTGTGATACTTCCATCCGCTTGATGAAATGGATTAAAGATATTTGCTTGTGCATCTTTAGCAATACCAATGCCGGTATCGATGACTGCTATTTCAATGTTATCGTCAACTTTACGAGCAACAACGCGAACCGAACCAATACTCGTAAATTTAACGGCATTGCCGATTAAATTAAATAACACTTGAGCAATTCGATTTTTGTCACCGTAGATTTGTTTAGGGATCGCATCGTCAATTTCACATTGAAATTGAACATTATTTTTAGTTGCTTGTGGTGCCAATTGATCAGAGACAAGCCTTATACTTTCCACAACATTAATATCACTATTGAAAAGCCTAAAACTCCCCGATTCTATTCTTGATAAGTCTAAGATGTCATTGATAATCGTCAGCAATAAATGTGCTGATTGGTCCATCTGTGATAACCAAAGATTTTGCTTATTATTCAAGCCAGATAAAGATAGCGATTCCATTAAACCTAACACCGCATTAAGTGGTGTTCGTATCTCATGACTCATCATTGCGATAAATTGAGATTTAGCTTTGTTGGCTGTTTCTGCTTGCTTTTGCGCTTCCTGTAAGTCAAATAAACGTTTTTTTCTGCTCGTTATGTTTTTAGCTGTTCCGCGAAATCCTTGTAGTTTTCCATACTTATCAAAATAAGGGGTGCCACTAAAGCTGTACCACTGCTCAGTATTATCAACGCTAAGATTCCATTCTACGTCTTCAAAGACAACTTGCTGCGAGAGCTTATTCGTCATTTTTTGTTGGAACAGTGGGTAGTTATTAAAGAATTCTATAAAGTTATCACAGGCAATTTGTGTATTAGCGACTTGAGGTTCTGAAATATAGGTAAAGTTATAATCAACATCAATTTCCCAAAACCAATCACCTGCTGTTTTGGCAAAATCTTTAAATCGTTGCTGACTAAATGTCAGTTGTTGAGTTCGGGCTGCCACTAAAGATTGCAGCCGTTCTCGATAATCTATATCGATGATCGCACGTGCAAGTAATGGTCTAAATCTATTAAGCACTCGCCTGCATCTTGGTGTGAACTGACTTTTATCGTGGCTCATTAAAATCATAACAGCATCACTTGAGCTTACTTTAACCCCCGTTAATAATGCCGAACTGTAGTCATTTAATGCTTCAATCGATTGCGTACTAAATTCAACAATATCTTTAGGAGAATATAGTGCAATACATTCACCATTGATCGCTCGTCTAAATGTACTTTCCATAAGCCAAGAGTTTGTACTAAAACGATTATCAGTACTGACCAGCACATCAAGCAGCTCTTGCTCGTCTTCTCTAGTAAGAACTAGTGCTTGATCAAAACCAATAAACTTGCGTAGGACTTCTAATAAGCTATTGAATACTTGACGTTTATCATTCGCACCCGCCATTGCCGAGATGCCTTCTAAGATGGCTTCATTCTCATCTTGTAATTGGCTTTCTCGTTCTTGACTGCGTAATAAATCAATGACTGTTTCTTGTAGCTTTTCAGATTCAGAACTTATCATAGTATTAACAACCTACCCTTTATGAAAAATAGCTGCTGAAATCATTAAGTTACCGTGCGCATTTTCACCACTGATGAATTGCCCCTGCTCACCAAAGGTAAATGGAGAAACATAAGGCTTATTTAACATTGCAATATTTACACCGCTAGCAACATCATCCATACGATTTTTTATTTTTAACATGCATCCGGCACAAAAAATCGTAATGCCACCTATTGGATTAAGCTTATTACCATTTGATGCTTTAACTACCCGACTAGCTCTAGAAATCAGTCGTTCATCAGTGCCGTTCATAAAGTACAAGCGATCCCCTTGCTTTACTTCAGCAAACATTTCGATGCCCTTGCGTTGTGTAATATGTGCAGGATGAGCTAATTTAAAATAAGGTAAATCAAAATATTCTCCAGCAAAACGCCCTAAAGGATTTAAACTGCTTTCACTTATTATGTTGCTGTTGGTATCAAATGGAATCTTCATCCATTGTTGATAGACATCCGCTGCGGGTTTATTATCGAGCTCTATAACTTCTCTATGTTCAACTTTAGTGGCTATTGCTGATAAGCCTGTACTAGCATAACCTGAATGAAATGAAAGGCTTACTTCGCAGGTCGGATAAAAAACAGCGATACCAATCCCCTGACCTGTTTGTTGTTCAACATTAAATATTTGCCATTTCTCTGCAATGAAATCGTCAGCAGCTGAGCCGCCAATAATAGGAACGGTACAGCCCAACTCTTTTTCTATTCCTTGAATAATTTGTTCTTCGTAACCTGGTGTTGCATGTAATAAAATGAGTGATGGCAACTCGCCAACTCGACCGCTATTATGAATCGCTTTTAATGTTGCTTGCCTTGCCATTTCATAAGGCGTCTCAAAATTCGAAATAATGGCCGTGCCATATGCTCCGTGATAATCATTAATTGCCCATAATGCTAAACCTGTTCCACTAAAATAGCCTTCATTTGTCATAAAGCCCTGACACGACGTACAACCTAAAATAGCGGTATGGGGAAATGACTTTTTGAGTTCGGCTTGGAAAATATTGATGTCATAATTTTCAGAATAATAGATAAGCAGCAAAGAAGGCGTTGCAATTTTTAGATTTAGCTTATCAATAGCCTCATTAATAGCTTCGAAAGATGAAGATTGTATTGAGTAACTTGTTGTTATATCCATATCAATAGACTCATCCTTGAATTAACTCATGATTAATATTATCAGTTATTTGCACATTTTAAGTCAGAATTTTACCTACCTCTTATTAGATTAGCTTATCTTATCGTATCATGATGCAAATATTTGTAAGCTAAGGATTATTAAAGTGGATTTAAGCTTAAATAAAATCGTTATTGTCACCGGTGGTGCTAATGGTATCGGCAAAGGGATTTGTAAATATTTGGCACAAAAAAACGTTATCGTTATCGCATTAGATATCAATGAACAAGCCGGATATGATTTAGTCAATGAAGAACCACGTATTCGGTTTCGTTTAACGGACGTTACTCAAATATCGGATATTAAAAACGCGTTAGATTGGGTGAAATGTCAATTTGGAAGACTAGATGGTCTCATCAATAATGCTGCTATTTCCAACCCTTACAATACTCCCTTACACCAATTACCGTTAGATGAATGGCACCATATTTTAAATGTTAACTTAACATCCCCTTTAGCCATGAGTCAGCAGTGCCTACCTTTACTTACTGAAAGTAAAGGACATATTATTAATATGAGCTCAACAAGATATCTACAGTCTGAACCAAACACTGAAGCTTACGCTGCAAGTAAAGGTGGATTGGTATCATTAACTCATGCACTCGCTGTGAGTTTATCTCCCAATATAAAAGTAAACTGTATTTCACCGGGTTGGATTCATACAGATACGAGTCAATTACGAGGTATCGATCATCAGCAGCACTTGTCTGGACGAGTTGGAAATGTCAATGATATTGCTGAAATGGTTGATTTTTTACTTTGTAGCCAAGGTTTCATAACGGGGCAAAATTTTGTTGTGGATGGCGGGATGACAAAGAAAATGATTTATTGCGAGTAAATAGCACTTCAGTAAATGTTCATATTAAGAAGTGCTATTTCTAATATTATTTAGTAACGGTAAATTGGGCAATCATTGTCGTGTTTTTAGCCGTTATATCTATTTCCCAAACCATTGAGTTATGTGTACATGCTGGAACGGTAAACTCTCCCACCCAAGTGTTCTTATTATGCTGCGTAAATATAATGGGTACCGTTCCCATATTCATTGAAACACCTGAAGCAGTAGCTGACGGTTTAACATCCATGTTGGTTATTTGTAATAGAATTGGTGCTTGTGCAGATATTTTTTTTGTTAAAAGCTGTACATCAACGTTCTTATCATCTAACAAATACTGACAATTTGTTGTGTCTAATTGACATATTTTCACTCCATCTTTAAGACTATCTTCACCTTCGGGAGATGTATATGTCACTGTTCTCCAAAAAAAAGCTGAAATCAATATAGTCATTAACACTATTATTTGGATTAAACGACCACGGGTTAGTTTTTCTGCTGCCATATTTTACAAATATTCCTGTGTTACAGAGCTCAAAATTCTCACATACTGTTACTTAAGCGTAAATGTAATGTGGTCACCCCACTCTGAAAAATGTGTTAGCTCAAGTATTATGAGAAATGAAAATGCCACTTCTACAAAAAAATAGCAATTTGAATCTTGTTTTGATGAGTAATCAGAGGAGCAAGGTCGAATGTCAACATTTTTGGGGATATGGATTACTATTATTAATGTAGTTCGTTCTCGTTTTCGGTAGGTTGATACTTTAAATATTAATGCGAATATACGAATTATTCCGGATAAAGATATTAGCCAAATGATCATGACCTACGTAAAAGGTACTTATCACACCGGAATCTTTAATTGGCCCATGGTTAGTTGATATTGAACCTTTTAAAAGTGATTGGAGTTTACAAGGACGTGTAGACGTACCATCACCTTCTCCGACTTCGTTGTACGGGCAGAGTAAGGAATGACAATAGAAAAACATGTTCATGATGAGTGCTACCACTGCGGTGATCCTGTTCCTAGTGGTTGCCAATTTGAAGTCGAAATATTAGGCCAACTTCGATCTATGTGTTGTCCTGGCTGTGAAGCCGTTGCAACAACGATTGTTAAAAGTGGCCTTACTTCGTATTACGAGTACCGAACTGAGCCTGCCGAAAAAGCCGATTTAGTCCCCGAACAGTTTAAGTCTCTCTCCCTTTATGATCATGCAGATATTCAGCAAGATTTCGTACGAACGACAGATCAAAATTTCAGTGAGGTGTCCCTTTCTGTTGAAGGTGTCTCTTGTGCTGCTTGCGCATGGTTAATTGAAAAGCAATTAGTACGCGAAGATGGTGTTATTTCCATTCGTGTAAATACTACGACCAATCGTGCATTGCTCGTTTGGGATACTGAAAAAGTACAACTCAGCCATTTATTAACGGTTATCCATAATATTGGCTATCAAGCATCACCCTTTGAAGCTGATGCTCAAGAGCTACAATACCACAACATAATGAAGCAATATTTGTATAAGCTAGGTATTGCGGGCATTGCTACCATGCAGGTGATGATGCTTGCATTTGCGCTCTATTTTGAAGTCTTTGACGATCTAGATAGTGAGTTTAAAAACTACCTCCGTTGGGTAAGCCTAATTTTTGCCACCCCCGTTTTACTCTACTCAGCACTCCCTTTTTATATTAATGCATGGAGAAGCCTAAAAGCCTTCACATTAGGGATGGATGTGCCTGTTTCAATCGCTTTATTGTTTGCTTACGGTGCAAGTTTATACGCAACTGTTATGGAAAAAGGCGAAGTATTCTTTGAATCCATTTCAATGTTTACGTTCTTTTTACTATTGGGTCGATTCTTAGAAATGCGTGCCCGTCGACAAGCAGCGGCCGCCAGTGCAAATTTGTTAAAACTCATACCAAATATGGCTACGCTTGCTAATGGTGAACAAGTTGCAGCAAAAACGCTTAAAATAGGTGACGTTGTCACTATATTACCAGGGGAGCATTTCCCTGCAGATGGTGAAATAAATAAAGGATTAACAACCGTTAATGAATCCATGTTAACGGGAGAGTCAGTGCCTGTCACTCGCGCGATTGGAGATAAGGTGTATGCAGGGACGATTAACGGTGATGCCAATGTCACAATGACAGTTACAGTCAATAGAAATGACTCACTTATTTCTAATATCGTACGCTTGCAAGATGAAGCTCAACTCTCAAAACCTAAAGTGGCAGAGTTAGCCGATAATGTAGCTCGCTATTTTGTTGCTGCAATACTGATTATCGCAGCTAGCACTTGGTATTATTGGCATCAAAATCAACCTGATGATGCATTATGGATCACATTAGCTGTCTTAGTTGCCACCTGTCCGTGTGCCCTATCATTAGCCACACCAACGGCTATTACCTGTTCAACGTCTACACTTAGTAAATTAGGGATATTGCTTCGTCAAGGGCATGTATTAGAAACGCTATGTAACGTTAATCGACTGGTATTAGACAAAACAGGCACCTTAACTGAAGGTAATATTCGTTTAGTTGAAACGCGTACATTCGGAAACATAGAGCAAGACAAAACGTTGATGATTGCTGCTGAATTAGAGCGTTTCGCCAATCACCCTATTGCTCAAGCTTTTAGCCAATATCGCCTACAAAGCGTACTTTTTGATAAGGTCGAGAATGTGATTGGTTGTGGTTTGAAAGCAACGCTGAATGGTGATGAGTGGCGCATTGGTAAATATAGTTTTGCTCTTGATATTGAAAATAATCAATCGTTTAAAAATAGTAATGAATTCTCGGTATGGTTAACTTGCAATCAGCAACCTATTGCAGCATTTAAATTAGACGACCCAATCCGTCAAGAAAGCGCTCTTTTAGTTAAACAATGTCAGCAACATGGTATTAACGTAACAATGTTAACGGGTGATAATACTGTTCATGCCAATAACGTTGCTAAACAACTGAATATTGATGAGGTTATAGCTAACCAAACACCACAAGGAAAGTTGGCGTATTTGAACGAATTATTAGCAGATGACGTAGTATTAATGATAGGTGATGGTGTCAATGACGCCCCTGTTCTCGCAGGCGCTCACCTTTCTGTTGCTATGGGTGGTGGAACAGATATAGCTAAATCTTCAGCAGATATGGTACTAGTTGGCGATAAATTAGAACGTATCTTAGAAGCCCGTACTTTAGCATTGAAAACTCGAAAAATTATTCGAGAAAATTTATCTTGGGCGCTTGGCTATAACTTGATAATCCTACCTCTGGCTATTTCAGGACTGGTGGCGCCCTATTTTGCCGTTGTCGGTATGTCAGCAAGCTCGATCATTGTTGTATCAAATTCTTTAAGGTTATTAAAATAAATGGAAAGTCTTTACATATTAATACCTATCGCTATTGTTTTTGTCTGTATTGCTATCGGTATATTTTTATGGGCAGTGAAAAGTGAGCAATTTGATGATTTAGAGCGTCGTGGATATGATATTTTGTTCGACGAAGATGATACTAAACATAAAAACACAGTTTCCAATTCTGAATTAATAGAAAAAAAGCCAAGTAACGATCAAGATAGCAATAATGGTTAATT
Organism: Photobacterium sp. GB-72; assembly: GCF_003026095.1. Taxonomy (NCBI): domain Bacteria; kingdom Pseudomonadati; phylum Pseudomonadota; class Gammaproteobacteria; order Vibrionales; family Vibrionaceae; genus Photobacterium; species Photobacterium sp. GB-72. Next base: position 137,394 of record NZ_PYNV01000006.1, on the reverse strand, counting down.
TAGATTTTTATGCTGCCTTTTTAATCGGCTTAATGGGCGCTGGCCATTGCATTGGTATGTGTGGTGGTGTTGCTGCTGCGATCACAATCGGTATGCCAGAAAACACAAAAAACAGTAAACGTTGGATTTATCTATTAAATTATAATTTTGGAAGATTAGTCGCTTATACAGTTGCGGGGGCAATTATAGGCGCAATGCTTGCGAGTATTGCTACCATTAATGGATCTAATAGCCCATTGATATTCATGCGCTTTTTAGCAGCAATTATGATGATTATTTTAGCGTTATATATTGGCCAATGGTGGTTTGGGTTAAACAAAATTGAACGTGTTGGGCAAGTGGTATGGCGATATATCTCACCACTAGCCTCATCATTTCTTCCCCTTAAATCACCGATAAAAGCTTTGCCATTTGGTTTTCTCTGGGGCTGGCTACCTTGCGGTTTAGTTTATTCAACTTTAACATGGGCAGCTGTTTCTGGAAGTGCTCTAAATGGTGCAATAGTAATGCTTGCTTTCGGGTTAGGTACATTACCTGCAATGTTAGCGGTTGGCGGTTTTGCGACACAGTTAAAAATATGTCTAAAGAACCTCTATTTTAGGCGTGTTAGTGCATTATTATTAATGGTTTATGGCATTCAAACTGGTTATATAGCAATCAAACAAATATTGTGACCTTTTTATTACTCGTAATAATGCTTCATAATATGTTAAAATATTGACCTACATCAAATTGGTTAGACAGGCATATGATTTCAGACAAGCTTACAACAAAACGTATCCAATCAGGTGGGTGTGCAATTCACTGCCAAGATTGCAGTATTAGTCAGTTATGCATTCCTTTCACGCTGAATGAGTCTGAGCTAGACCAACTGGATCAAATCATAGAACGAAAAAAACCGATCCAAAAAGGTCAGGAGCTATTTAAAGCAGGTGACGAACTAAAATCGTTATATGCTATTCGTTCTGGCACCATTAAGAGCTACACCATTACCGAACAAGGTGACGAGCAAATTACTGCCTTCCATCTTGCAGGTGATTTAGTAGGTTTTGATGCGATCAATGAAATGCAGCATCCAAGTTTTGCTCAATCACTTGAAACATCAATGGTGTGTGAAATCCCATTTGAAATCCTTGATGATCTTTCTGGTAAAATGCCAAAGCTTCGTCAACAAATCATGCGCTTAATGAGCAATGAGATTAAAGGCGATCAGGAAATGATCTTGCTGCTTTCTAAAAAGAATGCTGAAGAACGTCTTGCCGCTTTCTTATATAACTTATCACTACGTTTTTCTCAGCGCGGTTTTTCTCCACGTGAATTCCGTTTAACAATGACACGCGGTGATATTGGTAACTACTTAGGCTTAACGGTTGAGACTATCAGTCGTTTATTAGGGCGTTTCCAGAAATCTGAGATGTTAAGTGTAAAAGGTAAATACATTACAATTATTGATCACGATGAGTTAGCTCGTCTTGCTGGTGTGGCTAAAAGTAACACATTACCTCCACAATAATCGTTTTAGCCCTATCCTTTTTAAATTTTAAAGCATCGTTTATACGGTGCTTTTTTATTTCGCTAATCCGCTATTTCTTATATTTATTTGTCCAGCGTATCAAAGTTTACATAATTTTCTCTATTATCGTTCCCATATCTTTCTATTCTAGGTTACAGTATTTATAAGGATTTATTTAATCTTTTGATATCTAAGTACATAGCCGTTGTTATACCTGTTTTAAATTCAACTTATCAAGAGATTGCCTACACAGTTGTGTAAAGGAGGCATTATGCAAAAGTATAAAAATATATTAGTCGTCGCAGATCCTGAAAAAGAACAACAACCAGCGATCTCGCGCGCTGTTCATCTTGCTAAAATGAGCAAAGATGTAAAAATTATTATTTTCTTAGCTATTTATGATTTCTCTTATGAAATGACGTCAATGTTATCATCAGACGAACGTGATGCTATGCGTCGCGGTGTGGTAATGCAGCGAGAAGAGTGGTTAAAGGAAATCATTCAGCCTTACTTAGAAAAAGACGTTGATATAGAAATTAAAGTGGTTTGGCATAATCGTCCTTATGAGGCCATCATTGCTGATGTATATAGCCAAGACATTGATTTACTTATCAAAGCCACTCATGAACATGATCGTTTAGGCTCTGTGATTTTCACACCAACAGATTGGCATCTGCTTCGTAAATGCCCTATTCCTGTACTTTTAGTTAAAGGTAATAACTGGCCTGAGCACGGCAAAGTATTAGGTTGCGTCAATATCTCTACCGATGATGAAACTCACGAGGAGCTTAACGAAAAAATCGTCAAAGAATCATTTGCGTTTGCTTCTATCGCTAATGCCGAAGTTAATTTAGTTAATGCTTACCCTGCAACACCGGTAAATATTACGATTGAATTACCTGAATTTGATCCTGCTAGTTATACCGATGCTGTACGTGGGTATCACCTAACGACGATGAAAGCACTCCGTCAAAAATATGGAATTAGTGAAGAGCAAACTCATGTGCTTGAAGGTTTACCTGAAGATATTATTCCTCAAGTTGCTGAAGATATAAAAGCAGAACTTGTTATATTAGGAACAACAGGTCGGACTGGATTATCGGCTGTCTTTATAGGAAATACCGCTGAAAATACGATTGATAGTTTAAATTGTGATTTATTAGCTTTAAAACCTGATGGGTACGTTAGTCCATTAGCACCTAATATCGATTAAGTAAGAAAGGCCTCTATTGAGGCCTTTCTCTTATAGAATGCGATTTATTTCTTCTCAGATTCTTGTAGCGTTAGCCATTTGGCAAATTTGGTAAGATACCACTCATTGGCTTTTTCTTTACAATATGCTCGACTTAACTTGCGACGACTCCATTCAGAAGCAATAGCTGATCGAGTCTGATTTGACGTCCGTTCTTTTAAATAAATGCTGCACAATTGAGCATTTGTCATATTTTGCGCATAGCCATTAACTTGCCCACCACCTAGCCCCAATTCTTGTGCTTGATGAGAGCTACAACCCACCATGAATACAAGGCTCGTTGTGATTAAAATACTGCGTAACATGCATGTCTCTATCGTCGAAATATTTCCAATCATGTTATCAGCTTAAAAACACAAAGAATATTGTTAGGTATGTGTTGTGCCACTGACAATGTCTTATTTTTGATAAAAATGACTTCTTATTGATAATCTACTCTTAAAAACACACCGTTTTAGGCTGGTTAACGTCATGAATAGTTATCATTTTTTAAGTCGTTATATATGCTGTCTCACCCTGTTGTTTTCAGCTTCTGCTTTTTCATTAGGCATTAACGATAGTAAATACATTGAATTAGGAGGAAGTTTAGATCCAAGTGTCGTCAATAATGTTAGTAGCGTATTAGAACAAAATGCGAATGTTGAACAATTTCGCTCCGTCGGTTTAGTGATTGGTAGCGGATATTGTTCAGGTACATGGCTTGGGAGTGATGAATCTCATAGCTATGTACTAACGGCTGCACACTGTTTATCAGGCTCTGATTCTTCAGAATATTCAGGTCAATATGTCTCGTTTAAACAACAAGATGGGACGATTATTGCTGCAGGTATTTCTACTAACTATTTTCGTACCTTTACTGGCTGCAGTGATGACATAGCGGTCGCAAAAATCCCGAAAGTCTCCGATCCCCTAGATGCAAATGGTGATGTCATTAAGCAACCGTTTGTCGACAATAATTTAAATACTGATTTGCTACTTAACCCTACTACCTTCACAGGATTTGGTATCTTCGGTTCACGTTCATTAGGTCAACTTGGCTATATTGGTAGGCGACATGGTGAAGGACATATTCGTTATTATTACCAAGACTGTTTAATAAATCAGGCCATTGAGAATACAGACGCATGGGCATTTGCAAGCCCAGGTGATAGTGGCTCTGCGATTTGGCAACAACGGAATGAACACCCTGTTGCTGTCGGTATTTCGTCATGGTGGTATGGCTGGCAATATGGGTATTCAGGTCACGTCCCTATTGCTTTACATATTGATTGGTTAAAAGGTGTCGTTCCTGTATTAAAAACCGTAGATGATATTGAAGATGAGCCGCCAGTTGAGGAACCTGCATGGTTATTAACCCATGAAGCACCGATAGAAACCGATCCTTTAGAACAAAGTGTACGAGGCTCTGTTTATTATGTTAAGGGCGACAATGTTGTTTCTGGACCTGAACGATTTGTTTGGCGTTATCCACGAAAAATGACCAAATTTTCCGTTGCATTAACCCAAAAAGAAAACAATACAGAACATGAAGTCTGGTTGCGAGGTCAACGTAAAACACATTGTGGCTGGGGACGTATTAATAACAGTGCATGGTGTTACCCTGCGCCAAACTTAGGTCAACTTAAACTAGAATTTATTCAAGCAGATAATCCGACATTGCCTATCGGTACTTACAGTGGTGATTTTAGTTTAATGGTAAAAAGTCTCTATAACCGCTCTTACTCAGATGAAGTAACCGTTGCAACAAATATCGAGATTACTTCTGCACTTCCAAGTGACGGAGTCATTACTGATTCAACACCTTACGTTTCTCCTCGTTATGAAAAAGATGTTTATGGCAGCGTATATTATCTATCTGATAATAAAATGAACCGTAATCGTGTGGTTTGGCGTCGCTATAACCGAGGTTATAGTCGTTTGAAAGTAAATGTAACGAATACAGAAACCGGAGAACAACAAACTATTATGTTGCGCGGAGAACGCTATATGGGTTGTGGGTGGACAATAATGAACAATGCCGCCTATTGTCGTTATATGCGCCCTGTTTATGGTGAGTTACGTGTGAGCTTTATCGCTGATGACAATAAAGATTTACCTATTGGTGAATATTCTGGATCTTTATCCGTTAACGTGAAGGGCTTACATAAGCGTGGGTTAACTAAAGACTTACACCTTGATATTAAATTAAATATTACCGAGTAATGTATGAAAAGAGTGATCCAATATACTGGTTTAGCGCTGATTGTTGGGTTGCTCTGTGTCTTTATTTTTAAACCCGACAAAACAGCTAACGAAATAAAAACACCTGAAATTGTAAGTGATACATCACGTACAATAAATAAGAATCAACTAACAAAAAACCTTTATGAGGTTGCTGAAGCGCCCAAAGATTTTAAAATATTAAGTATGGAAGAAGAAATAATCATTGATGATCCTTCTTATGTCGCTGAAGAAGATCTAGAAGGTAACCCACAACTTCATAGTTATGATCATCAAGTAGCGACAACAATTGATACACCGATTAATCTATTAACAGGCGAAGATCTCTGGCTTTACCGCCCCAATTTACTAGACAAAGTGAAACAAGAACAAGGAATATCAATACTACCGATTGAAAGTATTGTGGAAATAAATGATGAGTTACTCAGTATTTTAACTATTGGTGATAGCTTAGTTTTCACCATGCCAAATGGTGCTGAACAACAAATAATAGTCTCAAAGATAAATACAATAAGTGACAAGGTAACATCATGGGATCTTCAAAACACACAACGCCAAGATATAGGGAAGATTACACAAATAAGTAACTTAACAGAAGGTTCGTTTATTACTGACAATAAAGACGAATACCACTTAAGAACCGTGAATAATAAAGGATGGATAACCAGCAAAAGTCAGTTGATGAGTAACAACGATAATGCAGTAAAAAGAAACAGTGAGGCATTTTCTGAGCTTCTTAAATAAAGGGCTAAATTCTTTGTCGTATTTGGCAAAGTTTATTAGCCCATTATTTTAACAACGTAGTGACTAAACGTTAGTCACATCAATAAACATCGACTCATCAATGTTTGTTGAAGAAACCGTCGCTTCAGTAAAGGCATACTCAGCCTTCTCACCTTCACGATCTAATGGCAAGTTAACAAAATCAAATAGATTTTTATCAGCTAACTGGCTTGGACTGATGTTTTGGATAGATTTAAAGATAGCATCTACGCGACCTGGTGTTTTCTTGTCCCAATCAATTAACATCGCTTTAATACTTTGACGTTGTAGATTTTCTTGAGAGCCACACAGGTTACAAGGAATAATTGGGAAGGCTTTATGCTCTGCGTACTTAATTAGATCTTTTTCACGACAGTAACTTAATGGACGAATAACAACATTACGACCATCATCAGAACGTAACTTAGGCGGCATTGCCTTTAAACGAGAGCCGTGGAACATGTTTAAGAATAATGTTTCAACGATATCATCTAAGTGGTGCCCTAGTGCGATCTTAGTTGCACCAATTTTCTCAGCAAAAGAGTACAGCGTACCACGGCGCAAACGAGAGCAAAGACCACAGGTTGTTTTACCTTCTTCCACTTTCTCTTTCACTACAGAGTAAGTGTCTTTATCTACGATATAGTATGGGATATTTAAGCTAGAAAAGTACTCTGGCAGAATATGCTCAGGGAAACCTGGTTGCTTTTGATCTAAGTTAACCGCAACAACTTCAAAATTGATCGGTGCTGCTTTTTGCAGGTTCAATAAGATATCCAGCATCGCAAATGAGTCCTTGCCGCCACTGATACATGCCATCACAACATCATTTTCTTCAATCATGTTGTAGTCAATAATGGCGTTACCGACATTACGACGTAGACGCTTTTGCAGCTTATTAAATTCAAGTACTTCTTTACGATTATCTGTCTGATTCATTACTACTTCTCTCACCGTCGGTAATCCCGACAGTAGAATTGCTGGATAAGAATTTATAGGGCGTGAATTATACGGATTTTAGACTCAACAGGAAATAGTAAACTACGGAAAACCATCATTGGATAAATCGATACAAAAAAGCTCGGCTAAAACCGAGCTTCTTTGTATACGAATCTTTAACCTTAAAAAGCGATTAAATTAACTAAATAATCCAGCAAAGAACTTTTTAACATGATCAACAAGGCGGCTGAAAATACTGCCTTGTTCAACTGAATCTAATGCAACAAGTGGTTGAGACGCAACTTCTTTACCATCAACAGAGTAAAGTACCTTACCGACGACTTCACCTTTCTCGATCGGTGCATCAAGTTCACCATTAAGCTCAACGCTTGCTGTCAATTTTTTGGTGTCGTTACGTGACAATGTCACATAGCTTGAACTATCAACACCTAACTCAACGTTCTCTTTATTACCAAACCATACGCGTTCAGATAAGATTTTATCGCCAGCTTTATGTGGCACGACTGTTTCAAAAAATCGGAAACCGTAATTTAGTAAGGCTTTACTTTCTCTTTCACGGGTTTTGGTACTTTTTGTTCCCATCACAACCGCAATTAAACGCATGTCACCTTCAGTTGCAGAACTTGTTAAGCTATATCCAGCACCGCTTGTGTAGCCGGTTTTCATACCATCAACATTCATGCTTTTATCATACAGCAGACCATTTCGGTTACGTTGGGTAATGTTGTTATATGTAAATGATTTCTCACTGTATAGCGGATAAATTGATGGTAAGTCGCGAATTAACGCTTGGCCTAATAATGCAATATCATACGGTGTAGTATAAAGATCACTGTGATCTAAACCATGAGGATTCGCAAAATGTGTAGCATTCATTCCTAGCTTTTTAGCCCATGAGTTCATTAAACCCACAAATGCTTGCTCAGAGCCAGCTACGTGTTCAGCAAGTGCAACACTTGCATCGTTACCTGATTGAATAATCAAACCACGGAACAAGTCCATTAGTGGTACTTCACTCCCTACTTCGATAAACATTTTCGAAGAATCAGGGAAATTACGTGCCCATGCGTTACGGCTAATAACAACAATATCATCTTTACTGATATTGCCTTGTTGCATTTCCTGACCAGCAACATAACTAGTCATTAATTTCGTCAAGCTTGCAGGGTTTAATTTTTCGTTAGCATTCTTCTCGACTAATACTTGGCCTGTATTGTAGTCCATCAATACATAACCCTTTGCACTTAATGTCGGTGCATCTGGAATAACAGAAGGTGCTGCTAATGATGAAAACGACACAGTACAAAGCGCAGTTACACCAACGAGAGAAAAAAGCGGTGATGTCTTTTTCATTTGAGGCAAAATCCCTTAAAAATACGATAAACAATCTAATATAACTATTTACAACATCATAAGTTCGTAAAATAGTTCAAATAGGTATATTAGTTGAGGCCCATTATAGCGTTTGCAATATGAAAAACTTCCTTTTGTAACACTGTTTTACGATTTGCACGCCATCTTTACATTTATAGCGTTAATAAAAAAAAATATAAACGTTTAATACTGCCTCTATCGTGTTTTTTTATTATTGCTCACGTTGTTATAAATTTTTCCCTATTTTAATGAACCTTTCGTACTTTTTTACTGACTATTCAATAAGTAATACATAATATAGTGATGTTTTTAACAGCTAAACATTAGGGATGTGAAATGAGCTATTATCTAAAATTAGAACAGCATGCTCGTAAGTTATCGCGTTTAGGTCATCTAAGCGCAATATGTGGTTGGGATCAAGCTGCAATGATGCCAAGTGGTGGTGCTGAAGCTCGCTCGGAAGCAATGGCTGAACTTGCGGTTATTACACATGAATTATCAACGGCTGGTTATCTTGCTGATTGGTTTGAACAAGCAGAAAAAGAGCAATTATCTAATGCTGAACGTATCAGCCTTGCTGCGTTAAAACGTCAATGGATGATGCATAACATTTTACCAGCCGAGCTAGTGGAGCAAAAATCCTTATTAGGCTCACAATGTGAGCATGCTTGGCGTACCCAACGTAAAGAAAATGACTGGGAAGGATTTAAACAAAACCTCGCTCCTGTTGTGAAACTTGCACGTCAAGAAGCGGCTATTCGCTCTAAAGCAACAGGATTAAGTCTATACGATGCCCTGCTCGATCTTTACGAACCAGGAATGACTTCTGAAATTCTTGACGGTATTTTTGCTGATGTAAAATCGTGGTTGCCGCAGCTTATTCAAGATGTGCAAAACAAGCAGAAGAATGACGCCGTATTGCCTTTAACCGGAACATTCCCGATTGCCGAGCAAAACGCACTTAGTCTAGACGTCATGAAACTATTAAACTTCGATTTTAATCATGGGCGGTTAGATATCAGTACTCACCCATTCTGTGGTGGTGTATCAACCGATGTACGTATTACAACGCGTTATGACGAAACTGACTTTACATCAGCCTTAATGGGCGTTATTCATGAAACTGGTCATGCACGTTATGAGCAAGGTTTACCACATCAATGGCGAGATCTGCCTGTAGGCCAAGCTCGTTCAATGGGGATTCATGAAAGTCAGTCGCTGTTTTTTGAAATGCAGCTTTCACGTAATATTGATTTTGCGAAAAAATTGGCGCCATTAGCACAGAAAACATTTAACCGTGAAACCGATAGTGCGCTGACGGCTGAAAACCTCAACACTATTAATACTCGCGTTAAACCGGGTTTTATCCGTGTTGATGCTGACGAAGTAACTTACCCAGCCCACGTAATTCTGCGTTATGAAATTGAACGTGATCTTATTGAAGGGATAATCGAAGTTGACGATATTCCTGAAATTTGGGATCAAAAAATGCAAGCTTATCTTGGTATTGATACGAAAGGTAACTTCAAAGATGGCTGTATGCAGGATATTCACTGGACAGATGGTAGCTTTGGTTATTTTCCATCTTATACGCTGGGTGCTATGTACGCCGCACAATTCATGGCTGCAATGAAGAAAGTAGTAGATGTTGAAGCTGCAATTACATCAGGTGATTTATCCCCTATTTTTACATGGCTTGAAACGAATATCTGGTCAAAAGGATGTACACTTTCAACGGATGAATTAGTAAAACAAGCGACAGGCGAAACATTAAATCCTCGTTTCTTTAAACAGCATTTAATGGCTCGTTATAACCAGTGATGCATTAAATCAGGTTAAATATTAGCCATAGTGTTTTAAGTAGTTAACCATAACTCACTATGGCTTTATAACTCTTTCATTTCTTTATTATTCATATTATCAAGGTGATCCACACTCAGTCATTAGGCGTAAAAAACTTAACGTTTAGAAACCTGAGGTAATATATGGATAATATTCGATTATCAACACGTGATATTCACACAATGGAAAAACGTCAAAGAGTTCAATTAATAAACTCTTTACCTGGTTTTAAAAGCGCCAACCTTATAGGAACGACAGATAAAGATGGAAATGAAAATGTATCCATTGTCAGTTCTGTTATCCATCTTGGATCATCACCTGCATTATTAGGCTTTATATTACGTCCTAACACCGTCGAACGACACACTTATACAAACATCCAGCAAACCGAACAATACACAATTAACGCTGTATCTGAGGAATTCTACCAACGAGCCCATCAAACATCTGCTCGCTATCCTAAAGATGTGTCAGAATTTAATGAAACGCGTCTCACCCCTTTCTATGACAATCATTTTGATGCGCCATTTGTATTAGAGAGTCCAATAAAAATAGGCTTAAGGTTAGTAGAAATCATACCTATTCCATCTAATGGTACATATATGATTATTGGGGAAATTGAGCGAGTGATTTTACCTAAATACGCCCTTCGAAAAGATGGCTATATCAATATTGAAAGCCTAGACTTAATGACGCTTTCTGGACTCGATAACTACCACGTAACGCAAAGTGTTGGACGTTTAAGTTACGCAAAACCCGATAAACCTATCGTACCACTCGATATTGATGGTAATGCTTTTTTTATTAAAGAGTAAAAGTAGAGCCTCAATGATTGTTAAAACAATATATTGAGGCTTATAACTTTAGATTAAGATGCTGATTATAATATTGTCTTCTTAATAACAGTCATTACACCCTGTTCGTTATTACTCGGCGCTTCAAATCGAGCTAATTTTTTTATCTCAGGATGGGCATTGTCCATTGCATAGCTATGGTAAGTTTCTTTAAGCATTTCTACATCATTGAAGAAATCACCAAAGCTCATACTCTCCTCGAACGTAAAACCGAATTCTTTTTGTAAGTACTTTATTGCGGCGCCTTTTGACGCTGTTTTATGCATTAAATCAAGCCAAATCTTCGCACTTACGACCACTTGATGTGTGCCACCAAATTGCGGTGATAGCACTGGATAAACATGCTCTTCTGTACCATTGAAATTTAAAACCGCGACTTTAATAAACTCATCATCAACAGCCAGTAAATCATCAACTAACTCAAGATTATGGTAATACTTACGAATTTCATCTAAAGCTTGTTCGCTGGTGGCTTCGGTATAGGCTGCATTCTTACCACATAACACAATGTCACAGTCCTGTACTTGCTTAACAGTTTTAAGAATATCGTGAATTTCATTGGTTGGGATAGTTGAGCTATACAACTCTTTTCCTTGATACATTACTAATGTACCGTTCTCAGCAATAAAGATCATATCATCTTTAATTGGAGCAAATGTATTCACTAGGCTTTGATATTGACGCCCTGATGCCGCAGCAAATAGCACATTCTTTTGCTGTAGTTGGTTGAATACATCATAAAAATCCGATGGTAATTGCTTTTTTTCACAAAGCAGCGTGCCATCCATGTCTGTTGCAATAAATTTAATTGAAGCTGTCATATAACCTTTACCACTGAGTGTTTATCACACTATTTTACCTGTTAGAGAGCAATCATTGTAAATGAATAGAAATAATTACTCATGAATCCGGCGGTTCTTATAGTAATACTCTTTATCGTGCTCAGTAATCGGTCTTAATATTCGGCAAGGGTTACCGACTGCAACCACATTGGCAGGAATATCTTTGGTAACAATACTACCTGCACCAATCACCGTATTCTCACCTATTGTCACACCTGGTAAAACCACCACATGTGCACCTAACCAGACATTATTTCCAATCGTCACTGGAATATTAAATTGGGCCACATCGCGACGAAGATCAGGGTCGATAGGATGACCTGCTGTTGCAATAGTGACATTAGGTCCGATCATGACACTGTCACCAATATAGATATGGGTATCATCAACCAAGGTAAGATTAAAATTAGCGTAAACGTTATTGCCTATATGTGTATTGATTCCCCAATTAGCACGTAGCGGTGGCTCGATGTAGCAATTATCACCCACAGCAGCAAACAAATCTTTCATGATAGCTTGCCGCTTATCATATTCAGAAGGTCGAGTTTGATTAAAGTCATACAGCACTTCCAAACATTGTACTTGTGCATTTGCTAACGCTTCATCGGTACAAAAATAGACTTTTTGACTATGAACTTGTTCGAGGGTGTCCATCGTTGCCCTTATTAAGACATTAATAATAACGCTAGAATAATACTGACAATTTGGGTTGGGAAGACTGCTGTAATGAGATTCAAAAGCTCATCACAAATACAGTTAGTCAGAACGAAACGTGAGAATCTAATCCCATTATTTATATTAATAATTGGTTACATTCACTATAAATATTATACTTAGATCACGGTTTAGTATTCTGATTTTCTATATTGTTCTGACATAACTGACTATAAAACAAAGGATAAAGTATGGCTTACCAAGCTAAAGATCTTAACTACCGTGGTGAAAATTGTGGTGTACATAATTGGATCACAGATGGCGGTCAATCTTTTTACTGGCATCCAGACTGGCTTCATATCGCTGAAGAAGAAACCGGCTTATACGGTAAAAAGAAAATTGAAGTTGAGCAAGGTGGTGAAGTCACAAAAGGACACGCCGTTCATACTATTTTGAAAAAGCTAAACGAAATACTTAAAGGCACAGATCACGAATAACAAAACCCCCTAACACGTTTATTATGATTTAAAACATGTTAGGGGCTTTAATTAGCTACAACGCATTAGCTATATTTTTCTGTTGTTTTTTCAACCAGTTTTATAATCACATTTACTGCCTTTTCCATCCCTTCGACAGTAATAAACTCATGAATACCATGAAAATTATATCCGCCAGTAAAGATATTCGGGCATGGTAATCCTTTAAATGATAAACGCGCGCCGTCTGTACCACCTCTAATCGGTTTGATCTCTGGCTGTACGTCGCATTCAATCATTGCTGATTTCGCTAATTCAATGATATGTGGATATGGCTCTACCATTTCACGCATATTGAAATATGAATCGGTTAACACTAACTCTACACGCCCTTTTTCAAGTTGTAGATTTAGTTCATCAACTTTCTGCTGCATAAAGGCTTTACGTTGTTCTTGCCCTTCACGGCTAAAATCACGAATGATATAACCTAACTCTGTTTTAGCGACAGATGGTTTCATTGATTTTAAATGGTAGAAACCTTCATACCCTTCTGTAGCTTCTGGCGTTTCATTGCTGGGCATCATTAACTGAAACTGCGCGGCAATGTTCATTGAGTTCACCATCTTACCTTTCGCAGTTCCAGGGTGAACATTGGTTCCATGACAAATCACATCAGCAGAGGTTGCATTAAAGTTCTCGAACTCTAATTCACCTATAGGTCCACCATCTATGGTGTAAGCCCATTGTGCATTGAACTTCTCAACATCAAAGAGATCAGCCCCACGTCCGATTTCCTCATCAGGTGTAAAACCAATACAAATATCACCATGTTTAATTTCAGGGTGTGCCACAAGATACGCAATGGCAGTCATGATTTCAGCAACCCCGGCCTTATTATCCGCACCTAGCAGTGTTGTACCATCGGTAGTGATAATATTGTGACCGTGTAACTTATTTAAGTCGGGATATTGAATGGGAGATAGCACTTCATCACCAATGCCTAATGCAATATCACCACCTTGATAGTTTTCTACAATTTGTGGTTTAACATTTAGACCTGAAGCATCAGGTGCTGTATCCATGTGAGCAATAAAACCAATAGCTGGAATATCAGCAGAAACATTTGAAGGAAGACGTGCCATTAAATAGCAATGTTCATCTAATGAAATATCAGATAAACCCAACTCTTCCATTTCAGATTTTAGTTGTTGTGCAAGGTTAAATTGCCCTGCAGTACTCGGACATGATGCAACATCACCATCAGATTGTGTTTCGATGCGAACATATCGTAAAAAACGTTCAAGTAACTTATCCATCATTAACCTTACATAGCTTATTTATTTGCGTAATAAATTATGACGGATAAGTTAATTACTATTTTTGCGATGTATCAGTTTTAATATGAATAGACGGGTATTTAGGTCAATATGCCCTATTAAAGCCTTTAAAATGATTGAATCATGATTTTTATTAGTTACTGTTCGTTATTTTATCAATTAAATATAAAGTTATAGTGCGTTAGGGTGTTATTCAAATAATAAAAAAGCCCCTAACCTAGGAGCTTTTTTTAAACTTATGCTTTACGCATTAAAGACATCTTTATCTATCTTATCAACTGGTGGCTCACCGCCATCTTGTGGAGGTTGCTCATCATCACTTTTTGCCACAGAAGTAACTTGTAATGTTACGCCAAACATATTGCGATAAATAATCCCTTTCACGTTAAAGAAGAAAGGTAATGTCCAAATCAATCCGATACCTGCAGTAGCAATCGAGATAAAGAACATTAGCATGATCACAATATAGATAGCCGTCATTGGCAATACTTTACGGATCGTTGCCATGAAAGAGTATTGAATCGCTTTTATTGGTGATACTTTCTTTTCGCACACTAATAAAATAGCCATGCTTAATGCCATTGTGAGGAACAAGCCAATTAATGGGAAAACACTGCTACCTAGTCCTTGAATAGAAGAAAGCAGTAACATGGTAATTAATGAAACAAGGGTAAAAGAAAACCCTTTAACGATCTGGCTTGGCTTGGTTGGTAAACCAACCGCATGGTTTAATGCCATTAGGCTAACCCCTGCATAGAGTGGCGCAATAAGCACATCAGACCAAAAATTAGCCATAAAGCCCGCTTTTAGTATTTCAGCGGTAAATCCCTGCCCTGTAATGAAAGCATCAAAAAAAACCGTTGGGCTACCTAATTGAACTTCAAGCCCTAAAAGTAATAATGCAACTTGCGCAAGAAACAAGCAAATTACGGCAGGCAAAAAGCTAAAAATGTTCTTCCCTGTGATTTTCCATGCTTCAACTAAAACAGTGACGGGTTGTAGCTCCACTTCCCCCTTCAATGCTTTTTCAATAGACCCACCAATGTGGAAGCTTCGATTAATTGGCTCTTTCATACTCATGTCAGTTATTGGTGTAATGGCGGCATTGTACTTCAGAGAGGGTAAGACAAAAACATTTCTAAGATAAAAAAACAGTCAAGCTGACTAATTTGTGTGTTTTTCATGCAAAAAAGTCAAAAAAGCTGATAATAAAATCGTCTTTCATTTAAAGATCGACTATTAAGACTAAGCTGTAATAAGGTTTTTTATTATAACGATAGTTTTTTGAATAATCATATTACCGACATGTTAGTAAAAGATTGTTTATAAAATCGATAAAGTGACTGACACCATATAAGGGATTTCACTACTTAACGATGAAAAATATTACATCTTTGCATTAAAATTAGTGAAAAAACGCTTTAATTTGAAAGACTACAGGTCTATCATGCGCCCTTTATTTTAAAGCCAAAATGTTGGGATTTAACCAAATAATCCCAGGGTGGAGATAACGTAGAATTGAACGCTGAAAAAACATCTCAGAAACCTGTCATTCAGCTGAAGGGTCTTAGCAAAAGCTTTGACGGTAAGCAGATCATTTCAGGTTTGGACCTAAACGTAAACAATGGTGAGTTTCTAACCATTCTAGGTCCATCAGGCTGTGGTAAAACCACAGTACTTCGTCTAATTGCTGGATTTGAAACTGCCGATGATGGGCAGATCACCATTGATGGCAAAGATGTTACAGACATTCCTGCTGAACAACGTCTAGTAAACACGGTGTTTCAGAGTTACGCACTGTTCCCACATATGACAGTGTTTGAGAACGTCGCGTTTGGTTTACGCATGCAAAAAGTACCCGCGAGTGATATTGAGCCGCGTGTAATGGAAGCATTGCGTATGGTGCAACTTGAAAAGTTTGCCCCTCGTAAACCTCATCAACTGTCCGGTGGTCAGCAACAACGTGTTGCGATTGCTCGTGCGGTTGTAAACAAACCAAAAGTTCTTTTACTTGATGAATCACTGTCTGCACTTGATTACAAATTACGTAAACAGATGCAGCTTGAGTTGAAACAACTACAGCGTAAGTTAGGCATTACCTTTATTTTCGTAACACACGATCAAGAAGAAGCCTTATCTATGTCTGATCGCATCATTGTTATGCGCGATGGTCACGTTGAGCAAGATGGTTCACCTCGTGAAATTTATGAAGAACCAACGAATTTATTTGTTGCCCACTTTATCGGTGAAATCAACGTATTTGATGCAACAGTTAAAGAGCGTTTAGACGAAAAACGTATCATGGCTGATGTTGAAGGTCGCCACTCATTGATCCACTGTGATTTAGATGTGAATGTTGGTGATAAGGTTAAAGTATTACTTCGACCTGAAGACATTCTTATCGAAGAGATCCATAACGGTGACGAAACTAACGGCATCGTTGGTTATGTTCGTGAACGTACCTATAAAGGTATGACATTGGATTCTGTGGTGCAGTTAGAGTCTGGCAAGTCTGTGATGGTTAGCGAATTCTTCAACGAAGATGACCCTGACGTAGACCACTCTCTTGACCAAAAAGTTGCCATTACTTGGATTGAAAGTTGGGAAGTGGTACTCGCTGATGAGCAAGAAGTTTAATTTACAGAATTTCATTATCGCGTTAGTTGTTAGTTGGTTAGTACTGTTTGTATTTGTACCTAACTTAATGATTATAGGAACGAGTTTCCTAACGCGTGATGATGCAAATCTAATCAAAATGGTCTTCACGTTTGATAACTATGAAAGACTGTTTGATCCACTGTACGCAAAAGTACTTTGGCACTCTTTTTACATGGCAATCACAGCAACCATTCTGTGTTTAGTAATTGGTTACCCTTTTGCTTATGCCATTGCAAAAATGCCAGAGAAATGGCGTCCATTTATGCTGTTTTTGGTTATCGTACCATTTTGGACTAACTCTCTAATTCGTACATATGGCCTTAAACTGATGTTGGGTACGCGTGGTATTTTAAATAACACATTAATGTATCTCGATATTATCGATAAGCCACTGCGTATTATGTACACCGAGTACGCAGTAATGATCGGTTTAGTGTATATCTTGCTACCATTTATGGTGCTACCACTCTACTCCGCTATCGAAAAGCTTGATAATAACTACATTGAAGCAGCTCGCGACTTGGGCGCAAATAAGGTTCAAACCTTTATTAAAGTGATCTTCCCACTAACCATGCCTGGTGTTATTGCAGGTTGTTTATTGGTATTACTGCCTGCTTTGGGTATGTTCTACGTTTCCGACCTTTTAGGCGGCGCGAAGAACTTACTGATTGGTAATGTTATTAAGAGTCAGGTTTTAAACGCGCGAGATTGGCCATTTGGTTCTGCAACAAGTATTGCCCTTACGTTAGCAATGGCAATTATGCTGTATGCCTACTACCGTGCAGGTAAGTTGCTGAACAAAAAAGTGGAGCTTGAATAATGGGACGCTTGTTTAAATTTAGCTTTATGTCGGTGGTATATGCATTTTTATATACCCCTATCATTATCCTGATTGTTAACTCATTCAACGAAAGCAAATTCGGTATGAAATGGGGTGGCTTTACCACTAAATGGTATGAGCAACTGGTTAACAATGACAGTTTAATGCAAGCGGCAGGACACTCGATCACTATCGCTGTGTTCTCTGCAACAGCAGCATCCCTAATTGGTAGTTTAACGGCTGTTGCTTTATTTCGTTATAACTTTAAAGGTAAGAAGTTTGTATCAGGTATGCTATTTCTCGTTATGATGTCTCCAGACATCGTAATGGCAATCTCGCTACTTGCACTGTTCTTACTATTGGGTGCGAACTTAGGCTTCTTAACGCTATTGCTTTCTCATATCACATTCTGTTTACCTTTTGTTGTTGTAACAGTTTACAGCCGATTAAAAGGCTTTGATGTGAAAATGCTTGAAGCAGCACGTGACTTGGGCGCTAGTGAGTGGGTTATCTTAAAGCAGATTATCCTACCATTGGCTAAACCCGCAGTTGCTGCAGGTTGGCTATTAAGCTTCACCCTATCGCTAGATGATGTAATTGTAAGCTCGTTCGTAACGGGTCCAACTTACGAAATCTTACCATTGAAGATTTACTCAATGGTTAAAGTCGGTATTTCACCTGAGGTGAACGCCCTAGCGACAGTGATGTTGATAGTTTCTCTTGTTCTGGTTATTTGCTCACAATTACTGGCTCGAGACAAAATAAAGTAAGCATCAACAACAGCTAATGCTAAATGGCTAACTGTATTCAGTTAGCCATTTTTTTTACATATTATTCAATGACCTTTAAATATATTCTCCTGTAACATTTTCAAACACTTTTTTGCTATCTAAAAACGGAAACTTGCTCTAAATTTCGGCCACTTTTTATCGCATTCACTACGAAGACACTCTAATGAAAAAATGGTCATCTCTTGTTATTAGTACAGCCCTACTTTCAGCAAGTTTTAATGCTTTTGCTTCAGAAGAAGAGAAAGACAAACAGTTAGTATTTATGAACTGGGGGCCGTATATCTCTACTGAGCTTCGTGAACAATTCACGAAAGAGACAGGTATTAAAGTGATCTACTCGACTTACGAGTCGAATGAAACCATGTATGCAAAACTTCGTGCCCACCCTACAGGTTACGATCTGGTTGTGCCATCAACTTACTTTGTTGCGAAAATGCGCGACGAAGGTATGTTGCAAAAAATTGATAAATCAAAGCTATCGAACTTTACTGAGCTTGATAAGAACTACTTAGATAAACCTTTTGATCCAAATAACGATTACTCAATTCCACACGTAATCGCAATGACAGGTCTTGCGGTTAATACTGATATGTACGACCCAGAAGATTTCGACAGCTGGGCAGACTTATGGAATCCTGACCTTAAAGGTCAATTAATGCTAATGGACGACACCCGTGAAGTCTTCCATATTGCATTACGTAAGCTAGGTTACTCTGGCAACACTACCAACCCAAAAGAAATTGACGAAGCGAAAGCAGAGCTTGAGAAACTCATGCCAAACGTACTGGTATTTAACTCAGATAACCCTGCAGCGCCCTACCTAGCGGGTGATGTGGGTCTAGGTATGTTGTGGAATGGCTCAGCAGCAGCAGCACAAAAAGAAGGTTTACCAATTAAACTTGTTTGGCCAAAAGAAGGCGGTATTTTCTGGGTTGATAGTTTAGCAATAGCTAGAAACGCGAAGAATGTAGAAGCAGCACATAAGATGATCGACTTCCTACTACGCCCAGATATTGCCGCTCAAATTTCAGAGCAAACCGGCTACCTCACGGCAGTAGAAAAATCTAACGCTAAATATAAAGATGACCCAACTCTATTCCCACCACAAGAAGATCTTGATCGTGGTGAGTGGCAAGATTCAGTTGGTGACATGAATATCCGCTACGAAAATTATTTCCTTGAATTAAAAGCGGATCAATAAGTAAAACAAAAGCTGCCAATGGCAGCTTTTTTTATATTTGTTATTTATTAATAAACATGGTTAGTTGTGTTATTTTCTAAGGTTTTACTTATCATGTTTGTTATTTATCAATATGATAGCGGAATTTAACAGACAAATTACTCTTGTTTTGTGATGCGCTCGACGAATAATCTCTGCTATAATAACTCTGTTTTATAATCAACATCTGTTTCTGCATGTATCATGCGTCGACAACCAATTAGGAGAAGCGGTCAATACCGCTAGAGAACACTCTCGATATCCTGTTTAGTTAGGAGCTAACACAATGAAAAAATGGTCTTTATTAATGGCCGGTGCTGCATGTGCAATGTCAATGTTTTCGAACGTTGCGACTGCCGATGATAGCAATAAATCTAATGAGCTGTACTTTTACAACTGGTCTGAATACATCCCATCAGATGTTTTAGAAGAGTTCACAAAAGAAACAGGCATTAAAGTTATTTATTCGACTTACGAGTCGAATGAGACGATGTACGCCAAGCTAAAGACCTACGATAAAGGTTACGACCTTGTTGTTCCTTCTACTTATTATGTAGCTAAAATGCGTAATGAAGGTATGCTTCAAAAAATCGACCATTCTAAAATTCCAAACTTCGCAGGTCTAGATCCTAACTTTTTAAATAAACCTTTTGATCCTAACAACGACTACTCTATTCCATACATTTGGGGAGCAACGGGTATCGGTGTTAACACAGACATGATCGACAAGTCTAAAATCACTAGCTGGGCAGACCTATGGGATCCTAAATGGCAAGGTCAGCTAATGATGATGGATGATGCACGTGAAGTATTCCACGTAGCGCTTCGTAAACTTGGTTACTCTGGTAACACTGAAGATCCTAAGCAAATCAAAGCAGCATATGAAGAGTTGAAGAAACTAATGCCAAACGTATTAGTATTTAACTCAGACTACCCTGCTAACCCATACATGGCTGGTGAAACATCACTCGGTATGCTTTGGAATGGTTCTGCTTACATGGCACGTAAAGATGGCGCTCCAATCGACATCGTATGGCCAAAAGAAGGCGCAATCTTCTGGATGGATAACATCTCTATTCCTAAGAATGCGAAGAACATCGACAATGCATACAAGATGATCAACTTCCTACTTCGTCCAGACATCGCTGCGAAGATCGCACTACAAATTGGTTACCCAACACCAGTTGCTGCCGCTAAGAAACTGCTTCCAGCAGATTTCGTTAACGATCCAAGCATCTACCCACCACAATCTGTAATGGATGCAGGTGAATGGCAGAACAGCGTTGGTCCTATGACTGAAGTTTACGAAGAATACTTCCAAAAACTAAAAGCTGGTGAATAATAGCCACTCATCGTTAAATGCAAAAAAACCGAGCTAAATGCTCGGTTTTTTTATTTGAGTCAGACGGTTATCTATAACCTAATAAAATCATATAACCATTCAATAATTATGACAATTTACTCATACAGTTTTGATTCAGAATTTCTATATAAGCTATAACAACCATTTTAGATGTAAGTTATAAGGTTATAATGTCTACAAAATTTAAAGCGCTAATCCCCGTTTTATTCGTTTCAACCCTTTCGGCTTGTAGCGCCCCGATGACACCAGTCGATAAAGAACTCGTCGTTGACATGAATGGTGTTGATACTGCTCAATATCAAAAAGATTATGATTACTGCAACCATTTTGCTGATAGTGTTTCAACACCTGAAATGACGTCAGCAACAAAAAAGAGAGATGTAGTAATTGGCACTCTAGCAGGTGCTACAGCGTTTGGTGCAGGCGCTTACGATTCGGATAATTACGATACGATAAAACATCCAGGAGTTGTAACTGCATTAGGTGCTGTTGTTGGTGCAGCTGGCGGATACGTAGCAGGCTCTAATGAAGCATCTAAAGATGAAAAACATAAAAAGTCATCCGTTCTTCGCCAATGCTTATTACAAAAAGGTTATCACGTTTACGATATATCTTAATTAATCGAAAAACATGCTCACGTTTTGTTCTTATAATAAAAAAGCCTCAAACTTGAGGCTTTTTTATTAAGCAGATAATATTTCGTCTACATAAGCAGGTACTAATTCAGAAGCTTTACCATAACGTTTTTCTTCAAATTCATTTTCTACGTTACTTGGTTCAAGATTTAATTCAATCGTATGAGCGCCCTGTAAAGCAGCTTCATGTACAAATCCAGCTGCTGGATATACATTGCCAGAAGTACCAATAGAAATGAATAAATCCGCCTTCACAATGGCATCATGAATTCTATCCATTCCAATTGGCATCTCACCGAACCATACAATATCAGGACGCATCGGTGCAGGAATTTGACAACAATGACAATGATCACAGGTCGTTAAGTCACCATGCCATTCAATTGTTTGTCCTGATTCACAGCATCGTGCTTTTAATAACTCTCCATGCATATGAATGACATTTTTACTTCCTGCTCTCTCATGCAAATTATCAATGTTTTGCGTAACAATAGTCACGTTACCATCTAATTCTTGTTCAAGTTTAGCAAGTGCAATATGTGCAGCATTAGGCGCTACAGAGCCATTCTCGATTTGGGCTCGACGCGCATTATAAAAGCGTTGCACAAGCTCAGGGTCACGTAAATAGCCTTCTGGTGTTGCAACATCTTCAACACGATGTTCTTCCCATAAACCATCAGCGGCACGGAAAGTTCGGATGCCCGATTCAGCCGAGATACCTGCACCCGTAAGTACAACGATATTTTTATAGGGAAAAAGCATATGAACATCCTTTATTTCAGTATTTATACTGCCTTTATAGCACTGAAATACAAAGAATTTAACCCTAACAATCTAGGTTCTTAATTATGCGTGATTTCACCCTACAAAACCGTGTAAATAAACTTTTCAGTATCACAGTTAGATCAGCAACCTGAATCAATAATTGTAATAATAGGTTCGCCCCCAGTGTTATTTTCTTTGTAACTTAAATAACAATTGGTCGCTTTGATTTTATTAACATCATCTTTGTCTTTTCTATCCAGTTTTTTGAGAAAAGTCGCAACAAAAACACGCTCACCACCATTATGTGAATTAGAACCCGTCTTATCTTGGTTAAATGCCCAGTTTTTATTAAAATCCACAATCGTTAAACCAATACCGACATATATTGCTTTCGGGTAACCATTCCAGATAGCGATCCCCTCTACCTTTTTACGGCCGGTAATATCATTTTCATCGCCTTGTATTACAGCTTTTCCGTAGATAATCCGAGATATTTCAGTCATAGATCCTTTAAGCTCATGTAGCTTGGCGCGATACGTATCTGAAGAAATATTGAGGAATTTAGGAGCCGCAGTAACAGCAAGGATACCGAGAATGACGATAACAATAACAACTTCAATCAGGGTAAATCCTGCTTTATTCCTCATCAATTAATCCTTTTTAATGTTTTATTATTGATATTATTGGCAGTAGTATTTTACTTTATTGTACAAAAACTTAACAGGATGAATGAATAGCTATAAGTAACAAAATAAACATTAAGCTCGAATTTTAGGTATAAAAAAACCGACACGAATGTCGGTTTTAAAAATCACTAACTATGATTATGCATTAGACGAAGGTTTACTCTTCGCTTCATGCTGCTGTGATTCACTGTATCCTGGTTGGTTTTCAGGCAGATCTTTTACTTCTTCAAACCATTCGCTGTGGTGTTCACGCGCCCACGTTTCATCCACTTCACCAGTTACCATGCCGTCAAGACCCGCTTCCATACCGAATAAACCAATATAGATGTGGAAAATAAAGCCACAGATCAGAATAAGTGCTGAAATCATGTGTACGAGATTTGATAATTCCATGTGTCGACGCGTTTGGTCGAAAATTGGAAAATCTAAAACAAAACCACTCACGACAATGAATACACCAAAGAAGGCAAGTAGCCAGAACAGTGCTTTTTCACCACCATTTGAGAAACCAGCTTTAGGGTGTGAGCCTTTATGTTTGCCCACCATACCACCCATTTTTTTAAACCAATCAATATCAACTTTATTGAAGATACTCTTACGCCACCATTTAACGACCACTAAAAGAAGAATGATTGCAAATAATGGCCCCATATAGTTATGGTATTGTTTCGCGGCATAAATGATCCAGCCCCACACTTCTGTTGGGACGATAGGTTTAATAAAATGTTTACCGTAAACAAGAGTTAAACCGCTAAAACCTAACGTTAAAAATGTGAATGCCAAACTCCAGTGTAAAGCACGATCCATCCGGCTCCAACGCTGAATTTTACGACCTGTTTTAGGCTTACTTAATTTAAGAGGGCCTACCACAAAGTAGGCTAGCGTTACCATCACAAGGCTGCCAAAAATAGCCATCGCGCCAAGTGGTGACATCCACTTTTCTTTTAAGATATACCATGTTTGACCAGGCACACTGATCAACACATCATGCTCAGGCCAACCCGATGTGGTATACCCTTTTTCGCCATCCTTGACCGCTCGCCAATAATCAGCACCTGCAAAACCTATGACTTCTTTTTTTACCACAGATTCGCCCAGTTGCTCGCTACTGGTTGATGTAGTGGCTTCGTTTGCCATCACTTGGACAGAAAACGCAACCATTAATGCGGTAACGAATACCGTTAACCAGCGTTGAATTCGCTTAGTCATTAAAGCTCCTGCCTGCTCAATTTGAACAGATATTTTGTTACATCCGAGATCTAATATTTAGGCTCAACACTTATGTTGAGCCCAAATAAAGACAATTACGCTTTACGAACTTTTGCTGCGTCGTACGCTAGATCTTCAGTACTTGCCCAACCTGCATCTTTTGCACCACGAGCAACAACACGCTTGCTGAAGATTTCAGAAATCTTCTCAGCATCACCTGCAAGTAGTGATTTAGTCGAACACATAGATGCACACATTGGTAACTTACCTTCTGCAATACGGTTTGCGCCGTAAAGTACACGCTCTTTTTCTGAACCAGGTTCAGTATTTGGACCGCCAGAACAATAAGTACATTTATCCATTTTGCCACGCTCTGCGAACGCTTCCTGTTTAGGGAACTGAGGCGCTCCAAATGGACAAGCAAATAGACAGTAACCACAACCAATACAAAGATCTTTATCGTGCTGAACGATGCCATCTTCTGTTTGACTAAAACAATCTGCCGGACAAACCGCCATACAAGGCGCATCACTACAGTGCATACAAGCAACAGAAATAGAGGTTTCACCTGGTAGACCATCGTTTAGTGTCACAACGCGACGACGTTGAATACCCCAGCCTACGGCTTCTGAGTTAGCATTTTTACAAGCTGTCACACAACCATTGCATTCAATACAACGCTTAGAGTCACAAAGAAATTTCATACGTGCCATTTGATGACTCCTTACGCTTTAGAGATATTACAAAGGGTGACTTTTGTTTCTTGCATCTGAGTTACTGGATCGTAACCGTATGTCGTTGCTGTGTTAGCAGCTTCGCCAGAAACATAAGGCGCACATCCTTCTGGATAATGACTACGTAGGCTTTCACCTTCGAATTCGCCACCGAAGTGGAATGGTAAGAATGCTAAGCCTTCACGAACACGTGGGGTTACCATCGCTTTCACTTTAATGCGGCCTTTTTCTGCACCTTCAACCCAAACCATCTCGCCATCTTTAATGCCACGATCGTTTGCATCTTTAAGGTTAAGCTCAACGAACATTTCTTTTTGTAGCTCTGCAAGCCATGGGTTTGAACGCGTTTCTTCACCACCACCTTCGTACTCAACCAAACGACCAGATGTGAGAATAATTGGGTATTCTTTTGATACATCTTTGTCTTGAATTGACTTGTACAGTGTTGGTAAACGGAACAAGTGTGCTTTATCATCCCAAGTTTGGTACTCAGGAAGAAGATCACGACGAGGTGTGTACAGTGGCTCACGGTGAATAGGCACTGCATCTGGGAATGTCCAAACCACAGTACGTGCTTTGGCGTTACCGTATGGAATACAACCGTGTTTAATCGCTACACGCTGAATACCACCAGAAAGATCAGTTTTCCAGTTTTTGCCTTCAGCAGCCACTTTCTCTTCTGCTGTTAGATCGTCCCACCAACCAAGTTGCTTTAACATCTTAGCGGTAAACTCTGGGTAACCATCTTCTAGCTCACAACCTAATGAGTAGCTATCGTCAGCCAATAGGCTTACACCATTGTGCTCAACACCAAAACGTGCACGGAAGTTACCGCCACCCTGTGCCACCGTCTTAGATGTATCATAAAGAATGTGTGTACCTGGGTGTTTCATCTCAGGCGTACCCCAACAAGGCCAAGGTAGACCGTAAGTTTCACCGTTCACTGGGCCACCAATCGCTTCAAGAGAAGTACGGTTGAATGTATGCCAGTTTTGTTGGTGCTCTTTTAGACGCTCAGGGCTTTGACCTGTGTAACCAATCGTCCACATACCTTTGTTGAATTCACGTGTAATGTCTTCAATGTGTGGGCGGTTATTTTCAACTTTAATGTTTTTAAATAATTGATCTGCAAAACCAAGACGCTTAGAAAGCAAGTACATGATTTCGTGATCAGGTTTCGATTCAAATAGCGGTTCGATAACTTGATCACGCCATTGAATAGAACGGTTAGTTGCTGTTACTGAGCCGTATGTTTCAAACTGCGTAGTCGCTGGGAATAGGTATACATTGTCTGTACGACCATTCATTACAGCGGCAACACCTGGGTATGGGTCAACGATGACCATCATATCCAGTTTTTCCATCGCAGTTTTCATTTCAGGACCACGAGTCTGTGAGTTTACAGCATGGCCCCAGTAGAACATGGCGCGGATGTTATCGCGCTGTTCAATCTTATCTTTGTTTTCTAACACACCGTCGATCCAACGAGAGACAGGAATACCCGCACTGTTCATTGGTTTTTTGCCGTTGTAAGTGTTTTGGTCGAAACGACCTTGTAGCCATGAGTAGTCTACATCCCACACTTGTGCCCAGTGTTTCCAAGCTCCTTCAGATAGGCCGTAGTAACCAGGCAGGTTGTCAGAAAGCACGCCAAAGTCTGTTGCGCCCTGTACGTTATCGTGACCACGGAAGATGTTTGCACCGCCGCCTGATTTACCCATATTGCCAAGTGCAAGTTCAAGGATACAGTAAGCACGTGTGTTGTTGTTACCTGTTGTATGCTGAGTACCACCCATACACCAAACAACACAACCAGGACGGTTTTCAGACAGCATTTTCGCTGTTTGATAAACTTGATCTTCTGGCACGCCAGATACACGCTCAACTTCTTTTGGATTCCATTTCGCCACTTCTGCGCGAACTTCGTCCATACCGTATACACGTTGACGGATGAATTCTTTATCTTCCCAGCCATTGTTGAAGATGTGGTATAGCACCCCCCATACAAAAGCAACGTCAGTACCTGGACGAAGTGAAACGTAGTGATCTGCTTTTGCCGCAGTACGTGTACGGCGTGGATCGACAACCACAATCTTACAGCTGTTCGTTTCTTTCGCGATAAGGATGTGCTGCATTGCTACTGGGTGAGCTTCAGCTGGGTTTGAACCAATGAATAACATCGACTTACAGTTATGCATGTCGTTTAACGAGTTAGTCATTGCACCGTAACCCCAAGTGTTCGCTACACCTGCCACTGTTGTTGAGTGACAAATACGCGCTTGGTGGTCAACGTTGTTCGAGCCCCACATAGAAACCATTTTGCGGAACATGTAAGCTTGTTCGTTGTTATGTTTTGCAGAACCTAGGAAGTAAACAGAATCTGGGCCTGATTCTTCACGGATCTTAAGCACTTGTTGGCTAACTTCATCTAACGCCTGTTCCCAGCTCAGTTTCTTCCACTTGCCATTAACAAGTTTCATTGGGTATTTTACGCGACGTGCACCGTGACCATGTTCACGAAGTGCTGCGCCTTTCGCACAGTGTCCACCAGCATTAAAAGGGTGATCAAAAGCGGGTTCCTGGTGAGTCCAGACACCATCTTGCGTCTCTGCGTAAATACCACAACCCACTGAACAGTGTGAGCAAATAGTACGTTTAACCACTTTAGGCGCGTCGTACACATCTTCTGATGCAGCTTCTGCTTTTTTCATCATACCAGGTGCAAACATGCTTGCACCTGCAACGCCACCAGCCGCAGCTAGAGATGTATTACGAATAAAAGAACGACGAGAAATACCCAGTTGGTTTTCTGCTTTGCTCACTTTATCGGAACGTTTAGTAAGTTTCATTTAGAGCTCCGCCTTACAAAGTGTTGTAGTAATCACGAATGTGTTGGGTCTCGTGATAACCTTTAGTTGTTTTTGTTTTTTTCTCTTCTGACTTTTCAACAGCTTGAACTGCTGTTGTCGTTCCAGCAGCAACAGCACCAGCAGCCACTGTTAAGCCAATGTTTTTCAACAATTGACGACGGCTTTCATTGGTTTTTTGCTCACTCATAAAGTTTGCTCCTTTATCGTCACTAAAATAAGTTACGATGGGTTTTTGCCTTAGTTTTATTGCTTTGAATCAAACCGTTGCAAGCAACGTATAGGGATTATTTTGATTCTAAAAAGCGTGTTTTCTCTACAGTTAAGAACTGCAAAGCGAGCTCTCCAACAGCGGTATAAAAAACAGCACTGTTAGCAGCTTTAACATCGGTACAGAACTTTTCACACCACTCAGCTAAGTGACGATTAAAGAACGTTTTTTGAAGGTGCTCATCACCGCCTTCAACTAGCATTGCCATCACTTCAAGCAAAGCCGCAATATGATCTTCCGGTTCTTTCACTGACTCATCACGTTCAAATCCTAATTGCTTAAGATCTCGTCGAAGATAAGCCAGAGGCATTTCCATTAATGAACCTGTTAAATACCATGATCCAAAAGGCACAACTTCACCGCGACCAATACCAATAAAGACATCTTGATATTCTTCTTCAACTGCAAGTGGCATGCTCTTTTGTGCTGCAAGTTTCAGTAAAGGCCAAGCAGCAGACATCGTAGATTGTTGAGGTTTATTAGCCGTATCAACATCTATATCAGCCAAAAAATTCAATACATTTTGATCAGGCGCTTGACGAAATAAATGTGCAAGCATGTTATAAATTTCAATACGAAGTACTGCGTCTTCATTCAATGACGTTTGAGCTGGGCTCATAGCAATTGTTTCCATCTTCGTTCCTTAAACTCGAGCCTGACTTTCTGGATCTTTTTCCATTTGTTCGAAAATATCGCGAACACGACAATCTTCACACATGGATAAACGACGAATAGCATCACCTTGGAAGTGAGAATGTCCTTGAAGTTTTTCAGTTAACATTTTCACCATAGATGCTGGCGCAAATGCATTTCCACAACTGATACAACAAGCCGCAGGCTCTTCATGAACAAGACGCGCTTCTTTACGAGCATGCCAATCCCAATTAAAACGAGGTTCTAATGAAATGACTTTTTCAGGACATGCTTTTTCACACATACCACATTGAACACAGTCCTCTTCAATAAATAGAAGTCCTGGACGATCACCAATGGCATGTAAAGCGCGAGTTGGACAAACTGCCACACAACTCATACATAACGTACAATCCGTTGTGTCACATGAAACAGAACCATAAGGCGCTTTTTCTACAACGGAAGATTGTTCTGGTTTTGTACTCGCTTCGGTGTAAAGCATTTCAAGTGAAGTAAATAGTTTTTCACGTTTAGAGCCAGTTAAAGCCTCTGTAACAGGAGAAACTAGTGCATCGTCATAAGAAACAAAGTTTTCAACATCACTAAAATCAAACAGACAAATACGATCAGCGTCATAACCCATTTCGGTTAAGAAACGTTGAGCCATTGCAAGCTCATTCGATAAAACACGATCAATCGTGGCAGGAATATATTTTGTGTTAGTCGCAAGAAGAACTTGATGCGCACCATAAACCAATGCACTAAACCATGTATCAACACCAACAGTTGCAAGCTCTTCTAATGCAATCGCAATAACTGAACTTGGAAACGTTGCTAATGCAGCAGTCACCGCTTTCTCATCACGATTGCCGTACAAAAGTAATGTTGGTTTCTCACCGCCCTCTTGCTTATAACGAGTAAGAACACGATGAACAAAGTTTTGTGTATTTTGAGGATCAGGTAATGCGTATGTGATCGCCTCTGTTGGACAAGCTGTAGCACACGTGCCAACACCCTGACAAAGGTAAGGATCAATCGCAATTTCTACCCCATCACTGCTTAGCGCACCAGCAGGACATGCATCTAAACAACGATCACAACCTGAAACACCACGCGATGAATGCGCACAAAGATCAGGATTTAGGCGAAAGTATTTAGGTTTATCAAAAGTCCCCATCATAGCCGGTAGTTCTTCCACCAGCTGAGCCAGTTTATCTTTACGACTACCTACCGCGTAATAACCCGGCGCAGGAATTTCTAACGACATAATGCCGTTTTCTGTCATATCTAAGATCAAATCAAAGCAATCACGACCGATAGCCACTTTTGCTAAATTCGCTTTGGTCAATTGACCTGCAACCTGACAAGTTACTTCAAACGCGCCAAGATAACCTTGTGCTGATACGTCATGGCTAAAGTAAAGATTAGACAGTCCTGATTTTTCGCCTGTTGCATCCGTTGACAGCAAGGTGACGCTATTAAGTTCTGAAAACTGTTCAGCAAGTGCAATGATGTTTTCCTGAGTACCCACGATCAACAAATCCCCACGGCTCTCATAGGTAACCGTAGGTGGAATTAAATTTGTTAGCTCTACTGTGCCATTAATGGCAGCAGCACGCGCTTTACCGTTTGTATCAGAAAATGCTTCTAGTGTACTTTTTAACATTCTTATTCCTGTTTGCCCGTCACCGCTAGTCAGTGCCGATTGAAGAAGTAACGAAGTTATGTCTTAAAGTTTTTCTACAATAAAATCTGACTTTCGTTTTTGGCTTCTTCCACTCTATATAGAGCAATAACCGATCCAACTTTTCACGGAATAAAATGACTTAAAAGGAACTAAAGTCGGAGGTGGATAATTACACCCACCAGCATTGAGACATTTTGTCCTAGCGCAAAAGACCCATCGCGCCAAAATGTCCCAACATTTAATAAGGTTTTAGTTCCCTTTTTGTCTCACTCTATAAACTTAAATCTCTTGTGCTGAATTTTTCTCTGGAGAAACCGTTGTAGGGTTAGTTTCATCCTCAGCACCATTATCCGTAGATGAAGATATTGTTGACTGGAGAGTATCTTGAGAAGTTAAGGATGTTTGCTCTGTTGCTGTTAGCGCTAATTCAGACTGTTCAGCCTTATTGTCTAACTCAGAGTTGTACATCGTTTCACTGCTTAAATCTTCAACCATATCAGTTACTTTCTCTACCGCTTGATTTACCCAACCACGCATTTGAGAAGCGATGGCAGGATCTAACGTTGGGATGTTGCTAAAGTCTTCAGTGCAATCATCCATGTCACTGATATAATTAAATTCTTCTGAATGAAATAACTTACGTAATGCTGCTTTCTTAACTGATTTCTCAACCGACTCTTTCATAAATGATGCAACGCCAGAATCGTAAGTCACGGTTGATACATCATCATGCGTCAGTGCAATATCAGGGGTGTCATCAGCGACTAAATCAGTTTTATCTAATTGATTATCTAATGCTTTGTCCGTTTCAACAGGTTCAATAACATCTGCATTTGAAGCCGTATTTTCGGTAACAACTACATCTTGTTCAGGGGCCGTTTCAGCACTTTCGAGAGTTAATGTCTCATCAACAGATTCATCTTCTGTTTTGGTTAATTTTCTTTGAGACCAACGTTGAAAAAAATTAGTTGCCACTTGAACGCCCTTTTTGCTTTTTACCTTTGCCACCGCCTCGACGTTTACACTCTTCTAATTCACCGTGTCGTCCAAGATACGCTTCCATCCAGACTTGAATAGGCAATGGGATTTGAATGTGAAGAACAACATAATCTCCATCCATATAACGCGCTGCAACCCCTTGAGCTGCCGTCATTAATACAGGTTTAAGTTGTTCATCTTCTTCGGCACAAACAAAAAATAAATGCGGATCTTGTGCGTTTAAGTTAAAGCGATATTCCATACGTTCATCACGAAATAATTCTAACGGCAGCATGTAATTACCAGCACCGATTTCTACAAGTGCTACGTTTGAGTCTTGTTCACCATTCAAACAAAGATCTTCAATCGTCCATGCGTATGTCGTCCAACGCCCAACTTGTTTCTCTTCTGCTTGAAGTCGAAAATAAATAGGCCAAATACTTTCATCTTTCTTTATTTCTAGCTTTACTTGTTCTGGCACAATGACTCCTTACATCTTGCTTTTTACACACTCGCTTATCGCGGTATGTTGAGAATATTCGTCCGTAATAAGCAAAATTTAGACCAAGTGCGAATTATAAATCAAAATATCGCCAATAATGGCAGCCAGTAGCCTCTTTCAATCCGTAAATGGAATTTATGGAACAATATTTGCTTTAATGCGTTAGAGATAAACTTATTTGCCTTAATACATGCCATTTAATGCTACTTATTGAGCTTAGTATCATTGTGTGTATTTTGACGGACTTATTTGAAATCTCGATACGTTTCTTGTAACCACTGGATATCCTAATGAGCCAACTCCCTAAAATTATAAAAACTAAATCCGCCGTTAAGCAGACAATGTCTGTGGAAATCATGGATGAGTACGGTGATCTTCAAACCAAAGAAATTGCGTGTGAGCATCCCCTAACGGTTTATTTGAATTGGATTGAGATCGTTACCCTGATGACCCTAGGTGAACGACCTTCTGCACTTGTGCTCGGTTATCTAAAGAACCAAGGCTTTATCGAAGATATTGATGCCATTGAATCTGTGATTATTGATTGGGATACCAATTCAGCGGCGGTGATCACCCGTGAAAATACCCATGGCTTAGAAAAAAAATTAGAAAAAAAGACCGTTACCTCTGGCTGTGGTCAAGGCACTATGTTTGGTAACGTCATGAAAAAGCTTGAAAACGTAACACTGCCTCAAGTACAAATAAAACAATCTATGTTGTATGGGCTGCTTGAAGCGCTAACTCACCACAATGAAACGTACAAGGCTGCAGGTGCCGTTCATGGTTGTGCCGTTTGCCGTAATACAGAAATCTTATCGTTTGTCGAAGATGTAGGTCGCCATAACGCTGTTGATACCCTAGCCGGTGAAATGTGGCTACAAGGCGAAACGGGCGAAGATAAGATTTTCTACACCACAGGCCGCTTAACCTCAGAGATGGTAATTAAAGTCGCACAGATGGGTATTCCCGTACTTCTATCCCGCTCTGGTGCAACACAAATGGGCTATGAGTTAGCGCAGAAGCTCGGTATTACTATGATAGCCCGCGCTAAAGGTCATCGCTTCCAAGTTTATAATGGCGGTCAGAATCTTATTCTTGATGTGAAAGATGCTGATACCTCTCAGCAATCGAAGAAAACAGAGCAACCTTCTTCTAATAAAGAGCAAAATTAATGGCTGACTTTCCTGAATTCATGAACGCGAAACTTGTCGCAGAATATTTAGATCTTAATGAGAAGAAAGTCTATGCCCTTGCTAACGATGGCTTACTTCCAGCAACAAAAGTGACAGGGAAATGGTTATTTCCTAAAGCAATGTTGGATAAATGGCTATTAGAGTCTTGCCATAACGGTGTGTTAACCGATCGATTATTAATTGCAGGCTCAGACGATCCACTATTACAAATGGTGGTAGGTAAGATGGCAAATCAATTAGGCAGTACCGCATTAGTTGGTTATACCTCAACGGGCACAAGACAAGGCTTAGCCATGTTAAGTAAAGGCCACGTTGATATGTGCGCCATTCACTGGGGAAATGCCGAGGAAGCTAGCCTGCGTCACCCTGCGCTATTACAACAATACCAAGGGCATAAAAACTGGGTATTAGTCCATGCCTTTGAACGTGAACAAGGCTTAGTGGTCAGTAAAGAGTTAGCAGAAGCGGTAAATTCAAAATCTATCCAACTGCCTGAATTGCTGTCTTCTCGCTGGCGCTGGGCACTACGTCAAGAAGGTGCAGGTAGCATGCGTGCGTTAGATGAATGGTTACACGGTCACGCTTATAATCTTTCTATGCTTAATCAATCAGATGTGTGTAACAGTGAACGTGAACTTGCCTCGTCTGTTGCTCGTGGTAAGGCTGATGTGGGCTGCGCTAGCCAAAGTACGGCGGGTGAATTTGGCTTAGGCTTTATTCCACTATGTACCGAAGCGTTTGAATTGGTGATCCCAAAGAACATTTACTTTAGAACACTACAGCAACAATTGCTGCAAGCGATTTCAGAGGAAGATGTTCAAGCTCACGGTAAAGCACTCGGTGGTTATAACTTCGCTCGTACAGGTAAGCAGGTATGGAGTGCTAACTAAGTCAGCTAATAGCTAACAATATCCCCTGAAAGTCGCTGGATAATAAAAAGCCCTGATAATGCATGATGATTATCAGGGCTTTTTCCATTCAGTTTAAAACCGCATCACTATTAGTTAAAAAGAATTAATAAGAACGAGTAAGCAAACCAATAATAGAAGCGTCTGTTTCACCAAAATACAAGGTCACTGACTTTGTTTCACCTTGTGCAAATTTTCCCTTTTGCTCAATTCGTGTCGGTTCAACATAGGTATTATTGCTGAAATACGCTTTGACCTGCTTAGGTTTAAGTGCAATACCGCCGCCGGAATGGTTTGTAATTACCGCTTGGATCATACGCTTTCCACCTTGACTACTATAAATGTCATAAGAGACGATTTCATAGTAACTATAAGCTGGTTTATCTTCATTATGTTTAGGCATAGGTACAGGGATCGAGCCCGATACCGTCCGAACGTAATGCATTGTATCTTGTGACTTTTCAATACTGTTTTTAATATCATTTAAATCTGAATCGTCAATTGATGCGTTAGATGATAACGACATCAGTGATACAGAAGCGATAAGTAAACAACGAGCAAGCATAGTAAGTCCAATGAATAGAATTTAATTGAAAGACCCTAACTAATTGACCACTATTTCTCACCTTTCGTTTGTTAATTTTATGTCAATAGATATTTATATTCGTAATAGATCACATTATATCGACTCTTTATCTAGTCTAGAAATATCTGTGTTTCTTTAAGTCCTTCACACGATTGTTCAAACTTACACTTCAGACAATCTACTTAATGACTTAATCATAATTATCCTATGTTTAATTCGTATCTACTTTTTAAATAGTCACAAAAATGCAATCAAAACACCATAACCCACGAAATACGCCCTCGGAATTAAACCATTAAAATGATAAAAATCAATGAGCAGCAACAATAGTATGCAATCATAAATTAAGATTTGCTCACTCAAAACTGATAGCCATTGCCTTGTTTACAACGATCCCCTGTATTACTCAGTCACTTTTTATTTTATTGAATAATGTTTCATTACAAATATTCACTCATTGATAATTTTTGGTGCGAATAAATGGCCTATTTACATAAACATGACTTGCCTAACAGTACAGGTTAAGTCGACAATAGCGACATTAACAATACTGTTATTATTTCCCTTTGCATTTTCAAGGAGCCGTTGTGCGTAACGCTTTTATTCTGTTTTTTACTCTTGCTAGTATAAGCTTCTCTTCCGTGGCTAGCATCAACACCAGTAAGCTGGATCCTAATAAGTTACAAACGGCATCAGTCAGTAATTATGTGATAGACCTCAGTACAGGAAAGACACTGTACAAAAAAAATTCAAATGTAAAAATGCCAATTGCTTCATTAACTAAGTTAATGACAGCGATGGTAACACTGGATGCAAAACTCCCACTTAACGAAAAACTTACGTTTACTCCTACTGATAAAGAGCACATGTACAATACATATACACGTATTCGTATGGGCTCTACCCTAAGCCGTGGTGAGACAATTCATATTGCTTTAATGTCATCTGAAAACCTAGCAGCAGCAACACTTGCAGGAAACTACCCTGGCGGCTACAAGGCATTCATTAAAGCGATGAACCGAAAAGCTAAATCTTTGGGGATGACCAATACGCATTTTGTTGATAGCTCAGGCCTTGACCCTCATAACCACTCGACAGCATCAGATGTCGCTAAGATGGTACGCGCTGCTTACAAATACCCTGAAATTCGTAAGTACAGTACAACACCTGTGCATACCGCTTACTTTGGTAAACCTAATTACAAACTTGGCTACACGAATACAAACGCCTTAGCGCGTGGTAAGAAGTGGACGGTTAACTTAACCAAAACAGGTTACCTAGATGAAGCTGGTCGTTGCTTAGGTATGGTAACAACAATTGATGGTAAGAAAATCCTAATGGTTATGTTAGATTCTCAAGGCAAATTAACACCTATTGGTGATGCAGGCCGTATTAAGCAATGGCTACAAACGGGTAAAAGCAAACCAATTAGTGCTGATGCAAAATACTACCAACAACAGAAACTAAAAGAATTAACGAAATAATCATTACTGTTAATTGATATAAGTAAAAGCCAGCATATATTGCTGGCTTTTTGCTTTTAAAACTATCATGAACATAGCATTAAAAACCTTCGATGTTTGTGGTGATGCTGCTTAGCCCGTAATAAGAATTTTCCTTACCAATTACCTAGCCTTTTATTTTTTAACAAAAAACGCACGCCTACAACACTCTTCAACTATGCTTAAGTTAGAGTAAATAAAAGGAGTGTCTATGCAGCATCAAGAAATGATTAATCCCACCCATCTTAGTTTAATAACTCGTATCTCTCTTACCTCTCTAGCCATTCTAGTTATTGGCTTATCGTTTATGTAATTTCTAAATAGACATATAACAAAAAGCCCCTTGGTATTTTCTCTCACTTAAATGAAAAAATACCAAGGGGCTTTTGTTGTAATGAAACTAAGACATCATCAATAAATCTAGATCATTATTTGTTGACGCTTTTTGTCTTAAATAGACAGAGAACGTTGTCCCTTTACCCACCTCAGATTCAACCGTTATCTCTCCACCAATATCTTCAATTAAACTTTGGCTAACAGAGAGACCAAGCCCAGTACCTGAACGACGAGTAGTAAAGAATGGATCAAATATTCGCTCTAAATTTTCTTTCGCAATACCACAGCCATGATCAGTTATACGAACAATTGCACCAATAGACTTCCCCTGCTCATCAATCCAATCTTCAGTTCTAATGATTAATCGCCCCTTATCGTCCATGGCATGAATACCATTCATTTGAAGGTTCACTAGCACTTGCAATAATTGGTGGCGATTAACTTCCACGCTGCATTTCGCATTTAGTTCAACAACAAAAGTAACGGATAGTTTTTTTGTGCCTGAACGTACTAAGGTTAAACTCTCTTCAACAATCTGGTTCAGGTGATGCCATGTCACTTCATTTTGTACGCCACCTTGACGACTGTATTGCAACAAACTTCGAGTAATATTACGTATACGGTCAATTTGTGCATGGATTGCATCTAACTCTTCTTGAACTTGAAGCGTATTATCCCCTAACTCAAATTGGATCAATTCCACATTACCCAAGATAACCCCTAATGGATTATTAATTTCATGGGCGATACCAGCAGTCAGTTCACCCAAGGCGGCTAATTTTTCACTCACCACCAGCTTAGATCTTGCTTGATTCAGCAATTTAATATGTTGCTCTAGTTCTTCAGTTTTATGATGTAAACTATGCGTACGTTGCTCGACCTTTTCTTCTAATTCCACTGCAGCCTGCTTTATCACTTGATTACGCTGTTCAAGCTGATCCAGCATGGTATCAAACTGATTCCCCAAAATTTGCAGTTCGTGATCAGGGTAAACATCTAATTTACCTACTCGACGCTCAAATCCCATCTGTACTAATTTGGCTACCTGATAAATTTTTTCAATCGGTAAAAACAGATCACGAGAGCCCCGATAAACGACAAAACCAGAGATAATCAGCACCAAAATAATACCAATGCCAAGCTCAATAATATTCGTTAAAAAGGTTCTGATCAGTGGCCATTGTAAATAGCCCGCATAAAGCATACCAATCACTTTACCGTTTATATCGCGTAACGGTTCATAAGCAGAAACATACCAACTGTCATAGACATAAGCTCTATCAACCCAGGTTTTTCCAAACGTAATTACTTCACGGCTCACTTCATCTGATACCCGAGTACCAACCGCTCGCCCAACCAGATTTTTACTATCTAATGGTACATTCGTACTAATACGAACATCATTCATAAAAATAGTAACAGTGCCAATACTGCCCGTCGGTAACGTATCAGACGCAAAAACTAAATCACGAATTCGATCAACCAGTTCCGTACTATTATTGAGTAATATACCGCCATCAAGAATCCATTGAAGATGCCCTTTATCATTAAAAATAGGGATCAAACTTCGACTCACTAACCCCTTCTGCTCTATCTTATGTTCTTTGAGCAGTGGCACTTGCGCACGAGCAGGTAAATCACTATTCAATGCTGCTAGTGCTCTACGATCTAGTACCTGAAAAAATGTTTGCACTTTTCCTTCGAGTAAAAAACGGCGCTCTTGCTTAGAGAACTCGCCTAATGCTGATGCAGGATGAAGCACGATAAAATCCAGATTATATTGCTGGTTTTCAGTGCGTACCCAGTGACTTAAAGAGGATTCATCAAAACGTAAACGATATTGGAAATCGTAAGAGTCAGCCATTGACTGCAATTTCATACGCTGCTCTTTTTGTAATAATTCCATACTATGATGAGCAACAGCTAAATCCGCTCTTACGTTCATTAACGCATTTTGCCAAGTGTAAGTGACTGTCCAATAAAAAGTTAAGGCAATTAACGCAATTAATGTGATGATAATAGGTACAGACGTTAGGACTAATAGACGATAACGAACCATGGTTCGAAACCGCCTTAGCCATAACAATATAAAAGCTTTAGGATGCATTAATGCTTTGGTTATTCGCATGATGCCGACTCTTCAGCCCATTCTTTATATTTACGCTCTAACGTTTTACGCGCTACACCAAGCTGACGAGCTGCCGCAGACTTATTACCCTCGTTTGAATCTACTACCTGCATAATATGTGCTTTTTCGACATCTTTTAACGTCCAATCTACTGGGTAACAATATTGCTCTTGTTCACCATCGTGACACTGACATGGTCGCTTCTCATCACTCCTCAATACGATCGACGTTTTCTCGGGCGATGGTATTACAGGTACATCCCCATTTAATTCCTGCCAATATTCAGAAGGTGATTTACCCAATAAAATACAACGTTCCATCATATTACGTAATTCACGAATATTACCCGGCCATTGATAAGCTTGCATTGCTAGAATATCTTCATGTGCCCAATTAATTGGCTTCATTCCTAAATCTTTCGAAAGCTGCTGTGTAAAGTGGTGAGCTAACGCTGGAATATCTTCTATACGTTCACGTAATGCGGGTAATTCAATGGTGAGCACATTTAAGCGATAGTACAAATCTTGACGAAAGCGCCCTTCTTCTACTTCTTTTTTCAAATTCCTATTCGTTGCTGCCACAATACGCACATCAACATTCACTTCTCGCTCAGCACCTACAGGTCGTATTGCTTTTTGCTCAAGCGCGCGTAATAACGAAGATTGCATGGATAACGGCATTTCACCAATTTCATCTAAAAACAGTGTGCCGTTATTTGCTACCCGAAATAGACCATCACGCCCTTTTTTAGCGCCTGTGAATGCACCAGAAACATGACCAAACAGTTCACTTTCCAATAAATCAGGTGCAATCGCACCACAGTTAAGAGGTACAAATGGTCCGGTACGTTTACTTAACTGATGAAGGGCACGCGCCACCAGCTCTTTACCGGTTCCAGATTCCCCTTCAACCAATACCGCGGCAATTGATGGTGCTAATTGAGTGATCAGTTTTTTCATTTTTTGCGTGCTTGCTGCATCCCCGATAATATCAACGGGATAACTGCGCTCTACATCGCGTTGGAGTGCAAAGTTTTGACGTTCGACTAATCGACGTTCAATACAACGGCTTACTGACTGCATCATTTGTTCTAAATTGAACGGCTTTAAGATGAAATCTGACGCCCCCGCGCGTAGTGCTTGAATCGCCATGTCTAAATCTGCATAGCCTGTCATAAAGATAACATCGCTACGGCGTGTATTTGGATCAAACGCTTCATGCCATTCAATGCCTGAACGCCCTGGTAGATTTATATCTACTATTAATAAATCAAAGTGGCAGCGTTTTCTTATTTCTTCCGCTTCTTCAATACTGCCTGCAGTATCAACCTGAGCAAACTTTTTACTTAATGCTTTTTTTAAGATGGCACGCATTCCCGGCTCATCATCGACAACCAATACAGAAACAGCAGTCCAAGGTGTATTTAATTCAAGATCAGACATAAAGGGACATTATTACCCATAAAAAAGATGCGACATTTTGTCTCACCATGAAGATAAAAGTCAAAATAGATTTGAAGCAGAATAATGACGCAGCGCAAAAAACAAAAAATAGCAGTTTATAATCAAAGTATTATGAAATAAATATTCACATATTTTAAATCCTATCGCTTCTGGCATTTTATTTGCTTATAGGCGCATAAGCTATTTATTGGGACGAAAGGTCTCAAATTGTCTCTTTTTATTTGACGTTGAATCTGTAAATCAAGGAACCTTATGAATTTTTTTAAAACGAGTTTAGTTGTTTTAAGCTTAGCCGCAGCAAGCCTTAGCCATGCTGCAACCGATAACAAGGAAAACAAAACAATTCGTTTAGCAACGACAACCAGTACTTACCACTCAGGGCTTCTTGACTACCTTTTACCAGCGTTTAAAAAAGACACGGGCTACACTGTTGAAGTTCTAGCTGCAGGTACAGGCAAAGCATTGCGCATGGGCGAAAATGGTGATGTTGATTTAGTCATGACTCACGCCCCTAAAGCAGAGGCCAAATTTGTTGATGGTGGTTTCGGTATCCTTCCTCGCAAGCTAATGCACAACGACTTCGTACTTGTTGGTCCAAAGGCAGATCCTGCAAAGATCAAAGGTGATAAAGACGTTGCTAATGCGCTGGTTAACATTGCCGAAACAGAGGCTGTGTTTGTTTCTCGTGGTGATGATTCTGGTACCAATAAAAAAGAACTTAACCTTTGGGCACAGACAAAAATGGAACCAAACTTCGGTGGTTACAAAGCGGTTGGTCAAGGTATGGGGCCTACATTAAACATGGCGTCTGAATTACAAGCGTATACTTTAACTGACCGTGGTACATGGCTTGCTTACCAAAATAAACTGCACCTAGAAATCATGGTTCAGGGTGACAAACGTCTATTTAACCCATACCAAGTGATCTTAGTGAACCCTAGCCGTTACCCTGACATTAACTACCAAGGTGCAAAAACATTCAGCGATTGGTTAGTTAACGCTAAAGCACAAACCATGATCAATAGTTACCAGCGTCATGGCGAACAACTATTTGTTGCAGATGCAATCACACAATAAATAATTAGCTTTATTTGATTTTATAGCATTTTGCGCCGAACACTTCCTCTTATCTAATTAACACTTCTGTTATAATGAAATAAGGCCATGTTCGGCGTAACCAATTAAATATTAGAAATAAAATAACAATGAATATTTGGCAAACAACGCAACAAGCAATCCAACTTTTGTTCAGTGGAGATAGTTCGCTATGGGGCATTGTTGGTGTTTCTTTTTCAGTTTCTCTGTTAGCCATTGCTATTGTATTAATTCCCTCTTTATTGGTTGCTTTCGCCCTTGCTTATGGCAAATTTCCAGGTCGATGGCTAATCCTTTCTTTTGTTAATACACTGCAATCCGTTCCTACTGTTGTTATTGGCTTATTGTTGTATATGTTGCTATCGCGTTCAGGGCCTTTAGGTGACTGGCAAATGCTGTTTACACAGCGAGCGATGATTCTTGGGCAAATATTAATTTGTTTTCCAATCTTGATATCTATGATGCATGCCGCCTTCCAAAATAGTGACCGTCGCGCATGGGAAACCGCTATTTCATTAGGTGCAAGCTACCCTCGCGCGCTAATGAGCCTTATGTGGGAAAGTCGTTTTCCACTATTAGCTGCCATTGTTGCGTCTTTTAGTCGCATCATCACTGAGGTGGGTTGCTCAATGATGGTGGGTGGCAACATCTTAAATTCAACCAGAAATATTCCGACAGCCATTGCATTGGAAAGCTCTAAAGGTGCGTTTGCACAAGGTGTCGCCTTGGGAATGGTCTTATTACTTCTCGCTCTCGGACTAAACTTTATTTTATCGTTCTCTCGTGGCAAAGCCCACTTGCGTACGAACTAAGCTGAGGGTATTGATATGATGCATATTTCAATTGAGGCAACAGATCTTTCTGTTCGCTTTAAACATCGTCTACTTTTCCATATTCCTCAGTTAAAGTTAGAGCCGCAAGATGCGATTTATCTTACTGGTGATAACGGTGTTGGAAAAACAACGCTATTAAAAGTACTCGCGGGATTACAAAAGCCGACCACTGGAAAAATTAATACTCAACACCATTGGTTAAGTCGTTTGTTTGGAGGCTGTTATCAAAATGGCATTATCTACATGCATCAAACCCCTTATATGTTTGATGGAACAGTGTTTGATAATGTTTGTTATGGCTTAAAATATATTGTTAGAGATCGCCAACAACGCCGTAATGAAGCCATTAATGCCTTAAGAATGGTTGGCTTAGAAACCCTTGCCGATGAACATGTCTCGGTATTATCGGGCGGCGAACGACAACGTGTAGCAATGGCACGTGCATGGGTATTAAAACCAAGTGTATTATTGATGGACGAATCCAGTGCAAGTATGGATAAAGAATCCATCAGCCGACAAGTTGTATTGGCAAAAGATTTATTAGAGCGAGGCTCTAGCCTTGTCATCACTAGCCACCAACATAATGAGCTAACCGACTTATGTCGTCGCCAGTGGACAATCAATGATACAAAATTAATTGAGCGTGCAGATTTGCAGCTTGTTAAAAAAGATAAGGATAACTATGCCTACGCCTGAGCAAACTCAGTGGGTTATTTTGGCTGGTGGACAAGCCAGTCGCATGGGAGGCAATGATAAAGGTTTAATTAAATTGGCTGATAAGCCATTAATTCAACATGTTATCGATACGCTGCGCCCACAAACATCACATGTCACCATCAATGCAAACCGCAACCATGAACGTTATGCTGAATTTGGTGAAGTCTTTGGGGATACCATTAAAGACTACCCCGGCCCTTTGGGGGGGATGCATGCCGCACTTTCTCATATCGATAACGACTGGATCGGTTTTGTGCCTTGTGATTGCCCACAGCTTCCGCATGATTTAGTCGCAAGAATGGCAAACGCTTGTACAGAAGAAACCGATATTGCTGTTGCTCATAATGGTGAGCATATTCAACCGGTAGTCACACTTGTTCACCGCCGCATTTTACCTAAGCTTGAAGCCTTTCTCGCTAATGGTGATAGAAAAATCATTCTGCTTTACCGTCAATGTAATATGATCACGGTTGATTTTAGTGATCAAGCCGATGCTTTTGTAAACCTTAATACCCCTGAAGAACTCTCTCAATTTGGAGTGCTACATGAGTCAAATTAACGCTTCTTTACCGCTACTTGGTTTCGCTGCATTTAGCGGTACAGGTAAAACCACTTTACTTGAAGCAATGTTGCCTAAACTTGTAGAGCGAGGACTTCGTGTAGCCGTGGTAAAACACGCTCACCATAATTTTGATATCGACCAAGAAGGCAAAGACAGCTACCGCCTTCGTAAAGCAGGCGCAAGCCAAATGTTGATCTCTTCTCGCTACCGGCGCGCACTGGTGACAGAAACACCAGAAGAAGAAGCACAACTTCCCTATTTACTCAGCCAACTAGATCAAACCCAATTAGATCTCATTTTGGTGGAAGGTTTTAAAAAGCTCGATTTCCCTAAGATTGAATTACACCGCAAAGAAGTCGGCAAACCTTGGCTACACCCAGAAGACAGCAACATCATTGCCATCGCTGCGAATATCCCAGCTGAAAGCACATTGCCACAAATGGATATCAATAATCTTGATCAACTTACTGACTTTGTTATTGATTACGTGAACAGCAGTGCAACCACTGAAGCGCAAACATTAAGCTGTAGCGATATCAATCCTGCAGGTATGTTATCGGTTACTCAAGGTCGAGAAAAAATTCTTGAACAGATTAAGCCATTACATATCAGCGAATCTGTGAGTCTACATCAAGCGCTAGGGCAAATTGTCGCACAAGATATTTTATCGCCAGTCAATGTCCCCCAACATACTAATTCTGCAATGGATGGTTATGCTATTGCTGGTGATGATATAGGGCGTGATAGCTATCAGGTTGTTGGTCAAGTACTTGCTGGTCATAGTTACGATGAGCCACTACATCATGGTGAAGCTGTTAGTATCATGACAGGCGCACCTATTCCGCAAGGTGCGGATACCGTCATTATGCGTGAACAAACAACCCAAAAAGGTGACA
Organism: Photobacterium sp. GB-72; assembly: GCF_003026095.1. Taxonomy (NCBI): domain Bacteria; kingdom Pseudomonadati; phylum Pseudomonadota; class Gammaproteobacteria; order Vibrionales; family Vibrionaceae; genus Photobacterium; species Photobacterium sp. GB-72. The sequence goes on along the minus strand of NZ_PYNV01000006.1, from coordinate 93,271 downwards.
CGGTCACGTTTGATAAAGCAATGGGTAACATTAAAGCTGGTCAAAACGTACGTCAAGCAGGTGAAGATCTCGCATTAGGTCAAATTGCCGTTGCTGCAGGAACAACCATCACAGCGCCAGAGCTTGGTATGGTAGCGTCACTGGGTATTGATAAAATCATAATCAACAAACCTATCCGGGTTGCAATTTTTTCTACCGGTGATGAAGTTCAGCAACCGGGTGACGCACAGAAACAAAACTGCATCTATGACTCAAACCGCTATACATTATATGCCCTACTCACTCACTTAGGCTGTGAAGTCGTTGATCTCGGTATTATTGATGATAACGAAGCATCGCTTGAAAAAACGTTAATACAAGCGAGCACGAAAGCTGATTTGATCTTATCTTCTGGTGGTGTATCTGTCGGCGATGCGGACTATATAAAAAGCGTGTTAGAGAAGTTAGGTCGAATTAACTTTTGGCGTATTAATATGCGTCCAGGTCGTCCGCTTGCTTTTGGAACCATTGGTAACGTGCCATTCTTTGGCCTACCGGGTAATCCTGTCGCGGTAATAGTTGCATTCTTACAATTTGTTGAACCAGCAATTAGAAAACAGCAAGGCATCATCAACTGGCAGCCGAAAACGCATCAAGCTATCGCGATTGAAAAACTTCGCTCTCGTCCAGGACGTACTGAGTATACTCGCGGTATTTCGAGTTTTGATGCTAATGGCCGTTTAGTGGTGAAAAGTACAGGCTCGCAAGGTTCTGGCATACTTCGTTCGATGAGCGAAGCAAATTGCTTAATTGAAATAGCACCAGAGCAAGTAAATGCAGAAATCGGTGATAAGGTTACCATCATTCCATTAGATATACGCATGTAACGTTTCAGCTCTCGATGATAAAAAAGCCAAGCTACTTAAAGTAGCTTGGCTTTTTTATTTTTATATGTAGCTTCCATGCTACCTTTTTATTTCCCATCTTCTACACGTTAGAAGTCGACACAAACCTTTCGTTATATGTTAAGTTGTAACAAAAGGTTTCTTTATTCTCTAGATAAATGATAATACCGAATAATTTATCGATATACACGACAATCATAGATTTACTGGGTAAAACATTAAAAAAATAGCGGTTAAGCATATTATGCAATCAAGATTATATGTTTTATTGAAATTTTCATAAAATACTGTAAACATTTCTATATAATTAAACTAGAACAAATATGGCATTGTATACTATTCACAATCATTGAATATCAATGGTGAATAGAAGCACTTGCATTTACACATAAGTTAAGAACAACTCGTTTTTCATCTGGCTAGACCATTACACAACATTTTATGTTGTAGAATAGGCGCAGTCTCTATTTTAGGTATTCATACGTAACATGTTTTTAGATACATACTATTCAGATAAAAGTGGTCAGTTTTCTTTTACTCGTGAACAAGCAAGTGATTTTGCAAAACGAATTGCGGGTGACTTCAACCCTATTCACGATCCAGATAATAAGCGCTTTTGTGTTCCTGGTGATCTACTTTTTTCTGTCTTACTTGCCAATGTTGGTATCAGCCAAAAAATGCGTGTGACGTTTGCAGGTATGATAAATGAGAGTACAGAACTGAGTATTTTAGCCGAATCCGATACCGATTTATCATTAATCGATAGCAAAGGTAAGGAATTTCTTCATCTTGCACGTTCTGGTGAAATTACCCATAACCAAGATTTAATTGCTCAAATAACTAAAAGTTACGTTCAATTTTCAGGAATGAATTTTCCTCATATCATGGTGCCTTTGATGAAATCTAAAGACATGATGATCAACCCTGCTCGACCATTAGTTATTTACGAAAGCATGGAACTTGAGTTCTGCCGACTAGATTTAACAGCACCCCATGTAGAGCTAACAAGTTCAAATATTGATGTTGATGGCAAACGTGGCAGCGTAACGCTGAATTTCTGTTTTAAAGAAAATGGAGAGATTGTGGGTACTGGGCGTAAGCGTATGCTGATGAGTGGCTTAAAGCCTTATTGCCAAGATGGTATCGATGATTTGGTTTCTCGTTTCAACGCAAAAAAAGAACACTACAATAATCTTCAAACAGAAAAAGTTTAAACAGAAGAAATCATATTTTGTATTTCAAAAAGCCCGCCATTAGCGGGCTTTTTCTTAATGATCATTTATTCTATGATCATGTTTTAAAGGAAAATATAATCGTGCTCGTAAACCAGGATTATTATCACTAAACACCAAATCGCCACCATGACGTTTCATCACCGCTTCAACAAGCGATAATCCTAAACCAAAACCTTGATGCGTCCTGCTTTTATCAGCACGGTACATCGGCTCTTTAATGCGTCCTTTATCTTCATCGGATACGCCAATTCCATTATCAATCACTACCACACCAAAATGATCGACGACAACATCAATACTTCCTTCATCAGGTGTATATTTAATCGCGTTTTCAACCACATTATAAATGGCACGAAAGAGTAAACTAGGTTCACCTTTTACATGGTATGGCTCGTCCTCACGAAATGATAAAACTTGTTTCTTTTCATCCGAAATAGGCAATAGAAAATCAACAACATCTTGGCAAACTTGAGATAGACTTACCCATTGCTTATCAATTTTATGTTTCCCCGTGTTGATATGAGAAATTTCCAACATCCCATTGAACATGCTAAGGAGTACTTCCAAATCATCATGGCAAGCTTCTAAGTCTTTGGTAAACGGTGTCGTATCTTTTTCGAGTAAGCTTTCAAGCCGAAGTTTCATTCTTGCAATTGGTGTACGCAAATCGTGCGCCATACCAACCGAGAGTTCCTTTAATGACTCTTCTTTTTTCTCGACTTGTTCAATAAGAAAATTAAGGTGGATAGTCAGTACATCAAATTCATCATCATTTTTACTGACTGGGAGTTTCACCCCTTTTTCGCCAAGGCTAACTCGGTTCATACCATGGTTAACACGCTCTAATTTCCTTAAAATAGAAATTGCAAATAATAGAGCGCCCGCAAGCATCAAAATCACGGGAACCACAATGCCTGAAACTAACATTGGTGTCATGTTTTCTCGGTATGAGCGCATTATTTCAGGATTAATACTAATAATAAGCATCTTATTATTAGGTAAATTTAATGTCTTTTGAAGGCGATTAACACTAAGCTCGGTATCTGATAATACTGCTGGATACGATAGCGTAGTATTCATCTCTGGTCTGTTGATAATCCTATATTCAAGCTCATTTTGGATTTGCTGATGCTCTTTAACAAGATCAGGAATCGCATTAATATGACCTTTTTGAACCATACGCTCAAACAATGTCATTTCAATATTTAACTCTTTTGTTAACTGTTTATTGTAAATAGTTTCTGAATTAACATAAACTTGGTTAATAAACAGTATAAATATAATAGCAACACAACAAATAAAATAGAGTAGAACTTTAAGAATACTCGAACGCGATAACCGATCAGAGCCTGCGTAAGACATAACCTGCACCTCGTACGGTATGGATCAAACTGGGCTCACCACCTTCTTCTAATTTTTTTCGTAAGTTTGCGATATGTACATCGATAACATTGGTTTTAGGATCGAAGTGGTAGCTCCATACCGACTCAAATAAGCTCATACGCGAAACCACACTTTCAGCATGCTCCATTAAATATTGCAGAAGTAAGAACTCTTTTTGCTGCAAATTTAATACGCGAGATCCGCGCCATACCCGATGAGATTTAATATCAAGTCGTAAATCGTCATAGCTATATTCAGATGAAATATTCACACTAGACTGATGGCGCTTCACTAATATATTGGCACGAGCAATGAGCTCAGCTAAAGCAAAAGGTTTCGTTAAGTAATCATCACTGCCTGCCGTTAAACCAGCTACACGGTCTTCTACACTATCCATGGCACTTAAGATTAAAATGGGGGTTTCATTTTCTGTTGCTCGTAATGCTGCAAGTACTTTTAAACCATCAAGTATCGGTAACATTCGATCTAAAATAATCAGTTGATACTCACAACTTGTTGCCATCATTAATCCTTGATGACCATCCTCTGCTTCATCAACCACAAAGCCATGCTCTCGCAATCCTTGCGCAATAAATTCACGCGTAGTGACATCATCTTCAATAACGAGAACTTTCATTTAATACCTAATCATTTCTTCTCACCGCTTATTTTCGCATTATATACATAAGAGATATAATTTTCAGGTAACAGGATCATGGCTTTACTTTTTAAAGACAAAAAAACGGCCTACCAAAAGGTAGGCCGCTTAACGTGATCATAGGGGGAATTATGAAATCACGAATTTCTTAATGCTAACGTCTTAAAGTGACTTCATCTGGTTAGCAATAATTTCAGCTTGAGGGCCAAGGATGACTTGAAGGTTATTAGAACCTACATTTACTACACCTTTAGCACCAAGTTGTTTAAGTTTTGTGTCATCGATAACTGAACGATCAACAATACCTAAGCGTAAGCGTGTGATACAAGCTGAAATATCAGTTAAGTTATCTTTACCACCTAATGCTGCTAGGTAAGCTTTTGCTAAATCTGCTTTGCTTGCAGCATCGTCTTCTGGGTTAGAGTTTTCAGCCGGCGTATCTTCACGACCTGGTGTTTTAAGATTAAACATCTTAATTACAGTAACGAAGATTACGAAGTAGATTGCGCCTACCACAAGACCCATTGGGATAATTTCCCATGAGTTGTGCGCAGCAGGTGCGTTGTAGTTCAAGATGTAATCAATTAAGCCTGAAGAGAAGCTAAATGCCATGTGGATATTCAGGTAAGACGCCACAACAATACTCACACCCATTAAAATAGCGTGTACTAGGTATAATGCTGGAGCTAGGAACATGAACATGAATTCGATTGGCTCTGTGATACCAGTTAAGAATGCAGTTAGTGCAACACTTAACAACATACCACCAACCACTTTCTTGTTTTCTTTCTTCGCTGTTACATAGAATGCAAGCGCAGCACTTGGCAAACCAAACATAACAACTGGGAAGAAACCACTTAGGATGCGTCCTGCTGTTGGGTCGCCAGCAAAGAAGCGAGAGATTTCACCTGTTACTACATGGCCATCAGCAGCTGTGTAGCTACCGAATACAAACCAAACCATGCTGTTTAAGATATGGTGTAAACCAAGTGGAATTAATAGACGGTTAGCAACACCGTAAACGAACTCACCAGGTACGCCACTTGTTAGGATCCATTGACCAAGATGGTTAATACCATCTTGAATTGGAGGCCAAATAATGCTGAATGCGTAAGCAAGTACTAAAGCAACTAAACCCGTTACTATAGGTACAAAACGCTTTCCGCCAAAGAAGCCTAAGAACTCAGGTAATTTGATTGCATGGAAGCGGTTATATAGAAGACCTGCGCAAACACCAATAATGATACCGCCAGCAACACCTGGATCAACATCTGGGTTTAACGTTTTAAGTGCCGCCATCAGGATGAAATAACCTACGGCAGATGCAATCGCTGCTGCTGCTGAATTATCTTTCGAAAATCCGGCCCCCACACCCATTGCGAAAAGTAATGCAAGATTGGTAAATACAGCCTGACCACCCGCTGCAATAAAAGGAATATTTAATAGATCAGGTTGTCCAATACGCAGCAAAATACCGGCAATCGGTAAAACTGCAATAGGAAACATAATTGCGTTTCCTAGCTTTTGGAAATGTCCGAGAATGCTCATCCTCTTCTCCACGTTAAAAGTTAAAAGTTAAAAGTTAAAATTAAAGTAAATTGTTTTAATAACTTAATGATACGCATTGATTCTTAATTGGAATTAAGCAAAAGATTAAGGATTCTTAATGTTTGCTTCTAAAAGCACAATTATGAGTGATAGACATCACAGTTTTATAAATTCTCCAGTTTTTCACGTTTAACATGAAAAGAACCAATAGCAAATAATCATAGCTATATAGCATTACACATTCTCTTTGATGCAAAATTTGGCCGTCTTTGTGAAAATAAAATATCATTTCTATGGCACTTTCTTTAGAATTTGATGTCAACCTACTCATACCCTATTACTGATTGACTTTAACCATGATGTCTTTTATCTCTCAAAAACTTGTTAACTATCTAGCATTAGCTTTTTTTGCATTAGCACTTTTCATTGCTATCTCTATATTCCCAGTACCTCTGTTAAGCGATCCCATTAATAATGCGGCTGGCTTATCATTTTCTTTATTAACGGATACGGCAGGTAAACCTTTCTTCCTTATCACAACCGTATTGCTGTGTTTATTACCGGTATTTTTCCGTTTACCTAAAAAACAAATCACTAAGTTGTGGATTCAATTTGCTATTTTGTTGGTACTAAGTTTTGGCGCGAAAACAATCTTAAAGCATGAAACCGCGATCCCTCGTCCTTATACCTATGAACTACAGCGTTTAAACTTAGTCACATCACCTGAAAACTTTTATCAGCTGAATAAAAGCGAAAGAAAAAACGTTGTTAAAAAAGCATCTACCTATATTAGTAAATGGCGCATTCGTAGTTGGGAAGCTGAAACAAACTATTCATTTCCATCAGGACACACAATCTTTGCTGCAATTTGCGTTCTGTTTTGGGGCGGCTTTTTACTACGTACTCGCCACTATTTATTAGCTGGTGGACTTGTAACATGGGCCGTGGGTGTGGGTATTAGCCGTTTATGGCTAGGTATGCATTTCCCATCAGACGTAATGGGCTCCATCTTATCTGCAGCAGTGTTATATTTATTTATACCCGAATGGCGAGTAGATTCTGAGAAATAATAAAAAGGGCTCGCAAGAGCCCTCTTTTACATCCACACAATATTAATTTACTGTACAGGTGTCGCTTTGTGTTCGTATTCAACAATCAATTGATTGCCCGAATACGTTACGTTAGTAATTTCACCATCAAAAATAAACGTATTTTTAATAGATGAATTAGCGCTTTGTCCTGAAGCCATTTGCTCTCGCAGTGACGGTAAAATCAAGATAGGGTCAACATTTAATAGACGACAAAACTCATTGACGAACTGTTGCTCAATCGGTTTAGATCCCCGTAAAATATCTGAAAACTCCAACTGGGTTAAGCCTAGCTTTTTAGCCATTTCAATCTGAGTTATACGCATTTTTGCTTTGTAACTCATCCATGTGTCATGCAAAATTTGACGATCTTTTTCTGTATACAACATAATTAGCCCTAACAGCGCATTTTTATTTTAAAATAGAGTCATTTCCTCTAGTTAGAATAGTTTACGCCTAATTACTAGGTATTAATGTCAAAACCGCGTTAAGCTCTGCTTCGATAACACAGCTCGTTACAACCTCGTTATTGTACTTACATGATGTTCATATATACTTGTTAATAATTAATATTTATAAGCTAATGTTATGTAAGGAATGCTGCTTTTATATGATCACGTTGTGTCGTCGTTCAATCCTCACACTCTTTATCATTTTCAGTGTTTTTACTAACGCTGTGATTGCACGCACCATTAGCTTTGATCAAATACCTCAAACACACTGCCTTCAAATGACAACACCATTAAAAGAAGCAGTCCATCCAGATCAATGCTGCGATGAAGATATGCCTATGTTGTCAACGAACATCACGACGCTTTCCTCTTGTGGAATGAGCGATATCGATGATATATCACTGGCTCACAACGATACTGTTAAAGAAAAATCATCATGCTGTAATGACGATGATTGCAAGAGCAAACAAACACAAGCAGCACTGTTAACTTTGTTTGCGTTTTCTGCAATTGTTAATGACGTGCAATTATATGCAAGTCAAACACACACACCTATTTATTTTAGTGAAGCACAACTAAGGCCTCCTCTCGTTTAACGAAATAACTAATCGGCATTTGCCACCACTTTATTTTGTTATTTAGCGCGACAATATTCGCGCAACTTGAAGGACTTACAGATGAAAATTTCACATATCTTTGCTGCTACATGCTTATTTGTTACCTCATTGGCTCAAGCAAGTACACCTATTACTGGCACTAACTACCAGTCACCTTACTGTGGTTGTTGTAAAGAATGGGTTAAGCACATGGAAGACAATGGCTTTAAATTAGATATGGTGTACGAAGAAAACTTAACGCCTATTAAAATTAAATTAGGTTTACGTCCTGAATATGCGTCATGCCACACTGCACAAATTGAAGGTTACACTTTTGAAGGACATATTCCAGCAACTGAAATTAAGCGTTTCTTAGAAAGTAAGCCTGAGCGTATGATTGGCCTTGCTGTAGGTGGTATGCCAATGGGTTCACCTGGTATGGAATATGGCGATCAAAAAGACGCCTATGACGTGTTAGCATTTGATAAGGATGGCAACACCATGGTTTGGTCACGCCACAACCAGTAATCGATTTTAGCGATGCATGAAAAGCCCGTACTTGTGACGGGCTTTTTAATGTATCGCATACAGAAACTATACATTCTTACCGTAAGATTCAAATGAATTACTGCATCACAACAGATAACACTATTTTAATTTAACGGCGGTACCAAAAGCCATAATTTCAGATGCGGCATCAGTGACAGAGCTAGTGGTATATCTCACGCCAACAATAGCATCAGCACCAAGTTTATCAGCTTCTGCAATTAGACGCTCTGTCGCAAGCGCGCGTGCTTCCATTAGCATTTCTGTATACCCTTTCAATTCGCCACCCACAATACTCTTTAAGCTTGCCATAATATCTCTGCCGACATGTTTTGACTGAACAACACTTCCAGTGACCACGCCCAGCAAGGACTCTATTTCACGTCCAGATATTGTTTCCGTTGTTGTGTAAATCATATGGCCTCTGCCGTTGCGTTAGAAACAGTGATAAATGAGAACCTATCACAATAACACCCTCACTCATATGTTATTAAAATGGTAATGATGCATTAGGTGATCAATGCATATGATTAAATCGTAACTCTTTTAATAAGATAACTACACTCAGTTAATATCTACATTGTTGGTGTGATAAATGGAAAGTCAACTTACTATTAAAGAATTTCTTAGAGTATTTGATCATATTCGCTCAATCGGTACCCCCCTAGATAGCAAATACTTGTTGGAAGATATATACGCATGGCATGACTATGACGGTTACACCTGCTGGCTAAATTATCGAGATGTAACGGTCACATTGATGTTTCATGGCTCGCTAAAAGTTGAATACGAGAAACATGCAAACTATGTAGACTTCACTAAGCGTTGTTTATCACTGATTGCCAATAACACGCAAACGGTCAAATAGGTGTTAGTAGGGATTTTATTAGCCAGTCTTCGCTAAATGGTTTATGAAGATGTTTCACCTGTTCTACTTATAAAGCCTTTACAACCACTTATTTGATTATTAACGGGTTAACAACTTATCATTTCGTTTTTTATTCACAATCTTTAAATATTTGTAACAAGTCACGGTATAAGAGCCGTATTTCTCAGATAATATTATTAATACTCAGTATTACTTTCACTATGGAAAATCGATTGTATTTCACGGCTGTATAAATAAAGGTTTGATAACAATGTTTGGACGAAAACGAATAGAAACAGAAAATAAAGCGCTAAAGCAAGAGTTAGCAGACCTTAAAGAAAAGTATCAAGCTGATATCACCGCCTTAGAAGAAAAACTTCAACAAACTCAACAATTAGTTCAATCGGCTAAGCAGGATAACCATAAAAGTGATGAGTTATTGTCGTGCAGTTTAAAAGGTGGCGACATGCTTACAACGATCCGTAATGAGATGGTTGAAAGTGCTCAATCTATGGAACACGAAAACCATCAGCTACAACAACTAGACGAAATGTTTGCACAAACCCATCAGGCACTTTCACGCCTTGATACTCGTGCGGTTAACATCAGCTCTCAGGCCACTCAAAGTACAGACTCTGTAAAAATACTCGATACCACCGCCACTTCTATTTCTCACCTTGTATCAACGATTAAAGAAATTTCTGACCAAACGAATTTGTTAGCGCTCAATGCCGCTATTGAAGCTGCTCGTGCGGGTGAAGCTGGGCGTGGTTTTGCGGTTGTAGCCGATGAAGTTAGAAATTTAGCAGGCAAAGCAAGCGAAGCCAGCGAGCAGATTGACACTCTTGTTAGCCAAGTACTTACGCAAGTGAATGAGATAAAATCATCGATTGATGAAAACCAGTCCTGTGCTGAAGAAGTATCAGCTTCTTCTGCTCAAATCGGTACCATTGTTAATGAAGTGGTTGGCCAATCTGAACATATGCAGCGTGTTATTCATATTGCATCAACGCGTGCTTTTTTAGATACGGTAAAACTTGATCATGCCATTTGGAAAAATAATATTTACAGCTTCCTGCAGCGTGGTGCATTTAATGAAGTTATTAATAGCCACTCGGAGTGTCGTTTAGGTCAATGGTATTACCATGGTGAAGGTAAAGCATTTAGCCATTTAAGAAGCTATGCATTAATGGAAGAGCCTCATAAAGCGGTTCATGAAATGGGGCGTGAAGCGATGAGCCAAGCGAAATCGGGCAATATGTCAGAAGTAGTAACGGCAATAAACGCTATGGAAGAAGCAAGTAAAAAAGTAGTTCTCCAAATCGACAATTTAATGCACGAAATAACACAAAGCTAGTTGATTAGGTTATTTTAATTGCACTCTTGTGTTTATATCGAGCGCTAAAGATTACCTCAAATATAAACGGTGTATAGCTTTTTTTACATGCTATACACCGTTGTTCAGATAGGTTAAAGAGCGCAACAATGCCCTCTCACCATTACAGCACTTTGATGGGAAATCATTTACTCAGTTAAGATTCAAATAGCTGCTTATTTGGATCAGAATTAACGACCCACTCAGGATCAATCTCTCGCTGCTCAAGGTAAATCTGTAAGCCATTAAAATACGTAAAGGCTGTTAATTCAGATTCTTTATTAAAATGCTCAAAAAACGCCTCTTCTTGTTCTGCTAATAATTGCAAGGTGGTTGCACCATGCTCTAGCGCCCATTGAATGGCATAAGGTGAAATCATCGTTCGATGTAAGATCAGCTCTTTGATCTCCGAAATAGCGACTTTTTTGTTTTTACAACGAGTACTGCTAGATTCAATCTGCTTGTTGGCTTTTTCTTCCGCTAACAATGCTCGTAAACTCGCTAAACTTGCCGCAATTTCAGCACTTGAATAACCGTAGCTTGTTTTACAAAAACGTAAGGCATACGCCATTTTATCGCGTCCGACTAACTCAATGACCTGTTCCAAATAGGGTTGTGGGATCGCATATGCCGTCGCCAGCTGGATCACGGCATGATTTAAACTGGTATATACAATGCCATCAAATTCAAACTGGAACGCTGTTGTTAGCCCTTCAACAGGAATACCATCAATACTTACCGCCCATCCACGGTAATTGACTCGCTCTTTGGCAATTTCAAACATTGCCCATGCGCTTTCACGAAAACCTTCAAGTGCTTTGCCTTCAAATTCACACTCTTCAAGCTCTTGCTTAGTCCAATTAACACCAATCTGTAAATGCTTTTGATACTTCTTATGCAGTTTCTCTTTTACTTTATCGCGTAAAATATCAAGGCCACTTGCTTTAATTTCTTTCGTAAAACCAAAGCACTCTTGGCAACAAGGCACCATGATAGGTGCAGATTGGCCATCATAATTAGGCTTTGCCATAAACGCATGGCTTTCATAATAAGGTTCGCCACAAAACCAACAGGTATGACGAAACTCAAAAGGCACATCAATCGACACATAATCGGTCGTCATATGGGAGTACTCATTGTTGTGGTAATCGTTGAAGTTGACATGATCTCAACCTTGTATGGCTATTTATACTTAAAGTCGCTGTTTATGGCTAATCTGATTTTATCTTTCATTAGAGATAGAGGTGTTAGATATAAAGAAAGGCGTTTACTTGCTCAAAAAGCGATCTATTTTAGCGATCGATCGTAATACATCATAGGAGGGTGTGTTATGAGTCTTAAACGTTATTTAGATAAGCTATCACCAAAGTTCAAACCTGGTGGACAATACCAAACCTTTTATCCCTTGTTTGAGGCGGTTGAAACTATTTTCTATACCCCTGGACAGGTCAACAAAGGTATTACTCATGTTAGAGATAGCATTGATTTAAAACGCATTATGATCATGGTTTGGTTAGCTGTTTTTCCCGCCATGATTTGGGGTATGTACAACATAGGGCAACAATCTAGTCATGCGTTGTTATACGGACTTGATGCGACGGCAGCGCAACAAGCATTGGATTCCTCATGGCGACTTAGCTGGATATGGGGTTCTCTTGACGCCGTTCAGCAATCAAGTTGGATCAGCGATCTCTTAGTTGGTGCTAGCTACTTTTTCCCTGTTTATCTTACTGTCTTTATAGTTGGTGGTTTTTGGGAAGTGTTATTTGCCATTATTCGGCGGCATGAAGTGAATGAAGGCTTCTTCGTCACCTCAATTTTATTTGCGCTTATTCTTCCTCCGACTATTCCACTTTGGCAAGCTGCGCTAGGTATTACCTTTGGTATTGTTGTCGCAAAAGAGATCTTTGGTGGTACGGGTCGAAACTTCTTAAATCCAGCACTCGCCGGTCGTGCTTTTTTATACTTCGCCTACCCTGCAAATATGTCTGGAGGCGCTGTTTGGGTTGCAGCGGATGGTTATTCAGGGGCGACACCACTCAGTCAGTGGTATGAAGGTGGACAAAATGCACTGACGAATAATATGACGAGGCAACCTATCTCATGGTTTGATGCTTTCATTGGTAATATTCCCGGTTCAATGGGAGAAGTCTCAACCCTATTTATCGCGCTAACAGGCGTCATCTTAATTTTTATGCGAATCGCATCGTGGCGAATTGTACTAGGTGTTTTCATCGGCCTCGCAGGGAGTTCCTTACTACTTAACACCATTGGTTCAAATACTAATTACATGTTCTCAATGCCCTTCTATTGGCACTTTGTTATTGGTGGTGTCGCTTTTGGTACTTTCTTTATGGCAACCGATCCAGTTTCTGCCGCATTTACCAATAAAGGGAAATGGGCATACGGCATTTTAATTGGTGTGATGACCATATTCATTCGCGTGCTAAATCCTGCTTATCCCGAAGGTATCATGCTCGCTATTTTATTTGCCAACTTGTTTGCGCCACTGTTCGATTTTATGACCAAAACAGGAAATATTAAACGCCGTGCTAAACGGGCGGCATTAAAATAGATACCTTCACTGATACCCTTATCAACTATCTGATTACACGATAATCTTTCGTTTCGTGTAATCAGATAATAAGAAAAATATATCAACAGAAATTATCGTTACAGTATGTTGTTATGATAAAGATTAGGTTCTTAGTATTAATTGTCGTTATTAATAGCCGTTACGCTTGATGTAATAGCAACTAAAGCGGTAAAATACGTGCCCTGTTTTAAATCGTGAGTATGTTGAATGTCTGAACAAAAGCGAAAGGCGCTAAAGAAAATAGCAAAATGCCTTGAGTTAGGTAACTCGGCTAACGTTAATGAAGCCGCGCAAGCTATTCGTATGGCCCATCGCCTCATGCTCAAATATGGTCTTGAGAAAGACGATATTGAATTCATCAAAATGGGCAAAACAAAATCTCAAACCTTACTCCCAACTGATATAAGCGCACAGATATTAAAAATAATCCGTGGTATTAACCGTCGATTTGGCGTGGAATGTGTACTAACTAATTATAAAGGTTTAAAAAAAGCGGAATTCATCGGTATGGCTGAGCGCGCAATTTTCGCCGCTTTTGCTTTTGATGTTGTATATCGTGAAATGAACCAACAAACGGGACAATTTAGAAATAGTTTTGCCGGTTCTGGCACTAGCACACAGGAAGTCACACGACGTGTAAACTCTTTCCTAGCAGGTTGGCTTGAAGGTGCATTGGAAAAACTGCCGGAGTTAACGACAGACGATGACCATGATCAACGTATGGCGAACTACATTGATAAACAATTTGAAAACCTTGATCGTGAAACGTTTAAAAAACAGCTACAGGAAGCAATGAAAGCACTCACCGATGATTATGAAAAAGGGATGAAAAAAGGCCGTTCCATTTCGGTTAGCCGCCCTGTCGGTGGTAAATCAGCACAAGAAGAATTAAAAAGACTTAACTGATTCTATCCTTTTCTCGTAAAAAAGCTGCTAATGTGGCTTTTTTTATAACTTTTTAATTTATAAATTACCATAATCGCTAATATAGCTACCATTTCACGCCTATCACAAATCGATGTACATCGCTGATAAATAGCTTAAAAGCATAGTTATTAGCCTCTTTTTATCTAACTTTATTTGACTCGTTTAAAAAAACAGCAAAAGAACAACTATAAACACGATATTTCAAAGAAATGAGATTCCAGTCGCGTTTTTATGTTAGAATAAATCAAAATCCCTTAATTCCATAGCCATCAAGACATGAAATTTCCTGGTCAACGCAAGTCAAAACATTACTTTCCTGTCAATGCCCGCGATCCATTAATTGTTCAAATTCAACAAGACAATCCATTAGCAAAATCACATCTAATTGGTGTTGGTCAAACCATAGTTGATATTGAAGCTCGCGTTGACGATGACTTCTTAGCCAGACATGCTCTTACTAAGGGACAATCTGTCGTTCTTGATGAAGATAAAGCTGAACTGCTTTATAAAGAATTAAAAGATCGTAAGCTTATCAGCCACGAATACCCTGGCGATACCATTGGTAATACATTGCACAACTACTCTGTATTAGCTGATGATAAGTCAATTCTGCTTGGTGTAATGAGCCAAGATCTAAAAATCGGTTCATACGCCTACCGCTATTTATGTAACACCTCTAGCCGTATGGATTTAGATTACCTGCAGCCTGTCAATGGCCCTATCGGTCGTTGTTACACGCTTATCAGTGAAGATGGTGAACGTACTTTCGCGATTAACGAAGGTCAAATGAACCAGCTTCGTCCAGAAAGTATTCCTGAATCTGCATTCAAAAAAGCCTCTGCATTGGTGCTATCAACTTACCTTGTTCGTGGTAAGCCAACAGATCCAATGAAAGATGCGGCACTGAAAGCTATCGAATACGCGAAAAAGTATAATGTGCCAGTCGTACTGACGATGGGGACTAAATACGTTATCGAAGATAAGCGCGAATGGTGGATTGAGTTTCTAAAAGAGCACGTCACCTGTGTTGCGATGAACGAAGAAGAAGCTGAAGCACTAACCGGTGAAACAGATCCACTGACGGCTGCCGATAAAGCACTTGATTGGGTTGATATGGTTTTGTGTACTGCCGGTCCTGCGGGTTTATACATGGCGGGTTACACCGAAGATTCATTAAAGCGTGAATCATCACTGCCGCTTCTGCCGGGTAAGATCCCAGAATTCAATAAATACGAATTCAGCCGCCCAATGGCAAAAAGTGCATGTGAAAACCCAATTCGTGTTTACTCTCACATTGCCCCTTACCTTGGTGGCCCTGTTGAGATCAAAAACACAAACGGTGCGGGTGATGCTGCGCTTTCTGCACTTCTACACGATATGTCTGCTAACCGTTTCCATAAGGTTAATGTACCTAATTCTGCGAAACACACTGCGAATTTCTTGTCGTATTCGTCTTTCTCTCAGATTTGCCAGTACTCTAACCGTGTTAGTTATGAAGTATTGATCCAACACGCACCTCGCCTATCTCATGGCCTACCAGAGCGTGAAGACTGTTTAGAAGAAGCATACTGGGAACGTTAATTCCAATTTGTAATAGTTTAAAAAAGGGGCTAATTAGCTCCTTTTTTGTTATTTGCATTTAACTCAATGTGATAAGTGCATCGCAAAATTTTGCCACTTCATTGAAAGTTAATATTTTGTTAATTAGGCTTGAATTTTTCGATTACTTTATAAAGTTGCAGTCTATATTGTTAAGGAAAACAATGAATAAAATATTAATCGTGTCGTTATCGGCTTTATTAAGTGCCCCCACATTCGCAGGAATGCAACCATTCTCAGCAAACAATCTTCCTGAAAATTGGCCGAATTATGAAATCCAAAATTACAATGCCCAAGTTGAAAATGGTTACGACGGCCCACTGAGTAACATTCTTGTTATTTACGATCCAAGCATCAAACCTGAGCAGTTAAATCGATATTTGATGCAGCAAACCGCCATTGCGAATAAAGCTCACGACATCAACAACATCAAATACCGCCGTAACATTGTTGCCGCCATTCCTATGAAATTGGAAGGCGATAATGTGGCAGAAGTTGCGGATAGTTTTTCATTTGGTGATTTTGATGAGATACGCCGCAAATACGGTGCCTCAGTCGTCTCACTTGTAATCAACAGTAACCTTGCTGACCGTCAGTGTGGTGTGCAAACCAGTTACCACACCGTCAGCGTATTTAACGAAGCCTGCTCACTACCAACGTTGCTAGCGCACGAATGGGGACACGTTGACCGTCTAGGTCATGAGTACGAGCACACACAATCACATTTTGAAGATGACAACTACGCATGGCTCTGTAGCGGAAAACCGACCATCATGAGTGCCGACCTCAATTACAATCAGTTTGATTTGAATGAGTTCTATTCGGACCCCAACGTAACAAGAGGTGGCGAAGCGTGTGGTACAGTAACCGCGAACAATGCGAAAGTATTACTCGAAACAATTAGTGATATTGAATACGCAAGATGGGCGCAAGTACCACCTTTAGAAAAAATTGGTAACGTCACTATTGCTCTGGATGAAAACCAATCGTCAGAATTTGAGAAAGTTATCACGGTGACACGTGATGGTGACTTGTCTCAAGCTGCTTCGATTGAAGTTTACTCCGATGCGGTCACCGCTGTGCCAGCAACCGATTATCAAGAGCTGGCAAAACGTGTTGAGTTTGCACCGAACGAAACCACAAAAACGGTATCTCTACAACTTGTCAATCCAGCACCTACTGATGCGATTTGTGATGATGGTGAAAGAACGTTAAAACTTGGTACACGATGGGGAGAGAAACTTGGCTCATCTAACCAACTCGATTTTACCGTTAAAACGCCTGAAGACACGCTAGCTAGTTGTGCGAAAGACAAAGAGCCAGAACCAACACCGACACCAGCACCAGATAATGGAAATGACGGCGGTGGCGGCGGTAGCACAGGTCTATTGAGTCTATTTGGCCTTGCACTATTGCTCTTCAGACGTCGTAATTAATTTTTTAATTACAACAAGCCGTTCCTAACCATTAGGAACGGCTTGCCACTTATAGACCATAACCATTTACATCAACAAGTTGCTGTTTACTATGCACAAAGACGCCACTACCTCGCCCTATTTCTCTATTTTCGGCATCATAAACCGCCGCTTCAACAATCAACTGAGATTTATTTTGGTTTACCAGCTTCCCCACTGACCGCATTGTCCCTTCTGAAATCAATCGAGTTAAATAAGTCGTAAACGATGTTGTTAATACAAACACTTCGGTTTCTAGTAAGCTTGCGACAAAGAAAGCAGCATCATCAAGCATTTTAATAGTGCTTCAATACTATTTGCTTTCATTTATTTTTCATAAATACTAATAAACCCTTATAAGTCGCATTACATATACGCTTATCAGACACTGGATATGGCGTTCCGACAGTAGAAAAATTAATAGAACTTCACGTTATTTTATTTAAAATTAAGAAAACCTCTTTAACTAGATAAACACAGGTGATTTGTATTTCCTGTATTTAATCACTTTAAGTAGTAATATATTAACCAGTGCTTTCATATGAAAATTTTTCTAATTTTTTAACATTTTATATAACTTTTTTACTACTGGTAATCAAAGTTATATTTTAATGTTTAATTTAATAAAAAACTTAGCATTTATAACCGAGATAGCAAAACATTAGGGGTAATAATTTAAATTAATTACGAATACTATTTTAAAAACCTTGCCAATTCCAATATTGATGATGCGTAGATATGGCTACACTTTAGCTCGCCATAGCTTGTTTGTTATTTACATTGCGCTCGTTCAACATAAATAAGAGAGGAAAAATAAAAAACACCAATCAATCGACCAATCAACCAATCAACCAATCAACCAATCAACCAATCAACCAATCAACCAATCAACCAATCAACCAATTGAAACCATTTAATAAATGATGAAAGCCTATGAATGATCGCGCAACAGAAAAATAATATTTAGTTTCTTTTTATGATGTTACAACAACGTTTTTTCTTCAGAACAGTCTGAATGCTTTCAATTAGTTGAAAGTCACATACGATGATGATGTTATTGTTTAGAAAAAGAAGCTGTTATACGACAATTTTCTACGTTCTTTTTATCTTACTTTCTTGATACTTCTATTAACCAATTCTAAACTTTATATTAGAGTGCAATTTAAATCATATAATTATTAAATGTGCATTCCTGTATTTTTACTAGACAAACAAAGCAATCGCTTATGATAGAGATCATAAGTTAAATATGAAACAATTCTTATATTTTATTTTTACTTAGAAGTATATATATGAATACATTAATGTCTAATTTATATTTTCAATCTTAGAATCATTATGATTTCTTTACCCTATTAGATCATAACTAGATTATTCGAAAATTTAATTAACAGATAAATCATATAATTACCCGACTGCTTTTTTAAATATTTATTGGCTTGATACTTGTAAATTTTTCAATGATGAAAGGCTCAATTACTTCCATTAATATTTTTAACTGAGTGAGGCAAAGATATGAAGTGTTTAAAACACTCTTTACTAGCATGCTCGTTAGCCTTAGTTTCAACCTCGGCCCACAGCATCATACCGCATGCATTCACTGACAATGGTGGCTGCCCTAGTAATGCTTTTTTGTTTCAAGGTAATCCAACTGTAGTGTACCAAATGGATTTATCTTCTGGATTTTATCGCCCATCGAAAACGATGGCATCTCAAGTTAATGCTGTCGGATTTAACGTAACAGACAGTTATATTTACGGATACGACGTAAATAATGAAGAAATTGTCCGTATAAATCAGCTTTTTGATTTCGAAAGTATTCCCGTCACAGGTATTGACACCACCATGCCCTATCCAACTGGTGACGTTTATAATAATAAATATTATATATACAGACAGGGTGTAGGTATGTACGAGATAGATCTAACGACTTTATCTGTTACTCTCGTCATGACACCCAGTAGTGCCACATTAAACCTTCATGATATGGCTTTTCATCCCGATTCATCTGGACGACTATTTACTGTTGATAGCGACAATAAAAAGCTTTATGAAATAACTAACTTTACTACACCCAATAGTGCATCGTTTGTTGAAATTGGTGGGATCAATGTTCCAGAAAACGGTGGTTTTGGTGCGCAGTATTTCGATTCAAATGGTTTCCTCTACCTAAGCCGTAACGATGATGGCGCCATTTATAGAATTGATTTAAGTGATTTATCGAGTTTTACATCAAATGCCGTTTTTTATTCTGATGGTCCGACTTCAACGTTGAACGATGGCGCTAGGTGTTCAACGTCTGCCATAGTTGCTGAAAATACAGATTTTGGTGATGCTCCTGATACATACAAAACATCCCTTTCTACTAACGGCGCTCGTCACTACAATATTTCAGGCGTCAATTATTATTTTGGTTCCAACATTGATACAGAAGGCGATGCTTTTGTTTCACCGAATTCAGATGATGCCAATAGTGTTGCTGATGAAGACGGTATTTCGTTTCCGGCAAACTTTAGACAAGGTTCTGACGGTTTAGTTAACGTGACTATTGGTGGCTCAGCAAATGGTTTTATCAATGCATGGTTTGATTGGAATAATAATGGTGTATTTGATGAGGCAACAGAACATGCGATTGATGATGAGTTATTAACCGCTGGAGATGGAACAACACCAGCAAGTCATGTTCTGAAAATTAGAGTGCCTGACGATGCAGCCACTGGACAAATATGGGCTCGTTTTCGTATTTCCAAAAATGCAGGTTTATTATCTTATGGGGGGACCTCTTACGGTGAAGTAGAAGATCACCAAGTAACGATTGATTCCCAACCCGTTACCCATAACTGGTACCCATCCTCAGGCTCTTGGGTAACATTGGCATATGAGGATGACTGGCCGCAAGAAGGCGATTTCGACTTTAATGATGTCGTTATATATTACCGCGTTGATAAAGTAACGAACTCTGCGGGTGATGTTCTCCGCTATGATATATATGGAAATTTAAGAGCATACGGTGCAGACTTTGCGAATGGTTTCGCTGTAAAATTTGATGGTATTCCCGTTTCTGCCGTAGATGCGGACAGAACTAAGTTAGTGATTAATGGATCAACCTTACACCCTAAACAGATATTAGAATCGGGCACAACTGATGCGGTTGCAATTATTTCAAATAATCTCCTTACAGAAATACCGACCCCAACCTGTTCAGGATTCTTAGGAACTTTTTACAGAGTATGGACGGGGTGTAATTCCGATGCCGCTGATTTATTCCAATTTGAAGCAAGCATTCCTTTCATAACGCCATTAGCATCATCGAGTGTTCCCAGCATGCCTTTGAACCCATTTCTATTTGGTACGCCAGGTATTGATCATGGCGAAGGTACGCGTGCAACTGATGGCCGTGCAATTGAGATTCATCTGAAAAATACAGACGTTTCAAGTAAGGCAAATACTGCTTATTTTGCAACTGAACATGATGATTCTGCCTATGTAGATAGCGACTGCCCTGGTATTAACTGTGATACCTATCATACTTCAAACGGTATTCCATGGGCTATCGTAGTTGATGGAACATGGGATCACCCTAGCGAAGGGATAAACATACTTGAAGCCTACCCTGATCTTCAAAGTTTCTCTGTATCTGGCGGTAGTACTAATACGGACTGGTATCTTCGTGCGAACTCAGATATTACTAAGCTCTTCGAGTAAATCTATTCGTAAGCGATGAATATAAAAAAGCCGACAGTGCTTTCACACTGTCGGCTTTTACTGTAGCTCGTTAATTGTTTATCTGTGGCACTTATTCATCATCTACCGAATAAATATTCCACTTCATATCAATTGTTTTATCTGTGCCTGATACCGCTGCGATAACACGTCTATTTCGCTCTGCAGCAATCTCTGTTTCACTATCATCAATAGGCTTGGTGTAACCATAACCTATTGCTTGTAGACGATTAGGGTCAATAAAGAATGTATCTTTCAACATATCAACCACAGCTTCAGCACGAGCCTGAGACAGTGCCATATTCAACTCATAGCTACCGGTCTTGCTACAGTGCCCTTCAATCGTCACAGACGAGTCAGGGTACTGATGCATAAAATTAGCAATGGCCTCTATTTCACGCTGATACACGGGTTTAATAACGGCTGAATTATTAGCAAAATTTAATTTAAGATCTACACGCTCAGAAGTTTCTTTCTCTTTTCCACAGCCAACATTATTAACAAATGAGCCTGGCACACTGTTTGGGCATTGATCGCGTGCTTCAATCACACCATCACCATCTAAGTCACGTAGATCGTATTGCTGTGTCGTTGTTTGTGATTCAGAACCGTCGGATGAAGCACAACCGCTAATCATTGTAGACATAATGACTAACGAACTTAATAGTCTATTTTTTTTCATTATTCACTCTCTCCTTGACGAGTTGCTTCACTGTTCCAGTTCTCAGGCGTTGTTACACGTAGTGATGAGATTAGCTGCCCTGTTGCATGTAATATGCGGTATTGTGAAACAAGCTCATCAAACTCAGCGCGTAAATAACTTTTTCGCGCTTCAAACAATTCGTTTTCAGAATCTAACAAGTCTAATAATGAACGTTGGCCTAATTTAAATTGCTGCTCATACGCTGATTGGGTTTCTTTCGAAGCCTCAACATGTGTACGGATAAAGTCTCGTTGCTTAGCCAAAAAGGTATTAGCATTCCAAGCGAGTGTTGTACCATCTCTTACATCGCGTGATGTATTTTGATGAACACTTTTTGCTTCATCAATTCTATATGCTGCTTCACGAACTCGAGACGTGTCTTTGCCACCATTAAAGAGGTTATAACGTAACTGAATCCCTGCCTGTAACTCTTTATCTTCCCCTTCAAGCGCATTTTCATAATCAAACTTTTCATCTGACCATTTACCACCAAGCTCCAAAGTGACTTCAGGATAATAGTTAGATTTTAAAGCCTCTCTCTCTGAACGCGCTGCATTAATATCACTGTTGGATGATTTCAATATCGGATTATTTTTTTGTGCTATTTCAATCGCTTGTTCTAATGATGATGGAAGTTTGTCTTGATCGGCCATTGGCACAATTACATTCTCTGGCGATTCATTAACCACTCGAATAAATTCACTTCGTGCATCAGCGAGATTATTTTGTGCTGACATTAAATTAGAATTAGCACGTGCTAAACGCCCTTTACTTTGAGATAAATCAGCGCTTGAACCTAAGCCAGATTCTGTTTTCTCTTTTATTTGGTCAAACAAAAGCTGATGCTTTTCAACATTGTTTTCTGCTAACTTAACAATCTGCTCTTCTACTAAGTAATTGATGTAGACTTTTACCACCGAAAGCGCGATATCTTCCGCTGTAGCAAAAAGTTTTAGTTGATCCGCTTTAGCTTCAAAATCTAAACGTGATAATTCATGTCCTGTTAAAAAGCCATTAAATAATACTTGTCGGATACTAATTCCAACTTCTGGTGATTCTGAATCAACCATATCTTCTGTTTGTAATCGACTCTGAGGAGTTGAGCTTTGCTTAAAACCATAACTCGCCGTCAAATCAACAGTCGGTAAATAGTCACCAAACACTTGATTACCTTGCTCCTCTCGGGCTTTAAATTGACTTAAAGCCTGCTGTAACTGAGGGTTAGTATCTAAAGTAACCGCAACAGCTTGCTCTAATGTTTGGCTCATGGCTGACACTGGATATAACGATGAAACAATGGCTGTTGTAATCAAACTCTTCTTAATACAATCGCGTATTCCATAACGCATAAATGAATATCCTTCTCTTATTTTTATGGTTTAGCGCTCTCTAAGCGCCATTTCCTTAGCTCTTAAAATCGGGTTAAGTATGTATTCTAAAACTGTTCTTTTTCCTGTAATTACATCAACAGATGTCAACATACCGGGAATAATAGGCAAAGGTGTCTGATCTGATTTCATTAAATGTGAGTTTGTTGTGCGAACCTTTACTAAGTAATAACTATTGCCCTCTTCATCTTGCGAGGTATCTGCACTAATATTCACAACAGAGCCTTCAAGCCCGCCGTAACGAGTAAAGTCATACGCTGTTACTTTTACAACAGCCGGTAACCCAGGGTGTAAAAATGCAATATCTTTAGGCTGGATCTTTGCTTCAATTAATAAGTTATCTTCCGTTGGTACGATATCTAATATGGCTTCACCGGGTTTAACCACGCCACCAATGGTTGTTATATTGATACTTTTAATTGTGCCATTTACGGGTGAATGTAATATCGCTTTATCTACTTTATCCTGCGAGCCAACCTGCGCTTCGGTTAAACGTGAAAGTTTGGCTGTCATTTCATTAAGTTGAGCTCGTACATCTTTTTGATAATTCAACACGGCTTCACGTCGCTTTAAAATAGATTCATCTAAAGCGGCTTTTACCTTCGGTTGTTCAGCATAAAGTGCCGAAAGTTCACCTTTGGTTTCATTGACTTTACGCTCTAACTGCAACAGTTCAACTTCCGAGACAATGCCCTTTTTCGCTAAAGGCTTTGTCATTACTAATTCTTTATTAATCAGTTTTAAGCTACTTTTCAGGGTGCGAATTCGAGATGATAATGCGTAACTTTCCTGTTGCTGTTGAACAATTTGACGAGCAAGGATCGCCAATTGATTTTGAAGTTCTTCTAACCGCCCTTGATATTCATCCTGCTGGCGAGCGATGAGTTCAGGCTCTTTTTGTGCAAGTTCTTGGGAGAAAACAAGCGGCTCGATATTGATCTTAATCCGTTCTTTCCAGTCTTTAATATCATCATCAATTACAATGCTTTTCAGTTCTTGCCGAAAACGGGCAATATTCGTGTTTAAGCTATCTTCTTCGTCTTCTTGCTGAGCTAAATCAGAACGAAAACGAGTATCATCAATACGTACAAGGGGTTGACCTTTTTTAACTGTCATTCCTTCTTCCACGTATAGCGCTTGCAACAGACCGCCATCGTAACTTTGAATTACTTGTACTTGTGATGATGGAATAACCTTACCAGAGCCTCTAGTGACAAGTTCCAATTGAGCAAAAAAAGCCCAAATAAAGAAACATATCAACATAAAAAACAGTGCCCATACCATATAACGATGCTTTCTTGGCGAATCAATCATCATCGCGTTGTAGACATCATCCATCATCTCTTGATCTTGGTCGGAAAAAGGCTTATTCATTCCGGCCTCCCGATACACCTTGCTGTAACTGTTTCAATACTTTTTCACGTTGATCATCTAAAACGATCTTACCGTTATCAACGACGATAATGCGATCCACAAGCGGTAGTAATGACATTTTATGGGTGATAATTAGCAAGGTTCGATTTATGGCAACATGCTGCATTGAATGCATAAAACGCTTCTCTGCATGTGCATCCATACTTGCTGTTGGCTCATCCATTAATAAAATTGGAGGATCATTTAATATCGCCTGAGCTAGTGCGACTGCTTGACGCTGCCCTCTCGATAATGCGTTTCCTAACTCTCCAACTTGTTTATCTAAACCTTCTGAGTCGCTATCTGTAAAGCTGCTAACACCTGAGAGTTGAATTGCACGCAACAACTGATGTTCAGTGACTTGTCTCGTTCCAAACATAATATTGTCACGAATAGTGCCATGAATAAGCGTGATATCTTGTGGCATGTAACCAATATTTCTTCGCAAATCTGCGGGGTGAATTTGTTCACGATCAATGCCATCAAAGCGTAGACTTCCTTCTGTTGGGCAATATAGCCCCGCTAATAACTTCGCTAATGACGTTTTACCTGAACCATTTTTACCAAGAATCGCGATTTTCTCACCCGGTTTAATTGAAAAGTTCGCAGAGTCAATCGTGCATTTTTTCTGATTCGGATACGAAAATTGGACATTTTCTGCCTTAATAGCTCCTTTCATTCTATGGCGACTGATCAAATGTGCTTTGTCTTCAAATTCACTTTCTTCTTGCATCAGTTGATCTAATTGACGCAGAGAACTTGACGTTTGATTGGCTCTTGTTAATAAATTTGCTAACTGAGCCATAGGAGAAACAACACGGCTTGATAACATGACAGCAGCGATAATCCCACCCATGGATATATCGACCGTTGATACACGATAAACGCCTAAAACCACAACACCAATAGCCGTTAACTGAGTAATAAAGGTGGCAAAATACGAAACAGAGTTAGAGATTTTTTTAACTTTTAACTGCCAATTAGCAGTATGTGCGATCATCTGTTGCCAGTGCCGTTGTATCATCCCTTCTGCACTATTTGATTTAATCGCCTCTATCGCCGTTAAACTTTCAATTAAATGTCCATGTTTTAACGCTGAAAACTTATTAGACTCCTCAACGGCTATTTTTAATTTAGGTTGAACCAGTAATGTATAACCAATAATTAATAAGCCTGCAATTAATGGAATAACAGCAAGGTCGCCAGCAACAAAATAAATAACTAATAAGAATAATAAAGCAAAAGGTAAATCAATTAATGTCGTTATCGTTGCTGACGTCAACATGTCACGAACATTATCAAATTCACCTAATTGTTTTGCCATTCCACCAACTGAAGATGGACGTTTTGATAATGGAATTCCAATCACTTTTTCAAATAAACGAGATGAAACAACAATATCAATTTTCTTCCCAGCTAAATCGATTAAATACCCTCTAATATGACGCATTAAAAAATCAAATATAAAAGCAACGACAGCACCGCTGGCTAAAACCCATAATGATTCAAATGCTAAATTAGGTACAATTTTATCGTACACATTCATCATAAATAAGGGAGAGATTAAAGCAAAAACATTCACTAATATCGAAGCAATTAATACGTCTCGATAAATAGGGCTGGCTTCTTTAATCATATTCCATAACCAGTGACCGTAACTAACATGTTGATGAACATCAACACTTTGGTCACCTCGGTATTGCTTCTTAATAAAGAAGCAATACCCCGTATAGCAACTTTCTAGCTCTTCTAATGAAATTTCAGATTCGCCACCATTATCAGAAAATTGAATCACAGCAAGGTTATTTACTTGATCTAATTCCCTTAAAATACATGCTTGCTTATCTTTTAAAAGTAAAACACAAGGCAAAACAAGTGGCGTTATATCTGATAACAATTTACGTAATAATTTTGCGGTTAAACCTGCTCTTGCTGCTGCTTGAGGAAATATATCAGGCGTGACTAAAGCACTTTCAAGAGGAAGCCCTGCAATTAACGCATCTCCAGAACAAGGGTTTCCATAATATTCAGACAAAATAACAAGACTATCCAATAATGGATCATCCGTTGTTTTTAATGAAGCAGGAATACTCCAATATTCCTGCTTATTTTCAGCTGTGGATATCATGAATTATACGTCCTTGTTACTTTTTATTACTACGAACAGGAATATCCATTTTCTCTATTCATATTTAATTATCATCTTGCTGTGGTGGTAATGTCATTGGCTTATCAATCGAAATACTATCAAGCATCTGAGTATTTAAAATGATTTCACCATTATCATTACTTAATAAGTTATTGGTGATAACACCAAGCTTATCTTTCAAGCTGTTTGAATCGATATCTTCTAGAATAATGTTTACTGACTGATCATTTCCCGTTTTGATTGAAATAACGCTATCATCATTATTTTGACTAATCGATAAGAAGTCATCTAACGTTTCTGCGGTTGCATCTTTTAATAAATCGCTGAGGTTTAATTTATCTTCCGCTAAATCAAAATCTCGAATGGTATCTATATCGCTAATAGACTCACTTTTACTCCAAGTAAATGTATCAGCACCGATCCCGCCATTAAGAAGATCATTGCCTTGACCACCAATTAGAAGATCATCGCCCTCACCGCCATTTAATGTATCGTTACCCTCACCACTCGAAAGTTTATCATTACCTAGCAAGCCATTAAGAATATCGATACCGGTACTACCGACAAGGTCATTATCAACATCCGAGCCATTGATAATGTTATTATCAAATAACACGCTATCAGAGCCATAATTTTCACTGCTACTACTATTTTCTTTACCAGTCGCCGTTACCGTTAACTCAATTGAATCTGCTGATTCTGCTGGTACGGTAATTTGTAAACCAGGAAGTGAAACTTGCGTATCCGTGTTTTGCCATAATCCCGTTAGTTCAATCTCACCAGCAGCATTGGCAATACCGAGAACGGTTGTACCATCCGCGCTAATTACTTTGGTATCTTTAGGTAATCCTGACAATAATATTTGGCTAATTGACTCGCTACCATCTGTATCCGTTAGCATAACGTTAATATCTAACGTATACGTGTAAGTTGGTTGCTCTTTGATCCAGCTATCACCATCCCAATAGTATGTGCCATCAGCAAATTGAAGGCGTTCAATGTCGTAGAGATCATCTGAGCCTTCTCGTGCATATACATTTTCGCCACTTGTTACTCGTTTATCTGTTACTTCAAAAAATATCGATGATCCTGAGGTTTCGACAGGTTTAGTAATATCGTAATCAGAGAAATTTCCAGCATATACTGCTGTATCAACTCCTGCGGCACCATATAGTGAATCATCCCCTTGCTCACCCATTAAAATATCATTACCGGCACCAGCAGTTAATGTGTCGTTAACTAGACCTGTTATTGGGCTACCATCAATCGTTGAATTACCTATAATCCCATCTTCACCGACCAAAATGTTATCGCCAGTTGATTGAATAACAATATGATCGCTGAGCTCCATTCCTCTATAAGCTAAACTTTCAGTCGATAATGTATTTTCATATGGAGTATCAACCTTCTGTGTTAACGTTCTTGCTTTATCACCGTACTCTTTAACAACTGTTTCCCAATCGACATAGTTCTTTCCACCTTCATATTTACCGCCAGTATTGTAAACAGGAGTACCTAATAAATTCACGGTGACAAGAATTGGATCTGCAATAGCAACAACGTCTAGTTTAACAGTGATGGTATCAGTGCCACCTTTGCCGTCACTGACCTCAACGTCAAAGCTATCTTCACCATGAAAATTAGTATTAGGTGTGTATTCCCATGAACCATCCGTATTGACGGTAACTGTGCCGTTCGTTGGATTTGTCAGTGATGTGAACGTTAAACTATCACCATCAGCATCTGTCGCAGACAGTTGAC
The DNA here is from genome assembly GCF_003026095.1 of Photobacterium sp. GB-72. Taxonomy (NCBI): domain Bacteria; kingdom Pseudomonadati; phylum Pseudomonadota; class Gammaproteobacteria; order Vibrionales; family Vibrionaceae; genus Photobacterium; species Photobacterium sp. GB-72. Next base: position 64,925 of record NZ_PYNV01000006.1, on the reverse strand, counting down.
CGCTCACTGCCACTTCTTCATCGGTAGTGACGGTAATGTCACTGCCTAATGGATCATTGTTATCATCAACCAATACTGGCGCATCGTTGATTGGATTAACTTTGATAATCACGGTTATGGTATCGGTGCCACCTTGGCCGTCACTGACTTCAACGTTAAAGCTATCATCACCGTTAAAATCATTGTTTGGTGTGTAAGTCCACGTACCATCCGTATTGACGGTAACTGTACCGTTCGTTGGATTCGTCGATGAAGTGAACGTTAAGCTATCACCATCAACATCTGTCGCAGACAGTTTGCCGCTCACTGCGACTTCTTCATCTGTCGTAACGGTAATGTCACTGCCCAGTGGATCATTGTTATCATCAACCAATACTGGTGCATCATTGATTGGATTAACTTTGATATTCACGGTGATGGTGTCAGTGCCGCCGTTGCCGTCACTGACTTCCACCTTAAAGCTATCATCACCATGGAAATTAGTCTTAGGGGTGTATTCCCATGTACCGTCAGTATTCACGACGACGGTGCCATTGGTTGGATTGGTCGATGAAGTGAAGATTAAGCTATCACCATCAACATCTGTCGCGGACAGTTGACCGCTCACTGCGACTTCTTCATCAGTCGTAACGGTAATGTCACTGCCCAGTGGATCATTGTTGTCATCAACCAATACTGGCGCATCATTGATTGGATTCACGGTCACATTAACAGTAATAGTATCTGTACCGCCGTTGCCGTCACTGACCTCAACGTTAAAGCTATCATCACCGTTAAAATCATTGTTTGGTGTGTAAGTCCACGTGCCATCAGTGTTAACCGTCACTTGACCATTGGTCGGGTTAGAACTTTGCGTGAAGGTTAAGCTATCACCATCAACATCTGTTGCTGACAGTTTGCCGCTCACTGCCACTTCTTCATCTGTCGTGACGGCAATGTCTGTGCCTAATGGATCATTGTTATCATCAACCAGTACTGGTGCATCATTGATTGGATTCACGGTCACATTTACAGTGATGGTATCGGTGCCACCCTTGCCGTCACTGACGATAACATCAAATTTGTCGCTACCATTAAAGTCGCTGTTTGGTGTGTAAGTCCACGTGCCGTCAGTATTCACGACGACGGTGCCATTGGTTGGGTTGGTCGATGAAGTGAAGGTTAAGCTATCACCATCAACATCGGTCGCGGACAGTTGACCGCTCACGGCGACTTCTTCATCTGTCGTGACAGTAATGTCACTGCCTAATGGATCATTGTTATCATCAACCAATACTGGTGCATCATTGACTGGATTCACGGTTACATTAACTGTGATGGTGTCAGTGCCGCCGTTGCCGTCACTGACTTCAACCTTAAAGCTATCATCACCATTAAAGTCACTGTTTGGTGTGTAAGTCCATGTGCCATCCGTATTGACGGTCACTGTGCCATTGGTTGGATTAGAACTTTGCGTGAAGGTTAAGCTATCACCATCAACATCGGTCGCGGTCAGTTTGCCGCTCACTGCGACTTCTTCATCGGTCGTAACGGTAATGTCACTGCCCAGTGGATTATTGTTGTCATCAACCAATACTGGCGCATCATTGATTGGATTAACTTTGATATTCACGGTGATGGTGTCGGTACCACCTTTACCATCACTGACTTCAACCTTAAAGCTATCATCACCGTGGAAATTAGTCTTAGGTGTGTAAGTCCATGTGCCATCAGTGTTAACCGTCACTTGACCATTTGACGGGTTAGAACTTTGCGTGAAGGTTAAGTTATCACCATCAACATCGGTCGCAGACAGTTGACCGCTCACGGCGACTTCTTCATCGGTCGTGACGGTAATGTCACTGCCTAATGGATTATTGTTATCATCAACCAATACTGGCGCATCATTGATTGGATTAACTTTGATATTCACGGTAATGGTGTCGGTGCCGCCGTTGCCGTCACTGACTTCCACCTTAAAGCTATCATCACCGTTAAAGTCATTGTTTGGTGTGTAAGTCCACGTACCGTCAGTGTTAACCGTCACTTGACCATTGGTCGGGTTAGAAATTTGCGTGAAGGTTAAGCTATCACCATCAACATCGGTCGCGGACAGTTGACCGCTCACTGCGACTTCTTCATCTGTCGTAACGGTAATGTCACTACCCAGAGGATCATTGTTATCGTCAACCAATACTGGCGCATCATTGATTGGATTAACTTTGATATTCACGGTGATGGTATCGGTGCCGCCGTTGCCGTCACTGACTTCAACGTTAAAGCTATCATCACCGTTAAAATCATTGTTTGGTGTGTAAGTCCACGTACCGTCAGTGTTAACCGTCACTTGACCATTTGTCGGGTTAGAACTTTGCGTGAAGGTTAAGCTATCACCATCCGCATCGGTCGCGGACAGTTTGCCGCTCACTGCCACTTCTTCATCAGTCGTGACAGTAATGTCACTACCCAGAGGATCATTGTTATCGTCAACCAATACTGGCGCATCATTGATTGGCTTCACGGTTACGTTAACAGTAATAGTATCGATGCCACCGTTGCCATCACTGACTTCAACCTTAAAGCTATCATCACCGTTAAAGTCATTGTTTGGTGTGTAAGTCCATGTGCCGTCAGTGTTAACCGTCACTTGACCATTTGTCGGATTAGAACTTTGCGTGAAGGTTAAGCTATCACCATCAACATCGGTCGCGGACAGTTGACCGCTCACTGCGACTTCTTCATCTGTCGTAACGGTAATGTCACTACCCAGAGGATCATTGTTATCGTCAACCAATACTGGCGCATCATTGATTGGCTTCACGGTCACATTAACAGTAATAGTATCTGTACCGCCGTTGCCGTCACTGACTTCAACGTTAAAGCTATCATCACCGTTAAAATCATTGTTTGGTGTGTAAGTCCACGTACCGTCAGTGTTAACCGTCACTTGACCATTTGTCGGGTTAGAACTTTGCGTGAAGGTTAAGCTATCACCATCTGCATCGGTCGCTGACAGTTGACCGCTCACTGCGACTTCTTCATCGGTCGTGACGGTAATGTCACTGCCTAATGGATCATTGTTATCATCAACCAATACTGGCGCATCATTGATTGGCTTCACGGTCACATTAACAGTGATGGTGTCAGTGCCACCGTTGCCGTCACTGACCTCAACCTTAAAGCTATCATCACCATGGAAATTAGTCTTAGGTGTGTAAGTCCACGTGCCATCAGTGTTAACCGTCACTTGACCATTTGACGGGTTAGAACTTTGCGTGAAGGTTAAGCTATCACCATCTGCATCTGTCGCAGACAGTTGACCGCTCACTGCGACTTCTTCATCGGTCGTAACGGTAATGTCACTGCCTAATGGATCATTGTTATCATCAACCAATACTGGCGCATCATTGATTGGCTTCACGGTCACATTAACAGTAATAGTATCTGTACCGCCGTTGCCGTCACTGACTTCCACCTTAAAGCTATCTTCACCGTGGAAATTAGTCTTAGGTGTGTAAGTCCACGTGCCATCAGTGTTAACTGTCACTTGACCATTGGTCGGGTTAGAACTTTGCGTGAAGGTTAAGCTATCACCATCCGCATCGGTCGCGGACAGTTTGCCGCTCACGGCGACTTCTTCATCGGTCGTGACAGCAATGTCATTGCCTAATGGATCATTGTTGTCATCAACCAATACTGGTGCATCATTGACTGGATTCACGGTTACATTAACAGTGATGGTGTCAGTACCACCCTTGCCGTCACTGACTTCAACGTTAAAGCTATCATCACCGTTAAAATCATTGTTTGGTGTGTAAGTCCACGTACCGTCAGTGTTAACCGTCACTTGACCATTGGTCGGGTTAGAACTTTGCGTGAAGGTTAAGTTATCACCGTCAACATCGGTCGCGGACAGTTGACCGCTCACGGCGACTTCTTCATCTGTCGTAACGGTAATGTCACTGCCCAGTGGATCATTGTTATCATCAACCAATACTGGTGCATCATTGATTGGCTTTACGGTCACATTAACAGTAATAGTATCTGTACCGCCGTTGCCGTCACTGACTTCAACGTTAAAGCTATCATCACCGTTAAAATCATTGTTTGGTGTGTAAGTCCACGTACCATCAGTGTTAACCGTCACTTGACCATTTGTCGGATTAGAACTTTGCGTGAAGGTTAAGCTATCACCATCAACATCTGTCGCGGACAGTTGACCGCTCACGGCGACTTCTTCATCTGTCGTAACGGTAATGTCACTGCCTAATGGATCATTGTTATCATCAACCAATACTGGTGCATCATTGATTGGCTTTACGGTTACGTTAACAGTAATAGTATCGATGCCACCTTGGCCGTCACTGACTTCAACCTTAAAGCTATCATCACCGTTAAAATCATTGTTTGGTGTGTAAGTCCACGTACCGTCAGTGTTAACCGTCACTTGACCATTTGCCGGGGTAGAACTTTGCGTGAAGGTTAAGCTATCACCATCAACATCTGTTGCTGACAGTTTGCCGCTCACTGCCACTTCTTCATCGGTCGTGACAGTAATGTCACTACCCAGAGGATCATTGTTATCGTCAACCAATACTGGCGCATCATTGATTGGATTAACTTTGATATTCACCGTGATGGTGTCAGTACCACCTTTGCCGTCACTGACCTCAACCTTAAAGCTATCTTTGCCATTAAAGTCACTGTTTGGTGTGTAAGTCCATGTGCCATCAGTGTTGACGGTAACTGTACCGTTCGTTGGATTCGTCGATGAAGTGAACGTTAAGCTATCGCCATCAACATCGGTCGCGGACAATTTGCCGCTCACTGCGACTTCTTCATCGGTCTCAACACCAATATCTGTGCCCAGTGGATTATTGTTATCATCAACAATCACTGGCGCATCACTGATAGGATTCACGGTCACATTAACAGTGATCGTATCGGTGCCGCCGTTGCCGTCACTGACCTCAACGTTAAAGCTATCTTCACCGTGGAAATTAGTCTTAGGTGTGTAAGTCCACGTGCCATCAGTGTTGACGACGACGGTGCCATTGGTTGGATTGGTCGATGAAGTGAACGTTAAGCTATCACCATCCGCATCGGTCGCGGACAGTTGACCGCTCACGGCGACTTCTTCATCGGTGCTTACCGTAATACTCTCACCTTCTGGCGCACCGTTTTCATCGACAATAATAGGCTTGCTGTTTATTGATATATTCGATTTACCGTCATCTTGAGGAGATTGCTGCTCTAGTGGTTTTGAAGGACTATAAAAATCATTACCATCATTGTAAGGAGAGGCAGGAGGACGAGGACTGGTATCACGACTATCATATCCAGACTCAGCTATGATTTCTTTTGCGTTTCTTTCAATGCTATTAAAACTAAAACCACCACTATTACTAATGTTTTGAAGACCAGCTGCAGTAGCTTCCGCAATAAGGGTTGGATCCTCTCCAGAAGCAATTAAAGCCTGAAGGTTGGCTATCTCATCAGGAAGATCTTCTTCTACACTATTAGAATTAACATTAGAAAATACGACTTGTGTTCCATCTGACTGCTCCAAACTCACAGTTGCATAATTAGGCAATATTAATACATCGCCAACTGACAACATGAGCTGCTCAGTAACAACCTTGTTACCCATTTCATTACTCAATTCAACATTGCCAGAAAATGACAATACTTTACTTTCTTGAACGACCGCAAAAGATTTCATGGAATAAACAATCCTTGTTTAGTTACAAAATCAGATAGATATAGCTCTAGTGGTATTATCACCTGATGGTAATTGGCACAAAAACAATTTAATAAGTTCACACTTATTTTATATATCATATGGTGTCATTTTTTTGTCACCACCTCAACAAATTTGCATGTTAATTATTAATGACATAATAAATACTGTTTTTTATGCATAAAAAAGCCGATAATGTTATGTACATTATCGGCTCTTTATTATTTCGCTATTAACTAAATCAACATTCGTTAATTGCGTTTCGTACACGCTTGTCTGATACAGGGTATGGCGTACCCAACTGCTGAGCAAAGTAACTAACACGTAGCTCTTCAATCATCCATCGGATCTCTTTTACTTTATCAGGTACTGGCTGCCCTTTCGGGATCTTATTCAATAGCTCTTTGTACTCATTAACTACTGATTCAATCTTCAGAATATGCACACGATCTTTGTTTGGATCGATTGGCAGTTTTTCCATTCGACGCTCAATGGCACGCATGTAACGCAGAATATCAGGCAGACGTTTCCACCCACATTCTGTTGCAAAACCTTTGAAGATCAAGCTTTCAATTTGTGCTTTGATATCAGACATCGCAAATGCCATGCTTAAATCAATACGCCCTTTCAAACGCTTACTGATGTTAAATGCTGTGGTTAAGATTTCTTCTACTTGTTTGGCAATATCAACCACGGTGTCACCAAGCTCAGCACGAACAAACTCTTTCAACGCTTCAAATGATTCAGGCTGCCATGCTAATCCGCCTTTCTCTTCAATTAGCTTATCAACACCACAAGCAATACAATCATCAATCAGATCAAGTACACGACCATACGGATTAAAGTACAAACCTAGCTTCGATTTGTTTGGCAAGTTTGAATGAAGGTACTTAATTGGCGATGGTACGTTAAGTAAAATCAAACGACGTTGACCCGCCTGCATCGCATTGTTTTGCTGCTCTTCAGTTTCAAACAGTTTGATACCAACAGAATCTTTGTTATCCACCAGCGCAGGATAGGCTTTTACTTCAAAGCCACCGCGTTTCTGTTGGTAACGTTCAGGTAGCGTACCAAAACTCCAGGTTTTCAAACCATCTTGCTCAATATCATCATCAGCAACTTGTGACAAAGTTTCTTGAACCTTCTCTTTTAAGTTGTCTTTCAGACCATAGATATCTTTGCTCTCACGTAACTTACGATTGCGGTGATCAACAGCACGATAAGTGATCTTCAAGTGATCAGGGATCTGATCTAAATTCCAATCTTCACGCACAATTGTGACGCCACTCATACGCTTCAATTCTTTTTCTAGTGAATCTAGCAATGGTGCTTCCATTGGCTTAACACGTGCTAAGAACGCATCAGCGTAGTTTGGTGCAGGCACAAAGTTACGACGTAACGGTTTTGGTAATGATTTGATCAACGCAACAACCAACTCATGACGTAAACCTGGAATTTGCCAGTCAAAGCCGTCAGGTTGAACTTGGTTTAAGATAGCCAATGGCACGTGAACGGTGACACCATCGTTATCTTCACCCGGTTCAAACTGGTAGCTCAGTTTTAGCTTCAAGTTACCTTGATGCCAGAAATTTGGATAATCTAGATCAGTGACATGACTTGCATCGCCACGGAATAACATCTCACGCTCAAAGTTCAATAACTCAGGATCTTCTTTCGATGCTTTCTTCCACCATGAATCAAAGTGGCGACCTGACGTTACTTTCAAATCAATACGCTGATCGTAGAAATTAAACAGCTCGTCATCATCGATCAGAATGTCACGACGACGTGATTTATGCTCAAGTTCTTCAACTTCGCGCAATAGCTTACGGTTTTGTTGATAGAACTTATGGCGCGTATCCCAATCCCCTTCAACCAATGCTGAGCGGATAAAGATTTCACGTGATAACGTTGGATCAATATTGCCGTAGTTAACTTTACGTTTGGCAACCACAGGAATGCCATACAGTGTGACTTTTTCAAACGCATGAACGGCAGCTGACTTCTTCTCCCAATGCGGTTCGCTATAACTACGTTTAATCAAGTGACCTGCTAATGGTTCAACCCACTCCGGCTGAATTTTTGCGCCAATTCGCCCCCATAAACGTGACGTTTCCACCAGCTCCGCAACCATCACCCACTTTGGCTGTTTCTTGAAAATGCCAGAGCCTGGGAAGATATTAAAGCGAGCGTTACGCGCACCTTGGTATTCATTTTTCTCTTGGTCTTTCATACCAATATGCGAAAGCAATCCGCTTAATAGCGAAATATGAATACTGTCATAGCTTGCTTCGTTGCCATTCATTTTCAACTCAAGCTCTTTAATCACTTGGTTTACTTGGAAATAGATATCTTGCCACTCACGAATGCGTAAGTAGTTTAAGTATTCTTTCTTACATAAACGGCGGAATTGATTACTAGAAAGCGCTTTTTGTTGCTCTTGGACGTAATTCCATAAATTAACGAACGCAACAAAGTCAGAATCTTTGTCGTTAAATCGGCGATGTTTTTCATCAGACTGTTGCTGTTTATCTGATGGACGCTCACGTGGATCTTGAATAGATAAAGCCGATGCAATGATCATCACTTCACGTAATGCACCATGCTTAGGCGCTTCAAGTACCATACGAGCTAAACGCGGATCAATAGGAAGACGCGCTAATTGGCGACCCATTGGTGATAAACGTTTACGAGGATCTGTGGCTTTAGAGTTAATCGCACCTAACTCTTCCAATAATCGAATACCGTCTTGAATATTACGATTATCGGGCGCTTCTACAAATGGGAAAGCTTGGATATCACCCAAACCAATCGCGGTCATTTGAAGAATAACTGACGCTAAGTTAGTACGTAGAATTTCTGGATCGGTAAATTCTGGTCGCGATAAAAAATCTTCCTCAGAATATAGACGAATACAGATACCTTCTTGAACACGACCACAACGCCCCATACGCTGATTAGCACTAGCTTGTGATATAGCTTCAATCGGAAGACGCTGTACTTTAGTACGGTAACTATAGCGACTAATTCGGGCTGTACCCGGATCAATAACGTATTTAATACCCGGAACAGTCAGTGAAGTTTCCGCTACGTTTGTTGAAAGTACAATACGGCGACCAGAGTGAGATTGGAATACTCTGTTTTGCTCACCCGCCGATAGACGTGCGTACAAAGGTAGAATTTCAGTATGGCGTAATTTACGTTTTTCTAACGCATCTGCAGTATCACGAATTTCACGCTCACCGTTTAAGAAGATCAGGATATCACCCTCACCCTCATCGCACAGTTCATCGACCGCATCAAAAATTGCATCTAACTGATCACGATCGGTGTCATCACCGTCTTCAACCACAGGGCGGTAGCGAACTTCTACTGGGTACGTACGACCTGACACTTCAATAATAGGTGCATTATTAAAGTGCTTAGAAAAACGCTCAGGATCGATGGTTGCTGAAGTAATTATGACTTTTAAATCTGGGCGCTTTGGTAATAACTCACGCAAATAACCCATGATGAAATCAATATTTAAGCTACGTTCGTGCGCTTCATCGATAATGATAGTGTCATATTGACTTAAGAAACGATCGTGTTGAATTTCAGCCAGTAAAATACCGTCTGTCATTAACTTTACGTGGCTATGCTCTGAGACCTGATCGTTAAATCGGACTTTATAACCTACGTGAGAGCCCATTTCACATTCCATTTCTTCTGCAATACGAGAAGCAACAGAGCGCGCAGCCAGACGACGAGGCTGAGTGTGGCCGATCATACCGTGGGTACCACGACCGATTTCTAAACAGATTTTAGGTAGCTGAGTAGTTTTACCTGAACCCGTTTCACCCGCCACAATAACCACTTGGTTATTTAAGATCGCTTCAGCGATATCATCTTTCTTCTGGCTTACGGGTAACTGTGCTGGGTATATGATTTTTGGACGCTGAGTACGGCGACGTTCCACCGTTTGCATTGATTTCGCAATCTCTAATGCAATTTCGTCAAATACAGCGTGCTTGGATTTTTCGTTTTTAATTCTTGATGCGCCTTGTACACGTTTGTGTAGACGAAAACGATCGCGCATCATGCAATCTTTAATAGCAGACTTTAATGTTTTTTCGTTATTCAACACGTCTGCTTGAGTTTGATTCGACTGACTCAATTTAATTCCTGTCTTTCAATGACTAATGGATACCGAGAACATCATGATGACAACTCGCTTAGTATCACTTGGCGATTCGAAATTTTTGTTAATTCTATCACAATTAAAGCGGCGTGAGAGCAGGTTAAAAGACAATTACTGGGATGTAATGATGCGATATAGAACATGATGTGTAATGAATAAAAAAATAAAGCCGACTCTAAAGGTCGGCTATTGATTACGCTTTAATTCTAAGTGGATTCTCATTTGATAAATCCAACACTTCCCCTCGCGATGGGAAAACCCTGAAGTGCGTTGTTGGCTCTGTAATTCTGAACATGTGGAAAATTCTAGCCAGTGCCGCCAAACGTAATTTTAAGTTTGATAAATTATCTTTATTCTCATCAAACTCTTCATGAGAACCTGCTTCAGGATCAGCCTCAATATAGTCTTGAGAATAATCATGATTTTCGAGGTTATTGTCGATATCACAACGACCAAAAAGCTCTGCAACAACGCTGTAGCCAACAACCTTATCTAAACCAATGTCTTGTAATGCAAGCTCATCACCGTTTCGAATATGTAGCATTGCATTACAGTAATCTGTAAAAATAGCCTGATTTAATTGCTGACGGCTGTAGTTCATATTGATTAAGTGCTGATTGACGTCTTCAATTGCGTTATTAACACTCACTTGTTCTAGCCCCGCTCCCACCAATAAATCAATAACTTTAGTATCATTGGTATCTGGGTTGATGTTGTCTACAAGCGTTGAAAGTACCGTTCCTGATAAATCATCATCAATCACGCTTAAAACCATTAGCCAATATATTGGAAACGTTGACTGGTAAAGATGGCGCATATCCCAGCCCCAATTATCAGACTTATCATTAACAGTTAAGCAAATCAGGTGTTGATACATTAACTCTCGGTAAGAAGACACCTCAAGCATCGATTTCCAATGTGTATCTAAACCTTTAGCTGTACGCCAGCTTATTTCATTTTCATAATGATTAAATAAAGAATCAAATTCAGGCACATCTTCAATGACTTTGGTTTCTATTTCGAAGTCGTCGGGACCATAACAGGTGATTTTTTTATACGCTGGAATATAAGCAGCTAATGACGGTGCCTGAACATTAACTAAGGTTTGTCCATTACGACCAACATATTTAGCGGTATCGTTAATATGAATATGCCCAGCAAAATGCAGCTTTAAACCACAATCAATGAGCTCTTCAGTAGTTTCTGATGTTGGGACTCGCTTGTGGTTATACGATGAGTCAGCGAACAAATAATAAAAATCGTCAGCGCTGTAGTTTAAATATTCAATAGCAGGGTAATGTGAAAAAACGAGTAATGTTTTTCCTTGCTCATCTGCTCGCTTAATAACATCTTTTAACCAAGTTAATACCTGCGGTTTTTGAACTTTACCATCTTCATACCCTTTTGCATCATGATCCCACTGACTTCCCAGCGGATCCAAAGGTACATGAGTGTTCATGTCTACAGAGCAAATCCAAAAACCTTCTATTGGTTCGACGAGATAACTAGAGTCAGGACATTCTACTGTATAAGCTCCATCAGCAGATATTGCTTGATATACACGATCTTCAAGTTTGTTCGATTTCCATGGCGTTTCATAATAGTGATAATGCGGCTGAGATTGAAAACCAAATCGACCTAATTTTTCCATTAATGGTGTGAAACCTAGAGATTGCATTTTCGGGCTATAGAGTACATCGTCAACTTCATCACTAGGAATAAAGCTTTCAACATCGCCCTGATTGCTGGTTACTTTTACACCAGCACCATCTGATCGTAAGAAGGTCTTATCACAATTTTCACCATAGGGTGTAGTAGGATCGTGATTGCCATGAGTTAAGAAGAACTCCAATCCATATTCGTCACTATATTGTTCAAGTACTTTTTTCAAGCCATCAACATGGGCTTCTTGTCCATCATCAGAAAAATCGCCAACAAGAATAACGAACTTAATGCCCTCTGCAACAATGTCATCTAATGTCGCTTTGAAGACAAAGTAGTTTTCATTAAACATACGAGTAGAACCAACTGAGTCTTGCATCGTTCTAATACAAACTTCGTTATTGTTGAAGTCAAAATCACCATGAATATCATGAAAATGGACATCACCAAGTAAAGCAATTCTATGTGTTTGATCAGTCTGGTTATTATTACTTTGCATTTTACAACCAGGTAATACCGTTGCTGATGTCGCAGCAACACTTGCTGAACATAATAAAAACTGACGTCTTGATAATTGGTAACTCATATACAACCTTGGTTAATACCCTAAAAAATGGATGGATATTAAGAAGCTGTTATTTCATTTCTATTATTTAAAAATGACAGATTTATTAAATACTTACACGTGGCAATATTCTACCTGCAAATTTTACTTGTGTAATAAGCAACAAAATATGTTTAATATTGATATTCTTAGGCGAGTTGATTACAAATAAAAAAAGCTAGACAATCTCTGTCTAACCCTTTTTATGCAGACTTAAATCCATCGCTATGTATTGTTTTATTTTTATGCTGTCATAGAAGAGGATTCTACGTCATCATTAATAAGGTTTTTTAACCACTTACGACCATAAATCCGATAAGTTGTCAGTCCAACTTTCACGACTTCTTCTGCCAATATAGCCACAAGCACCCAATGTAATGGCCAGCCTAAAACAATACCCGTGAGGATGGCTAAAGGAATACCTATTGCCCATTGGCCAAATAAATCAATAAAAATACTGTATTTGATGTCGCCACCGCTACGTAATACCCCTCCAATACCCACCATATTGAACACTTTTAGGAACATACCTAACGCCATCACTAAGGTAACATTGAGCGACATTTCAAGGTTCGGTGCTTGAGCCTTTGCCAACCACTCACCAACAAGCCCACTCGATAGCCAAATAGATACACCTAGCACAAAAGCAATAGACACACTCAAAGCTAAAAAGAACCACGACTGATGAAACGCTCGTTGATAATTTTCAGCGCCTAATTCATGCCCAAGAATCGTTGATGCGGCAACCGCAAAACCAATAAAGGCAGAAATTAATACCGCTTCTATCGGCGATAATAAGCTAATGATGGCAAGCTCTGTTACACCTAATTTGGCAAAAATAACGCTATAAACCAGTATTCCCATCGCCCATGCACCGTCATGAACAATCATAGGCCAAGCGACATTAAAATAACGTTTCCTTGCTTTGGCGTTACTTGCTGGCTCTATATCTTCCTGTATTGGTAATACTTTTTTATAGGTTTTATAAGTAATAAACAGCAAAATAACTGTTTGTGCAGCACGCGAAATCGTTGTCCCCATCGCGGCACCAGCAACACCCATTTCAGGAAAACCATATAATCCGAAAATTAATAGCGCATTAAGTACGCCATTAATAATGACAGCCACCAGCCCAACATACGTAGGCATTTTAGCTTCGCCTACTGCACGTAAAGCAGATTCAAGCGGTACGACAATGGCTGTAAAAATAATGCTCCAGCCGCAGACATATAAATAATCTCGTGCATAGTGAATAAAGTCGGCTTGATCATTAACCAAAGCAACAATTTGCTCTGGAAAAACACGGTATGCAACAGCAAAAGGCAATGTTAAAAAGATTGCACATACCCAAGATTGCAATAACGTACGTCTCACCCCTTCCATTTTCCCTGCACCAAAATATTGAGCCGCGAGAACACCAACAGCTCCACTGACGCCAACAACAAGCAATAAATTAAAGAAAAATATGCGGTTACCAATACCTACAGCGGCAACTTGTGACTCACCGAGTTTAGAGACCATGATGACATCGACTAAACCAAGTAATGAAAACAACATAGATTGCATTGATACTGGCAACGCTAGACGCCATGTTTTTTGCCAAAAAGTTTTATCTGCTGAGTATCGCCAGTGTTGCATGACCGCCACCTAATTAATGTTATCTTACTGTGAAGCTGATCATACCTATGTTTACTCAAACACGTTTATTCTAAGCAATCAAAAAGCTTTGCTAGACTATCATTTTTTAATTTTGGAGCTCTGAATGGGGTATATTGATACTTTTACTATTTCGCCAAAATGCCAATCTATTATTATTGATCAAGTACAATCGATTGAACTTGAAAAGCAAAAAATTCTTCAATGTGGCATCAATTATGGCAAAGAGGCATTCAGTATTTATCGAAGAAACCCAGACATGTATATGCTGCTATACACAACGGGTGGAAAAGGGTTATTGAAAACACCAGACAGTGAATGGGCATTAGAAACCGGCAGTGTTATTTATGTACCGCCCAGTTATGAGAATGGCTTTGTCATCCACCCAGATGATAATCCTGATCTTATTTGGGATGTCGCATGGGTTATGCTTGAAAAACATAAGCGTTGGGATGAGAGCTTACCTCATGATATTACCTATCAAGATTCACAATCAGGCTCATTACTATTTAAGACTATCATTTGCTTAAGCGAATCTTTAAGTTTCAACTATCCATTGGGCGATGCGCTATGTAAAAGTATTACCGAACAGATTTGTTTATTAGTGAATACCCAAACCGCCTCTCACTCTCCTAAAGCACTTACCCGTTTAGAACATGTTTACCAGCAAACGAAAAGTCAGTTACATCACCCATGGCAAGTCTCCGATCTGGCCGCCTTATATCCATGCTCTGAGCCGCATTTTCATCGATTATGTCAACAGTATTACCAACAATCTCCCATTGCCTATTTAACTCAAATTCGAATGGAACATGCTGCTGGGCTACTGACTACCACCAATTGGCCAATTCAACATATTAGTGATTTATGCGGTTATCCAAACCCAACCAATTTTAGTACCCGATTTAAAAATTGGAGTAGTTTTACCCCTCGACAATTTCGAACGCAGTTTCAGCCTCAGCTTTAAAACCCCTATTCCTTTGTCGTGATTAAATAATTTTTCTCTCGAAGGCGATATCAGTTAAGCTAGTAAATAAATAAAGTGATAATAAAGCTTGTTAGATAATATACCTTTAACGATGAAAGGATCACCAGATGCAAAACTGCTTTACATATAGTTATCAACTTGATGCGAGTAATGGCGCTTCGCCTCTCTCACTTGATCAAATAAATAACTGGAGCAGTAATGATGGGCTAATGTGGGTGCATTTAAACTATACCGATGAAGAAGCACTAGCATGGATAAAAAATAGTCATTTGCCAGATGTAGAAAAAGAAGCCCTTACGACTCAGCGTATTCGCCCTCGATTAAATCAAACGAAAGAAGGTTTTTTCCTATCATTACGAGGAATAGATTTAGATTCTGATAATCAGTCTGATCCTCCATCAGAAATGGTCTCTATTCGAGGTTACTATACACACAACACCATTGTTACCACCTCAGATCGTCCTGTCAGAGCACTTGATCGTGTCGCGGCACATATAAATGGCGGCTTTGGGCCCAAAACCATTGGTGCATTCATTCTCTGTCTTTGCGATCACCTTACGAGCCATAAAATAGAAGTAATTGATTCCCTCGATGACAAGTTAACCCAGCTTGAAGATCAGGTGATGAATAATAGTGATGACGACCTCCGTAATAATATTGCACAATTAAGACGAGAGACCGTTTATCTTCGTCGCTATGTCACTCCACAACGTGATGCCATCGCTAAATTACTCACTATTGATACTCCACTGCTCTCACTATCAGACAAACAAAAAATACATGAAGTAAATGAAAAGCTACTCCATGTAATCGATGACTTAAACGCCATTCGTGAACGTGCTAATGTGACACAAGAAGAATTAATGAGCTTACAATCTGAAGCATTAAACCAACGTTTATATTTTCTGTCTTTAATTACCACTATCTTTTTACCACTCGGTTTTTTAACCGGTTTACTGGGTGTTAATTTAGGAGGTATTCCTGGCTCACAAAATCATTGGGCATTTTATATATTCTGTAGCCTGTTATTCGGTGTATTAATACTTCAACTTATCCTTTTTTATCGTAGAAAATGGATATAAAAAACTAAAATAGATAAATTGGTTACATATGTGTAATCCAATTTTTTTATTTTTAATGTTGATTTATTATAGGTATTATTAATATTATTAACTTAAACTGAAAAAATAATAAGGACAATAATGTTCAAATCGCTACGTACACTATTTCGACAACTGACGAATGATCCTAATAGTAATAAAGCCGTTGATACTCCAACGCTTCATTTAGCTATGGCTTCTTTATTATGTGAAGTAGCTATTGCCGACCATGAGAAGGATCCAAGAGAAGAGCAAGCTAAAATTCAGCTTCTAATGAAATTACTTGAAGTTGATGAAATCACATCAAAACAACTACTTGATAAAGCTCAACTACAAGCAGAGGCGTCTGTTTCTCTTTATGATTTTACTAATAAATTACGTTCACTTGAGCAACCAGAACGCTATCAATTAGTTGAAGCAATGTGGCAAGTTGCCTACGCTGATGGTGTGATAGACCCACAAGAAGAGGCTGTCATTCGCCAAGTTTCTGATTTAATATATTTAGATCATTCTGCATTTATAAAAGCCAAAATCAGCGCTAAAAATACTGCAAGCTAACCTATTTAAGAGCTATAACTATAGCTCTTTTTTTATTACCCCTTTCTTGATAGTTTTAATATCAAGACCTATCCTATGTATAGAGTGCAAAGTTAAACATATACTAATTTTTATGCACCTTTATATATTTTACTAGACAATTAAAGCAATCATTTAATAGGCAAATTTTAATAACACTATTATGTTATTAACATAGCGGCATTGATGGATAATATAACCATTTATGCTTTTTATTTAGAAAGAAAGACAGGTTTGAATATATAGACACTCCTGCCTAATTTATATTTTTATATTGATACTTATTTTAATAACTTCGCTATATGCAACGTACAATGGAAAAGTTTAAAAAATACTTTCCATTTATAATCATATAGATAGAAACACTGAAATTACTGCCTTATTAAATATTTGTTGGCTTGAAACTTGTACATTTTTTCAATGATGAACAAAACAATGCATGTCCATAAGTATTTTTAACTGAGTGAGGCAAGATATGAAGTGTTTGAAACACTCCCTGCTAGTTAGTTCGCTGGCTTTGTTCGCAAGTCCAGCTTACAGCATCATTCCCCACCCTTTTACAGATGATGGGGGGTGTCCACAAGAAGCCATCTTATTCCAAGGCGATCCAAGTGTCGTTCACAAACTTGATTTGTCGACAGGCTTCTATCAAAACTCTGATCCAATGACAGCGACTATCACTGCATCTGGTTATAACGAATCCGATGACTATGTTTACGGTCATGATAAAACTTCACAGACAGTAGTTAGAATTAATCAACTTTATCAACATGAAAGTTTAGCTGTAACAGGCTTACCAGCGACAACTTACATTACAGGTGATGTGATTAACAACAAATTGTACTTGTACAAAAATGGGGCTGGATTATATGAGATTGATTTAGTCACTTTAGCAGCGACAAATATCATGGCCTCATCGACGGCAACGCTTGGTTTGACTGACATGGCTTTCCACCCAGGTGGGCGTCTGTTTGCTGTGAATAATAGTAACCAACATTTATATGAAATTGTTGACCTCAACACAGGCAACGCAACTTTCAATGATCTCGGTGATATAGGCTTACCATCTGGTACTTATGGAGCTCAATATTTTGATTCAGCTGGCTTTCTCTATCTAAGCACCAACGGAAACGGACATGTTTATCAAATTGATTTGACTGATTTATCCTCTATCAGCCCAACAGCAGTGTTCTACTCTAACGGTCCTTCTACTAATATAAACGATGGTGCACGATGTGTTAGTGCAGCTATTACCTCGGAAAATACAGACTTTGGTGATGCACCGGACACCTATAAAACCTTACTCACTAGTAATGGTGCTCGACACTATAATGTATCAAGTGTTAATTACTTCTTTGGCCCTACTGTAGATACAGAGCCAGATGCCATTCTTTCCCCTAACTCTGATGATGCCGATAACATTGCGGATGAAGACGGTATCTCATTCCCTGCGAACTTTAAGCAAGGATCTGATGGTTTAGTCAATGTAACTATCGGTGGTTCTGCTTCAGGTTTCGTAAATGCATGGTTTGACTGGAATAATAATGGTGTGTTTGACGAAGCAACTGAGCATGCTGTTACTGATGAGGTGCTTATCGGTGGTGATGGTACAACACCTGCCAGCCATGTTCTTAAAGTGAGAGTTCCTGATGATGCTGCGACTGGTCAGATATGGGCTCGTTTCCGTATTTCACGAGATTCGGGAGTTCTCTCATACGGCGGTGCTTCCTATGGTGAAGTAGAGGATCATCAAGTTACTGTCGATTCACAAACTGTTACTCACAATTGGTACCCTTCAGCAGGTTCATGGGTAACACTGGCATTTGAGGATGATTGGCCGCAAGAAGGTGACTTTGACTTCAACGATATAGTAATGTACTACCGTGTAGACAAAGTGACTAATTCGTCTGGCGACATTCTTCGCTATGATATCTACGGAAACCTACGTTCTTACGGTGCAGACTTTGCTAATGGCTTCGCTGTTAAGCTTGATGGTATTGCAGCCACAGCAGTCGATTCAGACAGAACCAAACTTGTCATTAATGGCGCTACTCAACATGCGACACAAGTTCTAGAGTCTGGTACAACAGATGCTGTCGCTATTGCTACGAATAATCTTAAAACGGAAATTCCAGGTCCTACTTGTTCTGGTCCATTAGGGACTTATTATCGAGTATGGGCAGGTTGTACGGATGACGCTGCAGATTTATTCGAATTTGAAATGAGTATTCCGTTCTCGTCACCTATTGCAGCCTCTAGTGCCCCTAGTATGCCACTAAATCCATTCTTATTCGGTACCCCTGGTATTGATCATGGTGACGGTACTCGTGCAACCGACGGTCGTGCAATCGAAATTCATTTGAAAAATGCTGATGTAACAAGTAAGGCAAGTACTGCTTACTTTGCTACAGAACAAGATGCATCGGTTTATGTTGATGCAGATTGCCCTGGACCTAGCTGTAACACTTACCAAACTTCAAACGGTATACCTTGGGCTATTTTAGTTGATGGCACTTGGGATCACCCAAGTGAAGGTATTAATGTACTAACCGCATATCCAGATCTACAAGCATTTTCAACATCAGGTGGTGCAACTAATACAGATTGGTACCTTCGTGCTAACGCTGATGTAACTCAGCTCTTTGAATAATGGTAGGGAGTATTTAACGATGAAAAATTTATATGTGACTCTTTTTACTGCTGCTCTACTATTTGGTTGTGGTGGCGGTGGTGGTGATGATGGCGGCTCAACAAGTGCTGCATCACCAGAAGCATCACCAGAAGCATCTCCAGCAGCACCTGAAGTAAGCGATTCTGTTAGTGGTGCAGCACCAGTAACTGTTTCGAAGTTTGAGGATCTTGTTATTCCAGATAATTATGATTTGATTACTACCTATGATATGCCAATTAAGATAGACCTAAACACTTCTGAACCAATGAGTTTGAGTGTTTACTGTGATTATAATGTTGCTGACGATGGAACACTGACTCCAATTGCAAGTAGTCGCATTATTTCAGGTCAAATCGAAAATGGTGATTTTAATGGCGTTATTGCTGCAACGAGTTCAGTAAAATCTCTACTTATTGAGGCTTGGTATCAAGATACGACTAAAGCACCATTCCAAACTGTAGTTAATGCAGATGTTAACGGAGTTACCATCTCTAATTAATTCAAATAAGGCCAACTTTTACAACGGAGGAAAGTTGGCCATTTTTTTCAAAATGAACGTAAGAAAAACAGCTTTATTATTATTCCTATTTATATTTCTCGCTTGTAAAGGTGATAATGACCAACAAGCTACCACATCGTCATCTGAAAATACTTCAAATCTAATTGAAAGTTCATCAATTCAAGATGAAGTCGTAAATGATATTTATCTTGAAGGCGTCGTAACCGATAATTTTCTCCCTCAAAACACCTCACCATTAAACGATGACGAGATTTTTGAATCTATCGATAATAGTCAAGAAAATGAGATGAATTCGCAAGAAATAGTAAATAATCAAAACACTGAAACATCAACAAATAGTTCAGAAGAAATCCATTCTGTAAATAATATCGTTACATTCAGTACCCATTTTAAACAAGGTTCTGATGCTCTCATTGAAATTCAAACTCAAAAAGATATTAACTTTTTTCTTAATGCTTGGTTTGACTGGAATAACAATGGAATTTATGAAAATAATAATGAATATGTCTTAGTGAATGAACAATTAATATATGAAAAAGATAAGCCTTTTCATAAATTAAAAATTAGAGTACCAGAAAAATCATCTACAGGTCAGATATGGACAAAATTTCAATTATCTGAGCTTCAAAATAACAGCACTATAGATAAAAACACCCCCCCTATAACGGACATAGAAGAAGAGCATAACGTTACTATTGAAGCTCAAAACTTAATACATAATGTTTATCCATCAGAAAATAAATGGGTTACTTTAGCCTTTGAAGATAGTTGGCCATTTATTGGTGATTTCGACTTTAATGATGTCGCTTTACTTTACCGTGTAGACAAAATCACTAATAATCAAGGTGATATTGTACGCTATGATATTTACGGCAGCCTTAAAGCTTATGGCGCTAACTTAGCCAATGGCTTTGCAGTAAAACTTGACGGCATTCCTTCAGAAAAAGTAGATGGCTTGTTAACAAAACTTGTTGTTAATAATACAACCTTACATAATGTCCAAACGTTAGAACAAGGAACCATTGATGCGGTTATTATTATCAGCAATAACCTTAAAGATGAGATAGAACAGCCTACCTGTACAGGAGAACTTGGTGCTTTTTATCGAGTCTGGAAAGGATGTTTTGATGACGCTCCTAACCAATATATTTTCATTGCCAGCATTCCATTTATCACGCCTATTCCCCCTTCTGATGTTCCAAAAATGCCACTTAATCCATTTATTTTCGGTACTCCTGATATAAATCATGGCTCAAATATAAGAGGTATAAACGGTAGAGAAATTGAAATTCATTTAAAAAATCATGATGTCTCATCAAAAGCAAATATATCTTATTTTTCAACGCAAGATGACACATCTATTTTTATTAAAAATAGATGTCCAGGTATTGGTTGCGATACCTATCACAATTCAAGTGGATTACCTTGGGCAATACTCGTTGAATCGATTTGGAATCATCCTAGTGAAGGTTCCAATATATTACAGGCATATCCAGAGCTTACAAACTTCGCAATTTCGGGAGGCGGTGAAAATACTGACTGGTATATAAGAAGTAACGCTAACTTAGAGAAGATTTATGAATAATTCAATATTTTTTGGCACCTAACTTGCGTTAACAAATAACTGAACATATCTCTCTATAATTTTTTGATAATTATTTAAGTCTAATAAATGAAATTATTAATTCTATTAGTTGTAACTTTTCTTTTTGGTTGTAGAAGTGACACTTCTCCTGAAGCTGAGGAAAATATTAGTTACAATGAAGCTTCAGATTTGAGTGTTCAACAAAATATCGATGAACCCAGTGCCCCTCAGAATAATTCATCTATAGACACACAAGTAATTGATAATAGTCCCCCCCAAGATATTCTAAATGACTCTTCAACAACTGGGGCAACTGAGCAAAGTAATCATCAATTGTTAACTCCTTCTTTACCTGATGAAATAAAAGTTGAAAGTGAGCAGCACAGCGAAGAAGCGCCTTCATCGCAAAATGATAGCGGTAATAGTTCAGAGCCTATCTTATTAGGAGAGAATATTTCAGATTTAGAACCAGCAGAACCAGCAGAACCAGCAGAACCAGCAGAACCAGCAGAACCAGCAGAACCAGCAGAACCAGCATCAAATAATGAAAATGATGTAACAGCAAGTGACTTTAGCGAACTTTTCTTTCCTAATGATTTCAATTTAAACAGATCTTATGATATGACAATAAAACTCGATTTCAATACGGTAAAAACGTTAAGAATTAGCATTTACCAAGACTTTAATGTTATGACGAGTGGATCAGTATTGCCAATCTCATCGAGTCTGCTTACTTCCGGTACAATTGTGAATGGTGATTTTAATGGCACAATCCGTGTTACTCATTCTATGGAATTTATACTCATTCAACTTTACGACAGTAATGCCAACCAGCTCTTCTATCAGGCAGTAAAAGAAACATCACCAAGCGGCATTACTATTGTTGAATAGCCATTTAAATGAACAAGGATGAATAGTTACTGTGGATTACTATCTCATTATTTAATATCAATTGTTCGACTGGCTTTTTTATATTGCACTCGCCACCCTTGCCATCGTGGTAATTCCCATCGTTTTGGATCTGGTTTACGGTTGCCAGACTGATAATTTGCAACAACAAGTTTACGATGAATATCATATTCTATAGCCATCACAAGATCAGTGAGTTTAACTTCACACGGGTAACGCTCATCAAACTCTTGCCGTTCCCATTCAGGGATCCCCTCAAAGGTAAAATCTGAAGGTTCAAAGAGCTCGAGATCATCAATATGTTCAATCCCTAAATCTTCAATTTGTTGCGATAGCCATTCAATGGCATCAACCGGCTCAGGTGCACGTTTAACAAAATCTGCATTATATAAACCCAATGCGAGATATAAATTCCACTGCGAGATATCTGAGATAATTCGAGGTGCAAGATCTGGCATTACTTCACTTGCAAGTAGCATATCGACAATAGCAGAGCGTGCTGATTGCCCTTCAGGTTCAATCCATTGAGTATCAATAACCCGTCCAGCATAAATCCGCTGGACAGCCGTTTTAAAACTGCCATCCTGTTGTTCAACGGTATCACCTTGAACCAACTCACCTAACTCAGCATTATTTATTTGTGACAAGGTAACGGGAGAGCTACATGTTGCCAAAATGCGGTTTTGTTTAACCCCTCTTCCTGGTAAGGCAAATTGATCAAATACGATCACTGCTTGAGATAATGATCCATCTATCGGCGGGTTATCAATTAAGGAATCTTTCGCACTACTGACTTCAATAATACCGTTACTCATTGCCTGCTGACGTTTTTCTCGACGAAGAAAAACCAATTCAGGTACCGCCTTGATTACAGCATCTTGCCATAACTCTCGTTTAAATCGGCTAGCAACAGACAGCTCTGGAAGTTCAAGTAACTCTCGCATTTGAACTGACAACAAACGCGCTTCTGCTAGCATATTGTCATCTACCACAAGCCATTCTGGACACTCATCCATACGCACCATTTTTATTAATGCCGTCGCATCACAAAATACGTTACCCAGCCATCGATACAGTTGTTCAATATTTTCTTCTGATCGCGGTGGCTGCCATAACCGTTGCGGAATAGACAATGCAGCAGCAAGATCGACCATTGCTTCTTTATTTGCTCGGGTATCCATCGCTGTTATTAAGTGGGCAAATAAAGTATCGATAGGTAGTTGATATAAACAACGGCCATAATCAGTAATAACTTCATTTTCAGTCATAGCTCCCATCGACAACAAAGCCTGCTGCGCTGCAACAAAGGTTTTTTCAGGTAGAGGATCAATAAACGAAAGTTGGCTGAGTTTTGCGTTACAACATAAAGCAGCCAAATAGGCTTCTACCAATTCTTCGCGTTGCAACTCTGGCGGTGTTAATAACTCTAGCGCTGCGGCTTTACCATACAAGCGAATACAAACACCATCTGTTACGCGCCCTGCACGCCCTTTCCGCTGCTCTGAGCTTGCTTTGGAAATAGCGTGTAATGATAATACTGTTCGACCGTTTCGCTGGTGAGTACGACGTTCTAAACCAGAATCAATGATCAACGTAACCCCTGGGATAGTTACCGAGGTTTCAGCCACATTTGTCGCAACAATAATGCGTTGCTTATCACTTTGTGTTAGAGCCCGCTTTCTTTCATCATCGGTAACTGAAGCGTGTAATGGAATAATATCCATTAATCCTGCTTGTATTTGCTCACTAAACTGTTGCGTTAGTGCATTTTGCGTTGACGCTATCTCTTTTCTTCCGGGTAAAAAGATCAAAATGTCTTGGTGGCTATCAATATGCGTTTGAACCAAGCTAGTTATCCGCTTATCGATATTCATCACATCGGGCATATCTCGACTATCAGAGGTATGATGCAACACATTCACCGCAAAATTACGCCCTTTAGCTTGTAAGTGCTGTGCGGATAAATAGTTAACTAATCGTTGGCTATCAATCGTTGCAGAAGTAATAACTAAACGATGAGATTGTTGCTGTTTGAGTAACGCAAGTAGAAGATCAGTATCCCAACGTCTTTCATGAAATTCATCAATAATAATTGTTGAGAACTGATCTAAATTACCTTCACTTAACCAACGTAATGCAACACCGGGAGTCGCATAAATAATATCCGTATTTTCATCAAAGTGATGCTCAAAACGGATCGCATAACCAACGGATAACTGATCTGGGTTTGCGTCTTCTGTTAATAAATATTCAGCTAGCGATGTACAAGCAACCCGTCGAGGCTCAACCACCAGCACTTTCCCATAAATAGCAGCCCATAGTGGTAGACGGGTTGATTTACCCGACCCCGTTTCTGCTTCAACAACAATATGTTCATCACGTAACAAGGCTTTAAATTGTTGCTCAATGCTATCTATAGGTAAATTGTTCTGCATATCCAATATATCTTTAATGAATTCAAAGCTATTTTCGCAATTATTACCTACATTGTCAGTGAGAATCATAATATTCATTAAACTTGCTATTCGTATCAACCTAATTGTTTATTCCATCATCAATTACGTTTCATTATTTTATGTAAGTACTACTAATTTCATCGAAAAATTGACTTTTTTTTGTAACTCCCTAGCCTTACAGCATCAACTTATGGAGGCAACGCCACATGACAACGAAAACCATATTTAATCCTGAGCTTTGGAACGAAGTTGAAGGCTTTGATTTTGAAGATATTACTTATCATCGCGCCAAAGATCAGGGTACTGTTCGTATCGCAATTAATCGTCCTGATTGCCTGAATGCATTTCGTCCCAAAACAGTTGATGAGCTTTTCACCGCACTCGATCACGCTCGTCAATGGTCTGATGTAGGCTGTGTATTACTAACGGGTAATGGCCCATCTCATAAAGGCCAGTGGTCATTCTCATCGGGTGGCGATCAACGTATTCGTGGTAAAGATGGCTATAAATATGAAGGCGAAGAAGCGGGTACTGCTGACGTTGCGCGTATGGGTCGACTTCATATTCTAGAAGTACAACGCATGATCCGCTTTATGCCAAAAGTCGTTATCGCGGTTGTTCCCGGTTGGGCTGTTGGCGGCGGTCATAGCTTACACGTTGTTTGTGATTTAACGCTGGCATCTAAAGAACATGCCATATTCAAGCAAACCGATCCTGATGTTGCGTCGTTCGATTCTGGTTACGGCTCTGCGTATCTGGCTAAAATGATCGGTCAAAAACGTGCCCGTGAAATCTTCTTCTGTGGTTTTAATTACAGCGCACAAGAAGCCTATGAAATGGGCATGGTGAACAAGGTTGTTGATCACTTTGAACTAGAAGAAGAAGCGCTTCGTTGGGGTAAAGAAATCACAAATAAATCACCAACAGCAATGCGTATGCTAAAATACGGTTTCAACCTTTCAGATGATGGTTTAGTCGGTCAGCAACTGTTTGCTGGTGAAGCAACGCGTCTTGCTTACGGTACAGAAGAAGCACAAGAAGGTCGTGATGCGTTCCTAGAAAAACGCGATCAAGATTTTAGCCGCTTCCCTTGGCATTACTGATCGACTCAATTTCTAGATAAATAAAAGCCACTTACTGATTATCAATAAGTGGCTATACTGCTTTACTCATTTATTTTGCTATGAATCCTAACGTAGAATAATCAATCGAAACAACACTGAAGCCTTCGCTAAATAGTGATTTATGACACATCTCCTTGCGTAAATGTCTTGTTAATCTCCCCCATCGTTGGTCAATATTTTTAAATTGAGTATACCGTTGTGACGAGACGATATTGTTCAAAAAAATGATTTATAAAATATGGCACGCGTTCACGCATATAAACTAATTACATCATTAACTCGCCAAAAAACGTCACTAAAACCAAGTATCAATTTAAAAAACAGCATTTTCACAAATAATATGGCTCAACTTTCAAAATAAGTGATCATACCCTTTGTATTCTTATCTTTGACGTTCTAGCATTAGTGACCAACTGAAAACTTGCACTTGTTTTCAATTTTAATCTTCTAGCTACAGAGTCTATTTGCATGAACAACGATAAAAGACCTTTATATATCCCCTATGCAGGTCCTGCACTACTTGAAACACCTCTTCTTAACAAAGGTAGTGCATTCTCTGTCGAAGAACGTATGTTCTTTAACCTTGAAGGGCTTCTTCCTGAAGCTATTGAATCTATTGAAGAACAAACAGAACGTGCTTATCAGCAATACCTAAAGTTTGATAACGATATGGATAAGCACATTTATCTGCGAAATATCCAAGACACCAATGAAACCTTGTTTTACCGTTTGGTAGAAAATCACGTAACAGAAATGATGCCAATCATCTATACCCCTACAGTGGGATCTGCGTGTGAGGATTTCTCAAATATTTACCGTCGTGGTCGTGGTCTATTCATTTCATACCCAAACCGTGATCGTATTGAAGACATGCTGAACAACGCGTCTCGTCAGAACGTTAAAGTGATTGTTGTAACCGATGGTGAGCGTATCCTTGGTTTAGGTGATCAAGGTATCGGTGGTATGGGCATTCCAATTGGTAAGCTTTCTTTATATACCGCATGTGGTGGTATCAGCCCAGCTTATACTTTACCTGTTGTTCTTGATGTTGGTACCAATAACCCACAACGTTTATCTGATCCCATGTACATGGGTTGGCGCCATACCCGCATTACCGGAAAAGAGTACGATGCGTTTGTTGATGAATTTATCCAAGCCGTAAAACAACGTTGGCCTGAAGCATTAATTCAATTTGAAGATTTCGCACAAAAAAATGCAATGCCTTTACTTGAGCGTTACAAAGATAAAGTTTGTTGCTTTAACGATGATATTCAAGGCACAGCAGCGGTAACTGTTGGCTCTCTACTTGCGGCATGTAAAGCAGCAGGCAATAAACTGTCTGAGCAGCGTGTAACCTTCCTTGGTGCGGGCTCGGCAGGTTGTGGGATTGCAGAAGCGATTATTGCACAAATGGTGTCTGAAGGTATTTCTGATGCACAAGCGCGCAGTCAAGTATTCATGGTTGACCGTTGGGGCCTACTCATTGATGGCATGCCAAATCTACTCAACTTCCAACAAGCTCTTGTTCAGAAAAATGCACAATTAGCAGATTGGGATGTGGCAGATAATAACATCTCACTCCTTGATGTTATGCGTAATGCAAAACCAACGATTTTAATCGGTGTATCTGGTGTTCCGGGACTGTTTAGTGAAGACGTGATCCGTGAAATGTACGCGCACTGCGAACGCCCTATCATTTTCCCACTTTCCAACCCAACCAGCCGCGTTGAAGCAACACCGTTTGATTTGATCCGTTGGACGGATGGTAATGCACTTGTTGCAACAGGTTCACCATTTGAGCCTGTGATTTATGAAGGTAAAACTTATCCAATCGCACAATGTAATAACAGTTACATTTTCCCAGGTATTGGTTTAGGGGTATTAGCCATTAATGCTCGCCGTGTTACCAATGAAATGCTAATGGAAAGTAGTCAGGCCTTAGCGGAGTGTTCTCCACTTGCTATTCATGGACATGGCCCACTATTACCGCCATTAGAAGATATTCAGAAAGTCTCACGTAAAATTGCTTTTGCCGTTGCGAAGAAAGCGGTAGAACAACATAAAGCACCGAAAAACTCCGATGAACGTATCCGTGAAAAAATCGATGCTAACTTCTGGAAATCAGAATATCGTCGTTACAAACGAACTTCGTTCTAAACCTCAGTTTAAAAAAGGTGCCAATCTGGCACCTTTTTTTGATGTAAGTAATACTGCGCCTTTACTCGTTATTGAATATTATTTCAGCAGTCATAAGGTAAAATGACAATACGCAGACATTTACCTCTTAATTAATAAACATTTTATTAAATGATTAGGGTAAGATATAAGATAAGAACTTTGTACTTTCGTGGATAATTATGAAACTGCTCAACTTCATCCGTATTTCTGCAGTTATCTGTATCTTATTTGTTTCAACATTATTGTTATTTGATCGTTGGGTTTCAGCTCGTACATCTGATCGCATTTATCATGATATCTCTACAGTACCCAAACATTCTGTGGGATTAGTTCTTGGAACAAGTAAATATATAGCTAAGACACTAAACCCATATTATGAATATCGTATTACAGCAGCATTAGATTTATTTAAACAAGGTAAAATAGATTATTTTTTACTCAGTGGTGACAATGCACACCGCTCATATAATGAACCTTGGACGATGAAACGAGATTTATTAAAAGCAGGTGTTCCTGATGACAAAATTGTTTTAGATTATGCTGGGTTTCGAACGCTTGATTCTATCGTCCGCGCAAAAGAAGTGTTTGAAACGGATAACTTTACAATTATTACCCAACAATTCCACTGCGAGCGCGCCCTATTTATTGCTGACAGTTATAACATAAAAGCTACATGTTTGGCGGTACATGAGCCAAATGGTACGGCACAACTTAAAATCCGTATTCGAGAAGTACTTGCTCGTGTTAAAGCATTGAGTGATCTGTTTATACTGAATGTTCAGCCTAAGTTTCTAGGCCCTAAAGAACCTATTATAAAACCCGCACCTTCCACTGTTATCAGTGATGATACAGCACCATCTTCAGCTATTAATAGTCAAAAGCAGTTAGATAATTTAGCAGTGACAAAAAGTAACACTTCAAAGTAAAACATAAAGCCAGTGATTTCACTGGCTTATATTTTTAACCTGTCTTTAGCTTTTATCTCTCATCATCTTCATAAACCTATGCTTTACATCTTTCATATGATGAAAAACGTCGGTTTTCATCTTCTTTTTTAACTCTGTACGTTTAGTCTGTCTCTGCATCCCTGCCATTTTACTGCCCATCTTTGCGTCAATAATTTGTCGGAAAACATATTAGCACAGGCTACAAAAGTTATAGCGGCGATTCTTTGTGATCAACACCTAAATTATTAGTCATTGATAGAATGATATTGCTCTATTTTCTTAACCTTCGAATAAACAATAAAATATCTTTTTATTTCAATCGTCTAGAAATAACAAAATCACTTAATTATCACCAAAAATTAACCGATTATATACATAAGTCTCAAATTCTTTCGTTAACAAGCCTTATATTAGCAGCGCAACTAGATGCATTAACTACTGGCCTTGCTATTGGAGAAACGCTATGACAGCGCTCACACTCACGATTAAACAATGGATATTGAATCGTAATAGTCTAATTATCATTGCAGATATACTTTTGTTTTTAACGCTACTAAACACGCTACCATTTGAAGCTAATATCACATTAGGGCTTAGTATATTAAGCTTTATCGCTGTGCTCTGGTTAACTGAAGCATTACATGTCAGTGTCACTGCCATTCTCGTTCCCTTACTCGCCGTATTCTTTGGTGTTTTTCAAACTCAGCAAGCATTAGCAAACTTCTCTAATCCAATTATATTTCTCTTTCTTGGAGGCTTCGCGTTAGCTGCAGCATTGCATAAACAGCAACTCGATCAAGTCATTGCAGATAAAGTGCTAGTAGCTGCAAAAGGTAAAATGTCTGTTGCCGTATTAATGCTATTTGGTGTAACAGCAGGGCTATCAATGTGGATAAGTAATACAGCCACTACCGCAATGATGCTGCCATTAGTACTAGGGGTATTAAATAAGGTTAATAGTAAAACAGGTCATAACACTTATGTCTTTACCCTACTTGGTATTGCTTATTGTGCCAGTATTGGCGGCATTGCCACGATTGTCGGCAGCCCTCCTAATGCCATTGCAGCCGCAGAAGCAGGATTAAACTTTACCGAGTGGATGTACTTTGGCATACCTGTGAGTCTTTTTTTGTTACCGCTAACCGTTGGTCTGTTATATATTCTTCTAAAACCAAATTTAAATCACACCTTTGAGATTGACCACACTCCTGTCACTTGGACAAAAGGAAAATTTCTTACTCTAGCTATTTTCCTTCTCACAGTTAGCTGTTGGATTTTCAGCAAACCTATTAACGCATTTTTAGGTGGGTTCGCTAAATTTGATACGCTGGTTGCCTTAAGCGCCATCGTATTATTATGTGTATCACGCGTGGTTAGCTGGAAAGATATTCAAAAATCAACAGACTGGGGTGTACTTATTCTATTTGGTGGCGGTATCTGTTTGAGCAATATATTAAAAGCCACGGGAACAAGTGTCTTCTTAGCACAAGAGTTAAGTACGTTTTTAAACCAAGCGGGTTTATTCCTTACTATTTTAGTTGTTGCTATCTTTGTTGTTTTTCTCACCGAGTTTGCAAGTAATACTGCCAGCGCAGCGCTGTTAATCCCTGTATTTGCAACCGTTGCAGAAGCATTAGGTGTATCGCCTGTTGTGTTATCAGCTCTTATTGCTATCGCGGCTTCTTGTGCCTTTATGCTGCCTGTTGCGACACCACCTAATGCGATCGTATTTAGTACAGGCTATATAAAACAACAAGAAATGATGCGTGTTGGTATTTATCTCAATATCTTATGTATTGCATTTCTAACAATATTTACTTGGCTATTCTGGTAATTTTAATAAAAAATACATATAAAGAAGGTGCCTGCCAACACCTTCTTTATCTATTATTTCATAATAAGGTTATGAGTAACCTTTCATTGTTTCCATTTTCTTTTTCTAATTTACACTTTCCTTTTTGTTCTATTTTTTTTAATTGCTCTTCTTCTAAAGCAAAAGGTAATAATAATAAAATACTTTTTATACCTTCATTTCGTGATAATAATAATAATCGAATAATATTCTGCGTATCACTGGCACTGCTTGATAATACTTTTAACGCCTGTTGATGTAACTTTTCTGCGGGGCTTATTTGTGAATATGTGCCTGTTTTAATATTTAATTCAAAAGATGAAATGATGTTTTTTACAACATCAATAAATGTCCATTTTTGATTACAAAGAAGCGAGAGGAAATGCGTGTAATCAAATATGATTTGCTCTTTTTCTGATGTGTTCAACATTGTTTCCATAACTATCCTTAGGTAGAAACATAACATCTTCTAGCATTAACTTAATGTCCTTATCACTATACGACTAGTAGAATAACAAACTAAATCACCCAACCTTGATTTGTGATTATCGTCACATAAAACATTTGATTTAACATTACAAAAAACACTTTCAAAACAAAGATTTAACAACAAGAAACCTTTTATTATCACTACTCATTTATGATTAAGCATGTTACGTGACCATATATTCTGTGGTAGCAATACCCCAAGATCTCCTTTAATACACAAAAAAAAATGCTTAACCATTCGATCAGGTTATTGAGAATAACAATCAATCGATATATTTAAGCGCGTAATTTTACCTTTAAAAACGCTGTGCCATTATATAACTGCTTTATATGGTAATCATTTTGAAAAACGACTGGAAAATTTGTCAATACAAGACTAAAATCGCCTTGTTTTGGGGAGTAGTCACAATTGTTCGTCTGTCGTCATCTCGAAGTTTACACTTCCGGCAGCCGTGAATGGATTTGCATTATTATTCATGCACCATTTTGACGAGACCAATGCCATTATCGCTTGCACATTGGTGCAGTCATACTCAAACACTCAGAGGTTTGAGTTTTTAATGCGCGTAAGGTTGATTGTGAAACACCCTTTTACCCTGCCTTCCGCGTTTTTAATCTTTATGCGATAACATATTGTTGCCAAACTATATTGCCTTTTTATAGGCATATAACTTTATACTTATAAAAAACTAATATTTATTATTTAGTTTATAAAATAACAATACGTTATCGCTTTAAGGTCGATTTTTAGGAGAGACTCTATGAGCCTTTTTAGCTATGAAGGGTTCGCTGTATTAACAGTGTTAATGTTTGCGTTGGATTTGTATCAAACACGTGGTGGTAAGATTTCCATCAAGAAAGCAGCTATCTGGAGTGTATTCTGGGTTTTTCTCGCTTTCTTATTTGCGGTGTTTATCTACTTCAATTGGCAGTTGATGGCACCAGAAAGTACCTACAGTAATTCAAAAGCAGCAACTGCTTTTGTCACGGGCTACTTATTAGAAAAATCATTAAGTGTTGATAACTTATTTGTTTTCGCCCTAATTTTTGGCCAATTTATGGTACCTGAGCGTTTACGCCCGCGCGTATTAATGCTCGGCATTGTCGGTGCGCTTTTTTTACGTGGTGGTATGATCGCAGTCGGTGCTCAACTCTTGGATGACTTCCATTGGGTTATGTACATCTTTGCCGTTTTCCTTCTTTACACTGGCTTCAAACTCTGGAAAGAAGATGAAGAAGAACAAGAAGACTTCTCAGATGCGTTACCGGTACGTATTGTAAAACGCTTCTTTAAAGTTACAGATGATTATCACGACCATAAAATGTTCGTTAAAGGAGAGCATGGTTGGTTAGCGACACCATTACTTGTTGTGGTTGCAGTGATCGCGCTTACCGATGTCATGTTTGCACTCGATTCTATTCCTGCGATCTTTGCGGTAACACGTGAACCGTTCTTGGTGCTTACTGCTAACGTATTTGCATTACTAGGCTTACGCTCACTGTATTTCGTACTTGAGGGTATGTTAACGCGTTTCTGCTACCTACGTGTCGCACTGGCATTTATTCTAAGCTTCATTGGCTTGAAGATGCTTTTAGTCGGTACCGCTTGGGCTATCCCAACAGCGGTATCACTGTGTGTCATTGTTCTTACTATTTCCATCGCCATTGGCGCATCGCTATGGAAAACACGTAACGACGAACAAACGCCTATCAATCATGAATAAAAAGTAAAAAAAACGCCACAGGTGTCTGTGGCGTTTTTTATCTTTATTGTCTAAGCCAATTTAGCAACAATAGTTTGAATATCAACAGGGTTAGTAACAATATAGTCAGGTTTAATCAGCGCTAATTGCTGATGATCGCTGTCTTTTTGGGTATCAACCCATACGCTCTTAATACCTGCATTTTTAGCACCTATAATATCTGCCGCCAATGAATCCCCCATATGGATGACTTCTTCAGGTTTACAGTTCACCAAGTTTAGTGCTTTTTCAAAAATACTTACTGCCGGTTTTTCCTCAGGCTCTTCCCCACCCACAATAATATGATCAACATATTGCTGCATTTCTGTTGCGGCCAACTTTGGATGTTGTGAAAAAACCGGACCATTGGTAATAACAACCAATTGATATGATTTGCGCAATGCCAACAGCGTTTCTTTCATCTGAGGAAAAAAATCAAAGCTAGCCATACGAGATTGATCAAAGCATGCTTGAATAGCGACTGCAGCATCAAAAGATAACTCAATGCCCTGCTCTTTAAATAAAACTAAAATAAGGTTTTGGCGGAAGAGAAGCTCATCGGATATTAGTGGCACTAGCTCAGGTAATTCATCATTGAGTTTTTTATATACACCTGCAATATAGCGTTCTAAAAACATGTCTACATTTAATTGTGGGTACAAATTACTGACATATAATTTCAGCTCGTTCGCGGCATGTTTGTCAGCTAAAGACGTTGCACACAAGGTTTCGTCCATATCGAGAAAAATAGCTTTTAACACGTTAACCTTCTTTATTAGTGATTACAGGCACACTTATAGTAACGAGTATGGTGCGCTTAACCTAGTATTTATCATGATTTCATTACCCAAACTGATGAGTATCACGTATTTTAAGTATAAAAAAACCAGCAACCTAGTGCTGGTTTTTATCTTTAATTACGACTTAATTTTTAACAAAATCTTTCATCGTAATAAATTTATTTTTAATCTTATTTGCACTTGGCGAGTCATAACCGTAGATATCTTCACGCATTTGTACTTTACCATTATTATCAACCCATGCCGTGAGATAGACAAAATCGACACCAATCCGCTTAGATAAACTCACGGTTTTTTGCTTTTTCGCATCTAACATTTGTTTAAATTCTGGAATGTTTCCACGATTTTGGTACTCAATTACATAATTAGCAAGATCATAAGCACGTTCAACACGTACACAACCAGAGCTTAAATCACGCTTAGTTTTGCTAAACAATCCGCGTGAAGGAGTATCGTGCAAGAAAATAGCGTAATCATTTGGCATAAGGAACTTAACACGACCAAGTGAATTACGAGGACCAGGACCTTGCTGAAACTCATGCGGAAATGTTTTTGGATTCACCGTCGCCCAGTCAATACTCGTTGGTGAAATCACAGTACGATCACGCCAACTATTTAAAATCTGCATATTATGCTGCTTTAAATAATCAATATTGTGCTTCACTTTTGGGATAACATCATGCTGCTTGATTGTAATCGGTACGTTCCAGTATGGGTTTACAACCATAGTCGTAATAGCCGATGAGAATAAGTTTGTAGGACGGCTATCACGACCGACAATGACTTTAGATTCAAATACGATGTTACCTTTATCAAACACTTCTAACTTATAGTTAGGAATGTTAACCCAAATATGAGGACGATTTTCATTATACTTATTTAAGGTAGCCACACGTAGCGTATTCAATGCTAAACGACGCGCAATATCCGCATAAGGCATAACAAGTTGCTGAACAGTTGCCTCACCAATAATACCATCACTTGCTAAACCATGACGTTTTTGGAATGCTTTTAAGCTTTCAAAAACAGCACCAGAATTGGTGATCTGATGTTCAAGTGATAAACGGTCGTAATCTGTCTGATCCATATCACCAAGGGTATACAATACTTTAATCAACTCATGCCCGTTAGGCAGTGTTGCCCCTTTGCGATAAACCTGCTTAAAGTTCGATGATGTTAAAGTATGCGCGGGTAAATTCAGGTATTTGGCAATCGCATCCATTGTTGGTTTAAATGCAATATAACCAGGACGTAATTGCTCAAGTCTCGCAAGTGTCATCGGATAAACATTAACGCCATCGGC
Source organism: Photobacterium sp. GB-72 (assembly GCF_003026095.1). Classification (NCBI taxonomy): domain Bacteria; kingdom Pseudomonadati; phylum Pseudomonadota; class Gammaproteobacteria; order Vibrionales; family Vibrionaceae; genus Photobacterium; species Photobacterium sp. GB-72. The sequence goes on along the minus strand of NZ_PYNV01000006.1, from coordinate 29,864 downwards.
ATATTTGCTCATCGACTTACTCATGTTAATAGGCTTAGACAAGAACAGTACATCACGGTGAGTTGCAATGTAGTTTTGGAATGCGCGATACACATAATAGGTATCAGTCGCTAATAAGTCATAAGCTTGCTCGTTATTTTCACTCTTAAGCTTATTCAGTTCGGAAAGACGTTGGGATAAACCCGGTAGCATTTTTGTATCTACAACGGCTTTTAACTGTAGTTCAAACTCATCTCGCAGTGCTTTATTTTGCCAAAAAGGATAAAACTTATTCTCAGTATACGCTTGTTCTATTTGAGACTTAAAACAAATCTTATTCACCGAATCAGCACAAAGTGTTTTGGTGCTAAACACTGTTTGATTGTTTAAAGAAGACCAATCCACACTACCTGTACTCGTTGCAGGAGCTTCTCTATCATTTACAGGAGGAAACACAACAGTATCTTTATCCGGCCCTGTAATGTTCACATAGTTATGTGGTGCAATGTGTGCTAATTCAATAGCAAAAGCACTACTCGGAAGAATCAAAGATAAAACAAGAAGCTTGCTGAAACACTGAGTGACAACACGCTGAGAATTAAACATCTTTAAAGCGATCCTTATCAAATAAAAGAAGAAAGATATCCGTATTAAAATAACTAAACGTTCATTTACAAGCATGTAACGCTTACATACGGCACACAAACAAAATAACCTGTATAAAGGCCAATATCAGTATATTTAGACAAATTTTTAATCACGATACAATTCAAATAACGTAACTTTAAACGTTAAATATACCCTAACAGGATTTTTTATACTGAGTATCACACATTTAATACAAATATCACCTTGATTTAAAAGATAAAAAAAACATTATTTGAAATGGTGTTCATAAAAACACCATTTATCTAAAATATCTATTAGCGCAAGTTAATCGGCATTTTATAGTGAGTTCGTCTCAATTATGCTCAAAAATAAAGCTACTTATTGTTTTCGCGATAGAAAGCCCACTCTTCTACAACTTTACCATCCGCTAAGTGACAATATCCCACTTCACCTTTTTCTTCTTTTTTAATTTCAAGTTTCCCACCCTGCTCCTCACAGTAAACAGAAGCTGGATTCGCCATACCAACCGCTTCTTTTTTGGGTTGTTCTGGTTGTTTTTGCTCTTCTTTATTACACCCAACTAATGCGATACCCAAACCGATAACAGCGAATAAAACTGTCCACTTTTTCATATTCATCCCTTATGTCATTCGCTTTTCCATTTTGGAAAACATACGTTAATTCTTTTTCACTTCTGGAAATTGTTAATCTCATCTAAAGTGCCACTAAATTATAACAATGCACGGTACTTGCAATGTCATTACATTCCAAAATAAAACAGATTATTTCTTCTTCTACATTAAGCCCGAAACAAAAAACATTGTTTCTCTCTCTCGAAGCTGAAGCAATTGTAGACTATATGCCAGTAAGTGACGAAATTTTAGAAGCAAAAAATGAAGGAATTATCTGTGATATGTTCGAAGGTAATGCGCCTTTTAAGCCTCGCTACATACTGCCCGACTATGCTAAATACTTACAGAATGGTTCAAGCTATTTAGAGCTAGAGCCCGCAAAAAATCTGGATGACGCGCTCAATGCGCTCACCATTATTTATCATCACGTACCATCTGTAACTAACTACCCTGTTTATATCGGTCAACTTGATGATTTATTGTTACCGTTTGTAAATAGTGAATCTGAAACTGATATTTACAACAAGCTAAAGCGTTTTTGGATTATGCTCGACCGCACCCTACCCGATGCGTTTATGCATGCCAATATTGGTCCAACTGATAACATTATTTGCCGTACTATTTTAAAAATTGATGCAGAGCTTAAGCAAGTCGCGCCTAATCTCACTTTTATGTACGACGCTGAAGTATCACCAATATCTTTACTCGAACAAGCTTGCCAAAATATTTGTGAATGCAGTAAACCCCATATTGCCAACTACCCAATGTTTAAAGATACATTTGGTAAACAAGGCTTTGGTATTGTTAGTTGCTACAACTCACTACCGTTAGCAGGCGGCGCAAATACACTTGTACGCTTAAACTTAAAAGCGGCGGCAGAAAAAGCAACAGATGTAGATAACTTCATCAACCAAGTGCTACCGCATTATTGCCAAATGACTTTCGGACTTATTGAAGCGCGTTCAGCATTTCTTCATGAAGAATCAAACTTCTATACTAGCTTTTTAGTACAAGAACAATTGATTGATGAAAACCGTTTTGCCCCAATGTTTGGTATCTACGGTATGGCAGAAGCAGTCAATTTATTATTGGAGAAATCAGGCTCAACAGAAAAATATGGCCACAGTGATTCAGCCAATGCATTAGCATTATCTATCACTCAACTATTAAGTGACATTGTCACGAATACACCAGTGAAATATGGTTATAACCAGCGAGCACTATTGCACTCGCAAGGTGGTATTAGCAGCGATCAAAACGTAACACCAGGGATCCGTATTCCTTATGGTACAGAGCCTGATCCTGTTTTGCACATTAAAGCGCTGGCTGCACATCATCAGTATTACCTATCAGGTATCAGCGATATTTTAACCATTGATGAAACAATCAAACAAAATCCACTCGCCATGGTTACCTTATGTAAAGGCGCATTAAATATGGGGTTTCGTGAGTTTACCGTAAACGTTCACTCAAACGATCTTGTTCGAGTAACGGGCTATATGATTAAGCTATCTGATGTTGCTAAATTCAAAGAGGCCGGTTCACGTACCAATACAACGTGGTTAGGCTCAGAAGCCAGCGAACAAACCGACATTTTAAAACGTATACCTCGTGTGTTAAGTCACGAGCAAACACCTCATTATTCACATCTCTCTATTGAGAATTAAGAGTTAACAAGTAAATGATTTCAGCCACTATTAGTAAGATACTTAATTTTTCGTGCGTTGATGGACCCGGCAACCGAATGGTGATTTTTTTTCAAGGATGTAACTACAACTGCAAAAATTGCCATAACCCACAAACCATCGGTCTTTGTAACCATTGTGCAGACTGTGTTAAGCAATGCCCAACACAAGCATTACAAGCTATTCATACGGAAAATGAAAAAACTAAAGTGGCATGGAATCAAGCATTATGCACTGAATGTGATAAGTGTATTGAGGCTTGCCCTCGACAAGCGAGCCCTAAAACCATAACGATGTCTGTTTCTGAATTAATTGAAAAAATTCATGAAAATAGGTTATTTATTAATGGTATTACCGTTTCTGGTGGCGAGGCATCACTTAATTTACCTTTTATTATTTCGCTATTTCGTTTAATAAAAACGACGGCTTCACTGAAACATTTAACATGCATGATAGACAGTAATGGCAGTTTAAGCGTAACGGGTTGGAAACACCTTACCCCCTACCTTGATGGTGCGATGATTGACTTAAAAGCATGGCACGATGAAACGCATAAATGGTTAACCAACAGAAGTAACCACCGCGTTTTTGAAACGATGAATTTTCTTCATGCTCAAAACAAATTACACGAAATAAGACTTCTGCATATTCCTAATAATACCGATTTTATGGAGCAGATAGAAAAAGTAGCGTATTACTTACGTCCCTTTTCAAGCAGTGTGAAAATAAAGCTCAATGCTTTCAGGCATCATGGTGTGGTAGGTGATGCACTCAACTGGGATGAGTGTAACCAAGAAGAGATTAATCAATTAGCTAACGAACTATCAGAGCGTGGCGTGAAAAACTTACTGACTCCTGCTATTTATTAAATCAAAAATTTAGATATTCCGTCTGCTGATCATAGCGACATAATTAATTAAGTCGCTCAGCAGTCGGAGTTACGTTTTCTTTAGAACCTCACTTCCTAACGTAACTTTTGAAGTGAGACTTTATAAATCAATCTCTGCTGTCTTATCTTCAACGCCACAAAGAATTAAAATTTGCTGATGTAACCAACGAAGAGCAGGATCATTCATGCTCGGTTGATGCCACACCAAACTATAAGCAACCTTGCCATAATTAAACGGTAACGGCTTTTCAACAAGTGCTTTAGACTGTAATGCAGTACTTGCCCAACGTTTAGAGCAGGTAAATAACAAATTACTGTTATGACACATCGTCGCTGCACCACCAAAGTCTGCGACATTCACCACCACTTTTCTTTTATGATGCTGTTGCGTTAATTGCATCTCAAAAAATGGCACACTTAAATCACTATCCAAAATACCAATATGACCACAATTTAAATAATTTTCTATTGTCAGCTCTTTATCGGCAAGAGGATGATCATGCGCCATTAAGCAAACCATCTCATCGGTAAACAAGGTCTGCCATACTAAGTTATTTTGCATCAATGGTGGCTGGCTAAGATCGTGTGGCAAAATCACAAAATCCAATATGCCTTTGGTTAAACCATCAAAACCAATGCTGTCTTTCGACCAAATATCAAAACGGACATTCGGCGCTTTTTTTAGAACATGGGCATAAAGACCACCGGCGATTAATTCAAAAGTACTTTCCCGCATCGCAAGTGAAAAACTCCCTTCATACTCTTCTGGCTGAAACGCTTCTTTGGTCATGATCTGATTCATATCACTGATCATTTGGTGAACCGTAGGGCCTAGCCTACGAGCTAAAGGAGTAGAAATTAGCTTATTACCATGACGATAAAAGAGTTCGTCATTGAGATTGTCACGTAATTGGCTGAGTGTTTTACTAACGGAAGAAGGGCTTACACATAATCGCTCTGCACATGCCGTAACACTTAGCGTATCTAGCATTACGTGCAAGGTAATTAAGTGTTTCATACTTATACGAGAAAGTTTAATTAAATCCATCTGCGACCTTTAATATATAAGCCAGAAAATCGATAATTCAGCAGTATGAGATAAAAAAAATGCTAGTCAATAAAGGACTAGCATTTCTGTTCATTTATTAATAGCGCACGTTGTTTTTGTTTTAAATTTCAACAATAGCGTAAACTATTATTTATCGAATACCGTTTAAGAACTCTGCACGTGTCGCTGAATTTTTCTTAAAAATACCACCAAGCGCTGTGGTTGTGGTTACACTGGTTGCATCCATAACACCACGCGCTTTTACGCAATAATGCGTTGCATCAATCGTAACTGCGACATCATCACTTTCTAATAATGTTTGAAGTGCGACTAACACTTGTTGTGTTAAACGCTCTTGAACTTGTGGGCGCTGAGCAAAGAAACGAACAATACGGTTAATTTTGGATAAACCAATAATTTTCCCACGAGGAATATAAGCAACCGTCGCTTTACCATCAATCGTTACTAAATGGTGCTCACACGTACTGGTTAACGTGATGTCTTTAACTCGCACCATTTCATCACACTTCATTTTATTTTCAATGACGGTGATTTTAGGGAAATTGGCATAGTCTAAACCTGAAAACACTTCATCAACGTACATTTTCGCAATGCGGTGTGGGGTTTCAACCAAGCTATCATCAGTCAGATCTAGCGCGAGTAACGATAAGATCTCACGCATGTGGTATTCAATCTTTTCTTTTTTCTCTTCGCGGCTAACATCTTGTTCAACCATTGGGGTTTCAAGACCACGGGCTGCTAATGCATCACGAACTAGTACTGCAGATTCACTTAATGCTGTCATTCTTTTCCTCCAACTGGCACAGGCTGAAATGCAATAAAACAAGCCTGTTTTCGCTCGCCAGCGCTAAAAACATACGCAGAATACCTCCAAATGAAAATAATTACACCTCCCATTTATTAGGGATTAGTCCAATTGGCCTAATTTTGGCATAATCAATCCCTTACAGCCCTTAACAATAAAGGGTAAAATCATAATTAAGCGATTTAATACGTGGTTTGAAGGGCTATTAATATTTATCATTTTACTGATGCTCTTGCTTCAAAGCCACTATGATTCAAATTAAACAATAACGAGATGGATACCATTATGGGATGCTGCGACGTACCAGGCCTTATGCCCGTTGAAACTGCCATTGAAAATATTCTTGAGCAAGTTTCCTCTACAACTACAACATCAACGGTAGCATTAGCCGATGCAATGGGATTAGTGCTAGCGCAAGATATTCTTTCGCCTATCAACGTACCACCATTTGCGAACTCGGCAATGGATGGTTACGCGCTTCGTGCTGAAGACTTAGCAAATACAGATACATTGATTTTAGCGGGTAAATCTTTCGCTGGTGTTCCATTTGAAGGTAAATGTCAGCAAGGTCAATGTATCCGTATTATGACGGGTGCTGAAATGCCTGCCGGTACAGATACCGTGATTATGCAAGAGGAAACGTCTGTTGATGGTGAGAACATCACTTTTAATATCAAGCCAAAAGCGAACGATAACGTGCGCCCAATTGGTGATGACGTAAGCCTTGGTGAAACTGTGCTAGTAACAGGTACACGTTTAACTGCGCGTGAAATGCCTTTACTTGCATCACTTGGTATTGCAGAGCTTGAAACGTACCACCGCCCGAAAGTGGCTTTCTTTTCTACTGGTGACGAATTACGTCCAGTAGGCGAAACACTAGAAGCTGGTCAAATCTACGACAGCAATCGCTACGGTATTCGCGCTCTACTAGAAAAATTTGGTTGTGAAGTGTTAGATTTAGGCATTATTCCGGACTGCCCTGAAAAACTGCGTGACGCATTTTTAAAAGGCTCAACAGAAGCCGACGTATTAATCACATCAGGTGGCGTTAGTGTCGGTGAAGCGGATTACACCAAAGATATTTTGGATCAAGAAGGCCAAATCGGTTTTTGGAAAATCGCCATGAAACCGGGTAAACCTTTCGCGTTTGGTAAAATCAATAATGCTTGGTTCTGTGGCCTACCGGGCAACCCAGTATCAGCAATGCTGACTTTATACCAACTAGTACAACCTATGCTGGCGAAACTAGCAGGTAACAGCCAATACCAACCGCCTGTTCGTGTAAAAGCAAAAGCGACAACAATGTTTAAAAAACGCCCTGGTCGTACCGATTTCCAACGTGGTATTTACAGCATTAACGTTGAAGGTCAATTAGAAGTAGCAACAACAGGCAATCAAGGCTCTGGTGCCTTTAGTTCAATGCACCTTGCTAACTGCTTTGTGGTACTAGAGCAAGATCGTGGTCGTGTTCAAGCGGGTGAAGATGTGACTATCGAAATCTTCAACCACACCTTGTACTAAGCAAACGGTATTTCTAATGACAACAGAAAACACAAATAACGTTGAACTGACAGATGATGAAATGCTGCGGTATAACCGCCAAATCATTTTGCGTCAGTTTGATTTTGAAGGGCAAGAAGCATTAAAGTCTTCTTCTATGCTTATCCTTGGTGCTGGAGGCTTAGGCTGTGCTTCTACGCAATATTTAGCCGCTGCTGGTGTGGGTAAACTAACCCTGATTGATGATGATAAGGTTGAAGTTTCTAACCTTCAGCGTCAAGTGTTACACCATGATGCTACGGTTGGCCTATTAAAGGTCGATTCTGCAAAAGAAGCGTTATGTCGTATTAACCCATATCTTACGGTAGAGACCATAGCCAAACGCTTAACCGATGAAGCGTTACTACCACTCATAGAAAGCCACGACATTGTTTTAGATTGTAGCGATAACGTTGATACTCGTAATCAACTTAACCGCCTATGCTTTAGAACCAAAACGCCGCTTATCTCCGGCGCAGCAATTCGTATGGAAGGTCAGCTCAGTGTTTACACGTACCAAGATAACGAGCCGTGTTATCAGTGTTTAAGCGCCCTATTTGGTCAACAAACATTAAGCTGTGTTGAAGCAGGCATTATGTCGCCCGTTGTCGGCATCGTTGGTGCAGTTCAAGCGATGGAAGCAATCAAAGTGGTTGCCAACATGGGGACACCATTAACAGGTAAACTGCTCATGCTAGATGCGCTCACAATGAGCTGGCGAGAAATGAAGTTAATGAAACAACCCACTTGCTCAGTTTGCGCTAATTGATCATATCCGCTGTATATGCCATCCATGAAATATACAGCGGTAATTCCTTTCACCCATCACTGCTTTACTAACGACTACCTCTAAATCCCCTAGCCGATCGGTTTCACACAACTCAAGCTCAAATTTATATATCGAGCATTTTTTTGCTAAAACACCTTAATACAAAAAATAAATTACGGGATAAAGTAAACCGTTTACTCTTCAGGTATTAAAAAGCCGACTGTGACTATTTTTCTAGTACTCATTCGGCTCTCTTATCCAATACTATTTTTCACTCTGCTACTAGAGCAATAAAATAATACTCACAATCGCTGCACTCATTAAGTTTGCCAGTACACCAGCCGCAACTGCGCGGATACCGTATTTCGCAATAAATGGACGGCGCTCAGGAATTAAGCTTCCCATACCACCAATCAAAATAGCCAGCGTTGTAATATTGGCAAAACCACATAATGCAAAAGTAACAACAGCAAGGCTGTGTGGCGATAAGGTATCCTGCACTTTAATCATATCAATGAAAGCAACAAACTCGTTCATCACTACTTTTTGACCAATTAACGAACCCGCAGTTACCGCCTCGCTCATTGGAATACCCAGTAAAAGTGCAACTGGCGCAAACAGGTAACCAATCAACATTTGGAACGTTAAGCCATGAATACCAAAGAACTCACCAATATCGCCTAACAAGCCATTAAATAATGCGATTACACTGATAAAAGCAATCAATGTTGCACCAATAGTCACTGCCATACGCAAGCCAGACATTGCACCATCAGCTAACGCTTCAACTACATTGGTTGCTTTAGGGATTTCAACACTGGTAATTTCATTGGCTGATAGCTTATTCTCGCTTGGTGGCATAATGATTTTTGACATTAATAAACCAGCAGGCGCAGACATAAACGCAGCGGCAATCAAGTAATTTAAATCAACACCAACAGCGGCATAGCCCACCATCGTAGAGCCTGCAACAGAAGCCAAACCACATGTCATCACCGCAAAAAGTTGTGAATCATCCATAGATTTTAAGTACGGTTTAATAACCAGTGGGACTTCAGACATGCCGACAAAAATGTTGGCACCAGCAGATAATGATTCAGCACGACCCGTACCTAAAATACGTTGCAGTGCGCCACCAAAAATATTAACGACTTTCTGCATAATGCCTACGTGATACAGCATAGAAATCAGTGCAGAAAAGAAAATAATAATACCAAGTACATTAACGGCAAATACAAAACCGATACTACCTGTTGCCAAACCACCAAATAAAAATGACAAACCATCTTTACCATAATCGGTGACGTACGTTACGCCATTGCTGACAGCTTGAAGTGCTGTTTTACCTGCTGGGATATATAAAACAATTAAAGCAAACAGTACTTGTAACGCAAACGCGATAGACACCATTTTTACAGGAATACGCTTTTTATCCGTTGAGATAAGAAACGCGAGTAAAAGTAGAACGAATATACCTAATAAAGCAATCATGAGATCTTTGTTGTTACCCAAAAGAGGGTTGCATTGTATTTACACTAAAAATACAAGCAACATCACATTGTTGTTTAGTTGTTACACCAAGAGTGATACACCTAAACTTATTGAGCCAAAAACAAAATCGAACCCATAAAAATCAAAACATTAGCTGTAAATGCTGCTTTATTATTTCCATATAAAAAAAATAATTTGCTTTAACGCAATAAAATCGAAAATATCAGCGTATTTAACAAGCATGTATGTGCTGATATTTTCAACAAAATAAAATACGTATTTGCAAAGCAATCTATAAGTTACAGCGTTATCACCTATGCCTTTACCGTATCACTTCTTTATTACTGATAGGAAAAAGTAAACAGGCTTAAAAACTTGTTTGATTTAGACCACTTGTAACTACTGTTCTGTCATTACTATCTTTCATTTCATTTATGTTAGAGTTACAGCAAATATTAAAATAAAAGAAACATCCCAATGAAACGTATTGTCTTATTTAGCCAGAAAAACTGCTCAAACTGTAAAGATGCACAACAATACATGACAAATAAAAACTACAGTTATCGTTTGGTTGATATCAGCTCACCAAAAGGAAGAAAGGAATTTAATAGTACTGGCGCTAGATCTGTCCCTGTTTTAAAAGTGGGTGATCAGGTGTTAATTGGCTGGAATATTACCAAGTTTGAAAAAGCATTAAAGTCAAAAGACTAAGAAAGCATTTCATACTACTTTTCAGTGAGTTATTATTTTTTAGATATAAAAAAACCGACAGCATGTGTCGGTTTTCTTTTACTCGATTTATCGAGCAAGTTGTTAGTCGTTGTCGTTTAAGCGGATACCTTCACGCTCAATAACAATTAACCCTTTCTTGTATAAGCCACCAATCGTTTTCTTAAAGGTCGCTTTACTTGTACGGAAAACTTGGAAGATTTCATCAGGAGTTGATTTATCACTTACTGGGATAAAGCCACCTTTACGCTCTAACGAGGTTAAGATTTTATCCGCTAGATCGTCAACACGATCTTTACCCATTTTCTGTAGTGATAGGTTTAACTTACCATCTGGACGAATTTCTTTAATGTAGGCTTTTAATGCTTTACCAATAAATAGCTTACCAAATGATTCTGTTTTAAAGAAAAGTCCCCAATGTTTACCTTCAACCACGGCTTTAAAACCAAGATCTGTTACTTCAGCAATAATTACCTGCACTTCTTGACCGATCTGGTAAGTTGCTGGTGTCTTATCTAAGTAACGGTTAAATTTAGTAGTACCCACAATACGACCAGACGCTTTGTCTGTGTATACGTGAATAACCACTTCTTGACCTTCTTCTAAACGACGGCGTTGCTCACTAAATGGAATAAGCAAATCTTTCGTTAAACCCCAATCAACAAACGCACCAATGTTGGTTACACCCACTACACGTAGTTTTGCGAAATCGCCAACTTGTGCATAAGGTTCCGTTGTTGTAGCAATGACTTCGTCATTCGAGTCGAAGTAAATAAATACTTTTAACTTATCGCCTAGCTCGGTACCTGCTGGAACTGAGTTCTTAGGTAACAGGATATTACCGAAGTCTTCACCACCATCAAGAAATACGCCAAAATCTACTAGTTTGACGACTTCTAGTGTGTTGTATTTTCCAATTCTAATCATGTATCAGGTACTCTCTGCATAGGCAACGACACGCGTTTGGTGATGTTGCTTCAATATCTTTATCAATCAATTTATTAGCTGCATGATGAATTAGCTATATCTCGCTAATCAATCGGCTATAATGCACGTGTTGTGCTTAGATTGCTGCATTATACGTGATGTTGGTTCGCAACGCCTGACCTATCTGCATTTATTTGATGATTTTTCATGCTATCAGCGCAAACTTATATAGTTAACAGTAATATTTAAAACCAACTTATTCTAAAATTAATAGAGTAAGTTATTGTTGTAGATCTTGGAGGATATCAATAAGTGATCACTGTCGATAAAAAAGATGGGCATAAATTAAAAATATCCCATGTTATTCAAGAAACAACCAATCGGCAGCTCGATATGTACATCTTCATTCCCGGTGAGCTTGGCTTAAATGCCAATATCATTTCTGAAGAAGAGTTCTATCATAACGCTATCCACGGTAAACGTACTTATTTCAGTGATATTAATCACCTTCCTCTTGTTCATAGTCGCCTTGCCAGCCGTGGAAAATTATCTATCGAACAATACCGTTTAAGCTTAAGCCTTTACGCTTATCAGTATGCACTCGCGCTAGAAAAAGCCACCAATGATTTATTAAATCAAAATGATAACCCGACATTTGAAGATGTTGAGGAATCTGCCAATATCTCGGTGCGTATTTTAAAGCGCTTACGTCGAAATATTCCAACCGACAAAAAGCTGCTTAAGTATTACGAGAATATTGATAACTATCTGTCTTGGTTTACTGAGCAGCGCTTCCTTCAGTTAATTTCTCATCTTCCGCGTGGCAACGATTACAACGCCATTAAAACAACGTTACTTGAAATCTGTGAATCTGAAACACAACACCGAATAAAGCATAATTATAACTCGGCTAAAGCGATGGAAGATCCAACCCGTATGTCGAATAAAATGCGGCTATTACGACGTTTGATTGAATACCCTGTTACGATGAGTGAGAAAACCATTGAGCTGGGTGCAAGCACAAAAAAAGTGGTGACAGGCGCAGCTGCCGGCATTGTGATGATTTTTGTCACCATGATGCTGATAAAAGCACGCGGTATGCTCGGTGATATTACCGCGTCATTCATTTTGGTGTTATCGCTAATTTATGCCGCACGTGAAGTGTTTAAAGATGACTTAAAAACCATGCTTTGGCGTTGGTTACGGAAAGGTAAAGCTCGTTGGCGGAAGCAGTTCTTTGATGCGAATACCACTCATTTAATTGGTCGACAGCTCGAATGGCTTGAATATATTAGCTATGACAGTTTACCAACCGATATTCGTAAAACGCGTAAACATAAAGTGTCTCACCGGGAAGAAACCATTCTTCACTATAAAAGTACCACCCGTATGTCACCAACAAAGTTTTTAAGTGGTTATGAGCAAACACGAGAATCGATCATTTTAGATTTACGTACTGTTGCAGCATTAATGGAAAAAGGCTCTCAGCGTTTATACCAGCTGAATGATGGCCAGGTAACAAAAGAGTCTGTGGAAAAACGTCACCTGATTAACTTAATAACCAAAGAAACAGACGAAGATAAAACAGTGCGTATTCAGCGTTGGAAAATTATTATGAGTCGTTCCAAAATTGTGGATATTGAGCCTATTCTCCCTCCAGAGAAAAAGCCAATTGCGGAAGCTCAAGCTGCGAAGGAAAGCGAAAAAGCGCAAACGGCCTAACACTCAAAAAGCTCACTGTTGACGATAACAATCGTGCAATAGTGAGCTTTTTACTGTGGTATTGAAAATTATGCTGCACGAACAGAAACTGGTAATTCTGCACCTTTTTTGGTTAAACCAAATTGCCACACATTTAAATCACGACAACGGAATGCCCCAGCGCAAGACAGCAAGTAATAACGCCACATACGGTAGAAACGCTCACCATACTTCTCTGCTAATGTCGGCCAAGCGGCTTCAAAGTTATCATTCCAAGCGACGAGTGTTGTATCGTAATCAGGACCAATGTTCTGTACATCTTCAATATTGAAATAATCTTCAGCTGACGCACCAATTTGCATCATTGATGGGATCACACCGTTAGGGAAAATGTACTTATTGATCCATGGGTCAACTGACGTTTTTGATTTCGGACTACCAATGGTGTGAAGTAAGAAAATACCGTCTTCAGCAAGAAAACTGTACGCAGATTTAAAGTAGTCTTCATAGTTTTCGGGGCCAACGTGCTCCATCATGCCAATAGAGACAACGCGATCATAAGGCTGCTCTGGGTGATATAAGCGGTAATCTTGAAGAATAAAGTTAACGGGTAAGCCTTTCTCGTCTGCTCTCGCCTGACCAAGTGCTGCTTGTTCTTTTGATAAGGTTAAACCATCACAAATAACACCATACTTTTCAGCAGCAAAGATCATAAAGCTGCCCCATCCACAACCAATATCAAGTAAACGCATGCCCGGTTGTAAACCCATTTTGCGGCAGACTAAATCTAGTTTTGCTTCTTGCGCTGCTTTCAGGTTGTCGCTGTCTTTCCAATAAGCACACGTATAAGTCATACGAGGATCGAGCATAGCTTCAAATAAATCATTGCCTAAGTCATAATGAAAAGGCACATCCTGAGTTACACGCTCAACACTTTGAGGGTTAAATAATTGCTTAAGTTTAGACGCGCCAGCTTTTAACCCTAATTGTATTTTTGTTGTGGTGGTTAGCCTATCTTCGATACCAGCATGTAATACACGAGAAATCATTTCATCAATAGCATCACAGTCCCACATGCCATCCATATAGCTTTCACCAAAGCCTAAAGAACCATCTTTTAATACGCGATCAAAAACACCTTCATCATGAATTTTAATATCCCAAGGACGATTACCATTAATTTTCACATCAGCAAAATCTAAAATGTCTTGAAAAAATTGATTATTTGTCATTCTGTATACCACTACTTTTTATTTGTATGACAAATTGCCTTTTTGTATTTATATTCACAATATAAAAATTCAAAAACTAATTTTTAGTTAATAATATCAATAAGTAAAATAATAATATTGCAGAAAAACAGTTTAACAATTTTCTAATTAAGAATTGAATGATATTTCTTTTCAATTAACGCTCATCAACGTATATTTAGCTCAAATTTTTTCCATTATTTCGACATAATCATGTCAAGCTAACAAAGCATAAAGGAGCATGCAATGCGTCTACCAATGACGTCTTTACTTATCATTGATCCTCAATATGACTTTTATGATGTTCCCGTTAATGAACAATTCACATTAGGTTCAGCATCTCAGAAGATTACTATTTCGCCAGCACTTCCCGTTCCTGGTGCATGGGAAGACGCTAACAAACTTGCTGCATTTATTACAAAGCAACAAAAGAATATTAATCAGATTATTGTGACACTGGATAGCCATCATGAATACGATATTGCTCATGCGCCCTATTGGAAAAATGAAGCAGGCGAACACCCAGCCCCATTTACTCTAATTAGCCATCAAGACATTGTAGATGGTATCTGGCAGCCTACTGATCCAACGCTTTTAAATCATGTCCTTAATTACACCCAATCATTAGAGCAAACGGGAAAATATAACCTTCTTATCTGGCCGACTCATTGTGTGATTGGCTCTGTTGGACATGATATCGTTAAACCTATTCAGGCTGCTATTCATACTTGGGAGCAGCAAGCGAATACACAACATATAAGTATTGCTAAAGGCGAGAACCCACATACAGAGCATTACGGTGGTTGCGAAGCTGAATATCCGTTAGAAGATGATAAAAAGACCCAATTTGATCCTCAACTAGTCGAGCTCGTTAAGCAAAATGATCAGGTTTATATTTCAGGCCAAGCTCTTTCCCACTGTGTTGCCAGTACGGTTGAACAAATAGTCGAAAAGCTCACAAACGAAGAGATCAAAAAGCTAACAATTTTAATCGATACCACCAGCCCTGTTGCTGGATTTGAACAAAAAGCAAAAGATTTTATGAATAGAATGTCATCTATTGGTGTGAATTTTGTAACCTCATCGAATTTATAAGACTATTATTGGTCTGATAGGTATATGAATTCTAATTATTTAGGGTGCAAAATGAATAATTTACTGTGTTTATCTCTTATGATTGGCTGTATCTCCCCTGCGTTTGCGGCTAAACATAACAATGATGACATTTATGTCTGCACCCTTTCTCCGTTTACCGACACGTTTGCAGATGCCGCTAGAACTGAAGATGCAGCCCGCTATAAAGTTGCACAGCGCTGCTTAAAGTCACAAAGTGATATGTTTTGCCGAGCACAAGAAGCTAATTGCTTTACAACTTCGCTATCAGCAAATAATGACCACAACTCGAATAAATCAGTGAAGCTATTTAGTAAAAAGAATCAAAAAGGCCATTCCATTGATATCAGTCGCGATCAACCTAACTTTTTCGACACTGATTTTAACGACAAAATGGTGTCATTTAAGATCCCTTCTGGCTGGAAAGTTCGCTTTTACGAAGATATTAACTATCAAGGCAAATCTTATACTTACAATGGTGGCAAAGATAATGCCGATGGTTTTGAGCACGCTATCAGCTCAATGAAGATTTTGAAAAAGTAATATTAATAAAAATATAAGCCCTATAATCATTGGTTTATTACTAGTGACTATTATGGGGCTTTATTCACATAATTGACGAAACACCTCCGGATATTTAAATACGTTAACGGTGTCATTAACATTAACGAAAATCCAGTCACTGCCTTTTATTAATGGGATATACCATTTTGCATCATTTTTAATAATGACTAATGCAGGCAATGTTTTTATCTTCATAATAAAAGCATCACTTTCTTGATACATAGCCTTTAATGGCAGCAACTCTCTTCTTTCAATTTGTAGATAGAATTGAGCAATCTTTTTATCTACTGCTTCTAAATCACAACCATTATTATCTTTATGTTGATATAAGACTTTACCTAAATCTTTTGATTGATAAACCACATCAGATTTAACATTACAACCATAAGTCAGCATCAATAAAAATAATAATGGTGCGCACGAAGAAAACATTTTCAGCATATGCGCACCTCTCTAATTATTTAACTTCTATGTTATCAATCAATATCGCACTATCGTATTCTGTATCACCTTTATCGATAGCCTCTATTGTTAGCTTCACGCGTTTGTTGGCCAAAGCAGAGACATCTAACTGCTCTTTTATCCAAGGGGTGTTATACACACCTCCTTGATCAAACGATACATCAGACTCCACCAGTACTTCTTGATTCTCGCAAAGTTTATTAACACTGGTTTCAAACGATGCGCAATTTGTTGTGCCTTCCTCGCACACGTTTAAAGTAAATGAATCATCAAAACCGGTACCACAATATTCTAAAAATTCCTCTGAATAGAACTTCCAGTCAAAATTTAATGTTGTTACGTTTTTATCTAAACAAGCAGATTGTTCGATACTACCTAGCTCATTGGTATAGCCTAATCCTGTTGATACAACACCAACAAATTGACCATCTAACGGTTTAGTTCCACCAAGATTTGTAATGATGCGACCATCACCCTTTTTCGCCCAAGCATTCAATTCGCCTTGTTCAAAACTGAGATTATCAAATGAGCCACTAGATAGTTTTAAATCTTCTTCGCCTCTCATACGTATAAATGCTTCATCACTGCTGTTATCACTGATACCATGTTTATTAACAGCAACATCAAAGGCTTCCTTCAATGTCGAATCATTTTCAAGCATGTCACTAATAATGGCATTCGTCGTATCTTGAGCATAAGAAGAAAGGACATAGTCATCATAACCAATCACCGCCCCTGCACCTTTTGATAAAAACACATTGGCAAGTGAATTATTGTAAACAGACCGACACGCTGACAGTACGACTAAGCTCTTAGGCATAGTGGAAAGATAATGATCAAAGAACGAAGGAAGAATAATCAACGCGCCACCAGCACCAATGGCTAGGCGCTTCATATAAAGATCGCTTTCATAACCTTCAAGGTTATAAGTGCCATCCTCATTTTTAGGTAAAACTATGCCTGTATATAAACCAGAAACCGATAAATACCCTTTTAAGAAGTCACTTGGCCCCCACTTCTCATCCCAGATTTTAAATAATCCATTGAAATAGTTATTACCGTGGGTAGAAAAATGAATATATCCAAAAGTAGTAAAGTCTTTAAAGCTATCAAGCGAAACACCCACAGTTTCGTTATTCACAAACTCACTATCAGGGAATAATTTACATGATTGACTATCTTTAATCGTTTTCCAAACACCATAGTAATCATCTGCTTTGAAGAAGTTACTAAACTCAGACACATCAGGATTATTAATATACGGGCTGATCATCACGGCTTTAGAGCTTTGAATCCGGTTTGCCGGCGCTACTGATGAGTAGGTTGTGGCCTGTTTTTTAAATACATCATCATAATAACGCGTTTCACGTGCCGCTTTCACAACAGGTGTTGGCGCAACAGTCCCACTACGAGCCGCTGACTTTGAATTTTCAACCAGAGGATTATGAAGCCCTAAAATACCATCTTCATTTACCCACCAAATACCACCTTCATAGGTATACCCAGCAGCACCTACATCCTTATGGTTGTTAAGTTGATCAAGCACCGCCTTGGCTGAAGCATGAACATCTTTTCCTTTATCTAATTCTGAGGTTAACCATGTTTCAACACTGTCAGCAATATCAACAGACTTAGTGACCTGATCTGAGGTGTATTTTTCAGCCACCCAAATACAGGCAGGCTCTGATTGGTATACATTCTTTTCGCTATCAGATACTTGTGCTTGATAACAAAATTTACCTTTCTTAGTTGGATTAAAAGAGAAAGAGGTCGCATAAATACCATCATCATCGATTCCATCAGCACCTTCATCAAAACTAATGCTACCGCCAGAGCCGATCAAGTTAACTTCAGGATTCTTATTATTTGATGTACCAATATTAGCGTAAATCGTTACTGCATCTTCATTTAACACAAAAGAGCGCTGGCTTAATGTTAACGGGGTAGTGAAATCCATCGCTGGGTGATAGTTAATCGTAGAAACAATCTCAACCTGCGCTTCATCAGCGGTTAACGCCATTACGGTGATTTGATTTTTACCTTTTACCAAATCAATTGTTGCTGACCACATTTCATCGACTTCAGCATTCACAGAAAGCTTGGTGGTACTGTTAGTCACTAAGATCTGTTTAATATCATGATCAGAAACAACATTTCCTTTTAAAGTCACCTTTGCTTCATTGGTTACTTTCTTGATATCACCTAAGCCAACAAAAGAAAGAGATAAGGATTTTTCCGCTGGTTTTGCATATACACTGATGTCATCAGTTGCTGTGTCACCGTCGTTATCAGTGACCGTAACGGTAAAATTAAACACTTCATTGTCTTGAATATCAGGAACAGTAAACATAGCGCTATTGTTTACTTTTATCAGTTCGACTTTTGTTGCATCTGCGTCTGATTGCGTCCAAGAAACATCCACAATTGTCCCGTTTGGATCAATATTGTTAGATGAAATCACCACACTTTTATTGGCATAGGTATAAATATCATCACCAGCTTTAGCTTGTGGTGTTGACTCACCACTTCCACCGCCACCACAACCCAATAGCGCTAAGGCGGTGCTGGCAAAAAGTATGTTCCTTGTTAAGTTCATTGTATTCCCTTCAATAACAAACCAATAGAAATGAACAAAGGATCATATTGCTAAGCTAAATACTATTCTATTAAGCGATACCCCTACTCGATACACTTCATGATTAGAAATGTAATGGATGTAAGTACTTAACTATAATATATGGTTAGATCTATAATCCTTGTTAAACCCACCGAATACCTTTGTTATGAAATCATTACAACAGCTTGTTTTTAATAATACTTACAGTCAACTCCCTTCACTTTTCGGCACTTTCGTTAGTCCGCAACCGCTGAGTAACCCTTACTTAATCAGTGTGAATCCACACATTGCGAAATTATTAGAACTCGATATAAACGCCATTCAATCTGATGATTTTATTAATATATTCAGTGGTAACGACACCTTAGCTGGATTTGATCCCATAGCAATGAAATACACTGGCCACCAATTCGGGCAATACAACCCCGATCTGGGTGATGGTCGGGGTTTATTATTGGGGGAAGTACAAACAAGTCATGGTAAAAAGTGGGATATTCACTTAAAAGGCTCCGGACTTACACCTTATTCGCGTATGGGCGATGGCCGTGCCGTTATTCGTTCAAGCATTCGAGAATATTTAGCCAGCGCCGCGATGGCAGGCCTTGGTATTCCGACCTCACATGCACTCGCGGTTATTGGTAGTGATACCCATGTGTACCGTGAAAAACAAGAATTTGGCGCAACCCTGATCCGAATCTCAGAAAGCCACATCCGATTTGGCCATTTTGAATATCTGTTTTATACCCAACAACACGATCAATTACGTTTATTAGCAGATTACGTTATTCAGCATCATTTCCCTGAGTGCCAACAAGTCGAAAAACCATACGCCGCCCTGTTTGAGCAAGTTTGTGAAAATACAGCTAAAATGATCGCCCATTGGCAAGCAGTAGGCTTTGCTCATGGCGTTATGAATACCGACAACATGTCGATTTTAGGCTTAACGTTTGATTATGGCCCTTATGGTTTTCTGGACGATTATAATCCGGGTTATATTTGTAATCATTCTGATTATTCTGGTCGTTATGCCTTCAATCAACAGCCATCTATTGGGTTGTGGAACTTATCAGCACTCGGTTACGCCTTAGCACCTATCATTGATAAATCAGACATAGAACATGCATTAGAAATTTATCAGCACCAACTACAAATGCATTACAGCAAACTGATGCGTCAAAAATTAGGCTTATTCGATAACCAAGAACAAGACACTGAGTTATTTCAGCAGTTATTTAATTTACTCAAACAACAGTCGATCGATTACACCCAGTTCTTCCGCACGCTTTCGACGCTTTCCCAAGACGAACTCGATAACACCAGTTCTCATTTTTCATCTCTCACTGAAAATACAACCGCAATCGATGAATGGTTAGCTGATTACAAAAAACGTATCTCAAATATCGATGATCAACAACGTTTAGCATTAATGCTTAACAGCAACCCGAAATATATTCTTCGTAACTATTTGGCACAGCTTGCTATCGATGCTGCCGAGCAAGGAAATTTCACATTTATAGAGAATCTATTAACCGTTTTACATGATCCTTTTGATGAGCATCCTAACTTTGAAGATCTTGCCGATCTTCCTCCTAAATGGGGTAAAGAGTTAGAAATTAGTTGCTCTTCTTAAATCATTATTTCGTTTTTGTAATAAAAAAAATGCCCTATTCAATAGGGCATGTTTCTCAATATTTCATTTAATACGCATTACAAATAATAGCTCTGTACAGGTTTCATTTGCTCGTTAAATTCATAAACTAATGGTGCACCTGTTGGTATTTCTAATTCTGTAATTTTGTCATCAGGGATATTATCTAAATATTTAATCAAAGCACGTAAGCTGTTACCGTGAGCGGCAATTAAAATATCAGAGCCAGGTTTAACATTAGGGACAATATTTTCATTCCAGAATGGTATTACCCTATCATAAGTATCTTTCAACGATTCACCATGTGGAAGTTGGCTATGTTGTAGTTCTTGGTAACGTCTATCATTACCTGGATAAAAAGAGCTATCTTCACTTACTTGTGGTGGCTCAATATCATAACTACGACGCCAAATGTGTACTTGTTCGTCGCCAAACTCCTCTGCGGTTTCTGCTTTATTCAATCCTTGAAGATCACCATAATGACGTTCATTCAATTGCCAGTCGTGCTCAACAGGGATCCATAAAGAATCAAGCTGTTCTAATGCTAAGTTAGATGTTTTGATCGCACGATCAAGCATTGAGGTATAGCAAAAATTAAAGTTGAAACCATTCTCTTTCAATTTAATACCTGCGTTACGCGCTTCGTTTTCGCCTAATTCAGAAAGAGAGACATTCGCCCAGCCAGTAAAACGGTTTTCTTTGTTCCAAACACTTTGACCATGACGAAGTAAAACAATACGTGTATTTTTCATAACAGCCCCTTGAAACTCAACATCATGAGTTAAGTAGATTCGTCTTTTTAATCGCTGTCATTTCCATATGGCATTTAACAATTACTTTCTAATTGATAATCATTATCATCTTTGATTGTAGATTAAATCCATTCCTCATCGATTACAATACTGACTATAAAGAAAAGTTATTAAATAAAAGTGCTACATACCGTCATTATGTGTATCTATCGCGTCATTATAGAGTTTGAGCAGAGTAACAATAGACATTAACCAGTTGATAAAATTAATTATTTTAACTTTATGGGGATGATTGAAAAACTCATTCGTAAAGTATTATTTACATGAATAATAAAAAATCGCTTCTTCAAATGCCATAACAGATGAAAAAAGCGATTTAGTTTGTAGGATATATTTAAGGTTAATTAAGCGATGCGGCTAAAGCCATTGGCTAAATCTTCAATGAGATCGTCGCAATCTTCTAAACCAATATGAACACGAATAAGCGTGCCCTCAAAATCTACTTTGCCCACAGGACGAATACGATTTAACTCTTCAGGTTGACTTGCCAAAATAAGAGATTCATAACCACCCCAAGAGTACGCCATACTAAAATGCTCAAAGTTATCTAAGAAATTAGCAACTTCTTCACTCGATAACCGTTTATTAAGCACAAATGAAAACAAACCACAGCTTCCAGAAAAATCACGCACAAAGAATTCATGGCCTTTACAGCTTGGTAGTGCTGGATGATTAACGGTTGCAACTTCTGGACGCTTTGCCAGCCATTCTGCTACTTTGATACTGCTTTCATGATGTTGTTTTAAACGAACGCCCATAGTGCGCAATCCGCGAGCAGCCACATACGCGGTATCAGCATCAACCATTTGCCCCATTAAATAAGAACGTTCACGTAGTTTATCCCAGCAACGTTCATTACTAACTGCCGTCCCTATCATCGCATCAGAGTGGCCAACAATGTATTTCGTACCGGCTTGAACAGAGATATCAACACCGTGCTCGAGCGCTTTAAATAGCACCCCTGCCGCCCATGTGTTATCCATAATAATCACAGCATCAGGGTTAACAGCACGCACTGCTTTCACAATTGCTGGAATATCTTGCACTTCCATTGTGATAGAGCTTGGTGATTCTAAGAAAACAACCTTGGTATTTGGCTGTACAAGTTCAGCAATCCCCTCACCAATCAAGGGATCGTAATAAGTAGTACTAACCCCTAATCCTTTAAGGACAATATTACAAAACTCTTGGGTAGGCTCATAGGCGGCACCTGTCATCAATACATGATCGCCAGAAGCAACAAACGCTAAAATACTGTTAGATACCGCAGCCGCACCGCATGGATATAAATAACAACCAGCACCGCCTTCTAATTCCACCATCGCATCTTGAAGTGCAAAGTGGGTTAACGTGCCACGACGTCCGTAAAACAACTCACCTTTCGCACGGTTCTTAATAGCATGTTTTTTATCTGCAACCGTATCGAAAACTAATGATGAAGCACGTTGAATAACACTGTTCACCGCACCGTGAGTGTATTTTTTCTTTCTTCCTGCACTCACTAATGCAGTATCAATTTTCTTACTAGACATAACTTCGTGATTCCCTTACTCGTCTATCTATTCTGTTTCTTGTATAACATGAATAAACACAACAAACTAGCAAGTTATCATAAGTATCAAGCACTAAACTGATGAACAATTCACCCTAAAGTTTGGTGTTTACTTTTCGGTATTGTTGCGTTTTTCCCTCAAACAACAACTGCTGTGAAATAGCATTAAAATAACTTCCCTCGGCAAAAAGAGATTCGCTCCAAGCTTGCTCAGAACACTCTAATCGTTTTTTAGTCACAACATCATTATCAATATCAAAACAAGAATGTAGCTCACCAGTCGCACTATCTATCGCAACACCATGATTTTTGGTTAGCCAAAAGAAATTCGTGCCATACGAAAAGCTTGAGCGACCATCATAGCTATCATCAAATAGCGAGTTGCCAGTAAACCATGGAACATAACCACCAAGCCAATCAATAATCGTCGGTGCAATATCTCTCTGAGATGAGGTGATCGACCTCTTTTCATTAGGGATAGATTGATCACTCGCATAGATGAGAAGTGGAATAGAATTTTTAACTAATCCTCCAGTTATCGTTTTTGCCGTGTGATCTGAGAGCAAAATAACGATGGTCGGCTTATCGAGTTGAGCAAGCTTCGAATCCAATTTAGGAATAAAACGTTTCAGTGCATCATCAGCGAACTTCATCACACTTCTACGCTCGTTAATGATGTTTTCGCGACCAAAAACATATTCAACATTATCCGGTAAAAAAGAACCGTGAGTGGTCCCTGTATTGATGGTCATAAGAAAGGGTTTACCCGTTTGGCTGAATTTATCGATTTGGTTTAAAGAAAAACGATAGATATCATCATCCATAAATCCCCATTCATTGTGCACCGCTTTGAATGGGTAATCATACTTACCGTACGACTCCTCAAACCCTAACGTTTGTGCAAAAGCCCCAACCGCCCCTCTTCCACTTCCCTGAATAAAGGCTGTTTGCCAACCTCGCTCAGCTAAAATATGTGGTAAACATGAATAAGAAGCATTTTGTAATTGGCTATTTGCCATAAAGCCGTTTATAGGATTTGGGTAAGAACAAAATGTAGAAAACGTCCCTTGTACTGTTCGATAAGCATCGGCATAGGTTGAATACGTCGAAAAAGAACGTGCTCTAAGTTGATCAAAAAATGGCGTGGCATTCACAACACCCGAGTAACTTTGCATATCAAAAGCCAACCAACTCTCAAGCAGAACAACAATGACATTGGCCGATTTAAGTGATTGAAGCTGTGCAGGAGAAGCTGTTTCTTGTGTATGTTCAAAAAGCTTAACTTGCTGTGACGTTGGATTTTTAGTGATTTTTTCTATGGCCGCAAGATCGCCTTTAGAGAGATAGTAACCAATGCTATAGGGAGCATTCCAAGCAATGAAGGCTTTATCTAAGTCACCAATAGTATAAACACTCATCGGACTCTGAGGTGAGTCTTTCCAGCCTCCGCGAACAATAATAAGTGTGACTGCTAACCACAAAAATATAAACAGACTATTAAAATACCAGCTTGCTTGCTTTCTATTGGATAATGGCAAATATTTCCAAATGAAAAACAGTGATACTAATAAACATGCAATACCAAGCGCGACAGTTCCAAAGTAACTTTTAAACGCAGTCTGAATAAGTGACACTTCCATACCTTGCGTATTAAACAGTTCAAATGTGACATGTTTACTGGCTTCTTTGGCATAAATTGCATCAGAAAAGGTAGTAATAACAACCCAACAAATCGCAATGCTGAGTAAGAATCGAGTTAATTGATTGGTTGCTCGTTTAAATAAACTAGCAATGATTAAGCTAAGGAAAATGGGGATAGTCAGTAAAACAGCAGCGCTAGCATCAAAGTAAATACCAAAAAGTAAAGCATCGATGCCATCTTGCGAATTAAGTTCGATGGGAAGTTCAACAAAACTTAATAAAGCGAGCAACTTAGTAATAAAGATCGCTGCGATTAAAAAGGCAAAAGATATAATGGTATTTATTGCAAGCACAGCTATTCCTTGCTAATGAATGATTCCTTTTAGAGAAGCAAAAAAATGCACCTACGTCCAATTTATTCGCAGTATTGATTTAGATTAACCATATCATTTTCTTCATTTCTAACATCTGTTGAAAGTTAATTCAGTATTGATAGTCAATTTTGTTGAATAAGGGGTGAGCATTTTTGAAAATAATAGTGATTTTAATCCAAATATTAAGTAAGCCTTAAGTTATAAAATGGATGATATGGCTATTCGCTAATTCATAAGAGCTCGTAATGCGTCAAATTTTCCAAATTAAGATGACAAGCTTCATCGTGGTGATGTCAGCATACTTCACCCTATGCTTTAACTATCCGATCCTCGCTAAGATTTTCGATTTAAGCCATTCAGTGTCTAATGTCTTTTTTCCATATACTGCACCGATTGTATTGATGGCGGCATTTCTGATTATCTTCACAGTGTTATGTTGGCCATACCTGTTTAAGCCAGTAATGATTTTCTTAACCATTACTTCATCGATGGCACTCTATGCAGAAGTGAATTACCACACCTTATTTAATAATGCCGTAATTGAAAGTATTTTCGAAACACGTTCAGATGAAGCGCTGTCTTATGTCAATGCCCATTCTATTATCTACGTCATCGTATTTGGTATTGTGCCAAGTATTTGGATTGCAATGGTAAAAATCACCAAGCGAGAGTCTTTTATTAAAGATATCGTTGCTCGTGTCGCGTTAATCGGTATCGCTTGTACAGCGATTTTGCTCGTCGGATTAACGACATTTAAAAGCTATGCTTCTGTGGGTCGAAATAACCATTTTTTAAACCGTATGATCATTCCAGGTCATGTATATGCGGGTGGTAAGTACCTCTATAAGAAGTTTATTTACAAACCACTACCATTTAAACAACAAGGGTTAGACGCAAAACTAAGCCCAAGTAAAAACCATAAACCTACTTTATTTGTGATGATCTTAGGTGAAACCGCACGTACCTATAACTATGCTTATAACGGTTATAAACGTGACACCAATCCATACACCAAAAATGAAGGCATAATATCGTTCAAAAACGTTGAATCTTGCGGTACCTATACTGCCCTTTCCGTGCCTTGTATGTTCTCGAATTTAACACGAGCACATTACAACCAAGATCGTGCATATTCTCAAGATAATGCCGTTGATATTATCCATCGCGCAGGGGCGAAAGTACTGTGGCTTGATAACGATGGCGGATCAAAAGGCGTAGCAGATCGCGTTAACTATCAAGCAATCGATCCTTCACAGCATAATCAATTCTGTAATGGTACCAGTTGCTACGACAGTGTAATGCTAGATAAAGCACAAAGCTTTATTGATAAAGGCGATACAAATAAATTTTTGGTACTGCACTTAATCGGTAGTCACGGACCGACTTATTTCAAACGCTACCCTAAAGCGTTCGATAAATTTAAGCCATCATGTAATCGCAGCGACATTGAAAATTGTACTGACGAAGAAATTAGGAACGTGTACGACAATACTATTCTGTACACCGACTATGTGACAGAACAAGTGATCAAAATGCTAAAAGCCAAAGAAGATAAATATAATGTTGCTTTATTATATATGTCAGATCATGGTGAATCTTTAGGTGAGAACGGTTTCTATCTTCATGGTGCGCCCTTCTCTATTGCGCCTAAAGAGCAAAAACACGTGCCTTGGTTACTATGGTTGCCAAAGCAATACGCACAAGCGAAAGGGTTAAATAAAGCGTGTTTAGAGAAAAAAGAAAACCAAGCAGGACTATCACAGGATAATTTATTCCCTAGCCTATTGAGCTTATACGGTGTGAAATCAAAAGTGATAAATCCTAAGCTAGACATTACTGCAAGCTGTCGAGTAAAAGCATAACTATTCAATGATCCCATTGACTTAATGTATACTTGTAAGATATTACAGGTATACATTTTTATTTGAGCTCTCATTCCATGAAAATACTGATTATCGAAGATTCCTCGGCATTACGTCGTAGTTTAGCTGTGGGGTTTAATAATTTAGGCTTTTCCACTGATGAAGCAGAAAATGGTAATGAAGGGCTCACTTTAGCATTAGACAATGATTACGATATTATTATTTTAGATCTCATGCTCCCTGGCATTGACGGTATGACGATTTTAAACAAATTGCGTCAAACAGGCATTGATACTCGTATTATTATTCTTTCAGCCAAAACACAAAGCCAAGATCGTATTGATGGCTTAATGCAAGGTGCTGATGATTATGTCACTAAACCTTTTTCATTTGATGAGCTCCATGCTCGTGTGGTTGCAATTTCCCGTCGTTGCCAACCTGTAAGCATTACCAATACCATTGAAATTGATGGCTTTTTGTTAGATCTTAATAACAAAACGTTATTCTATGGTAACAACGATTTAGAACTCACACCGAATGAATTTAAGATCATCGATTATCTCTTCACTCACCGAGGTCAAATCCTGACCGCTAGTATGATCAGCGATAATATTACTAATAACTTCGACTATATTTCGAAAAATACCATTGAAGTACATATCTCTACGATGCGTAAAAAAGCGAAAAATATTGAGGCTGTATTGCCAATAAAAAATAAACGCGGTTTTGGGTATTACGTAGAGAGTTAAACATGACAAATCCTCGATCAATTAAAAAGAATTTAATTAACGCGATCAGCGCCGTATTTGGCTTCTTTATTATTATTGTTTTTACTTTCGTCGATTTCAGTGTAGATAATTGGGTTCAAGAACAATTTGAATTAGAGATCCAACAAAAAGCCGGACAGTTTAAAACCATCACCAATATCCAAGATTTTGCACAAACGATTAAAAGCGATAAAGATTATGCCTATTATCAGATCTGGAAAAATGATGATGTCATTTATCGTTCTACATCGCTCAATGATTATCCCAACATCCATTTACTACACAAGAAGTTACCACTAAATAGCTATCAAATTGTCGATGTCACTTTACCAAACCATGAGATAGGTAAGGCATTTCTATACTCTTATCTCGCAAAACCTAAAGATAAAAAGCCAACCCCTATTTATTTAACCATTTATGCATCAACGACAGGACTTGATAAGGTTACGGGCATTCTCGATATTTTACTGGTTGGTAGCTTTTTACTCTCGATGATCATTATGCGTGTCGTCGCTAAAATCATTGTGACTAAAGGTCTCGATCCTCTCGTAAACTTAAACAATCAAATAAAACTGTTTAACGAAAATAAACAGCAACGACACAATCACACCTTTGCGTTTAAAGAAAATGCATCCTCTTATATTGAAATTGATTTGATCCGCAAAGAGCTTAATAACTTCCTCGAAACTAACCGTAAAATGGTCGATAACGAAAAACGGATCACCGCTGATATCGCCCACGAAATCAAAACGCCTATTGCAGAACTCATCACCCTAACCGAAGTGCATCAACGCTTTCCAGATGATGAACGTATAGCGAAAACCTTTACCTCGGACATTCTACAAATATCGAACCGAATGAAAGTAATAGTAGAAAACCTATTATTACTACAACGCACGTCTCATTCGCTTTCTCTTTATAAACAGCCGATTGAAATCACAACCTTATTAAGTACCGTGATTCACGATTTAAACTTTAAATATGACGACATTAAGCAACGTGTAGTTTTCAATAACACACTTCAGCACCCTATTCTCGCTGATGAGTTTTGTTTAAAAACTATCGTCACCAACTTGTTAGATAATGCACTATTTTACAGCGAGCCTAATACCGCTATTAATATTACGATTAATAATGATGCTCAGGATGTGGTATTCACTATCACCAACTCATCCTCTATTAATTACTCGCAGCAGGAAGTCGATAAACTGGTGCAACCGTTATTTCAGCATGATGATTCACGTTCTAATAACAATCGCTATGGTTTGGGGTTATCCATCGTTGATAACATCTGCAAAATCAACGAATACGATCTATCAATAAACCAGTTAGATCATGGGAATTTTCAGGTATTAGTAAGGATTCCAAAAAAAGAATTGTAGCGAATAAAGCTAACCAATGAGCTAAAAAAAACAACAACTGAGATTCTTTATTGCTGCCTTATTAAAGATAATCTAATTATAAATCATAGCGTTAAAACTATTTAGTCACACCAAGGATAATGCTCGACTTTTTTTGCTATCCCCCTTCATGATATTTCCAATATTTACATATATAAGGTAGCTTGGGCTTGTCCAACCATTCGGATAGGTGTTGACTGCGCGACACATATCCTTATTTGTTATATAAAAATTCCTCTATCATGAGATTATTGGTAATAAGAACATCAAGCTGACAAATGCAAGGGCCTTTGAAATAAGAACCATAATTATCAATTCTCCTACTTCTGCTTCGGTTTCTTTCTTTAAAAAATAAAATAGAACTACCCAAGACAAAATAAAACCAACATATGGAATTAAGTCTGCCAATGTGGAAAAGGTACAAACCTTGACTATTGAAAAGTAGCTACAATAGGCACTACTTAGTGGCATTCCCGCATAGATAGAAGAGCACTTCATACCTACCCAAAGGAATACAGAGCTAAGCGCGATTCCAAGCAACACAATGATAATATTTATCCCTAAATCCATAAATTTCTCCTTTTATATAACGCTTCGATAAGCGGTGAGTAACAGTTTGCTAAAACTGGGAACGCAGTGACACTGAGCAAACTGTTACGAATCCGACTTTATTAACTTGTTGAACGAAGCCGCTGCGCGGCAGAGTGAAAGCCCATAAGCTCGACTACGGTAAATATACCTTTAAAAAAGGAGTATTTATCATGAATAAAGCACAGCAACATCGTTCAGATTATCTTTATGAACAACACCTTACCCATCTTACCTTGCAAGGTAAACGCCCCGCTACGATTGATGCTTATAGTCGTGCTCTACGTCGCATTACCCATCAACTGGATAAATCACCAGACACATTAACTACCGAAGATCTTAAACAACATTTTACACAACTGATCAAAACACATTCATGGAGTACCGTGA
>NZ_PYNV01000059.1:0-519 GCF_003026095.1 Photobacterium sp. GB-72 | reverse complement strand
TCGTTAGATAACCACTTTTTAAAAACACTCACAAGAATGCGTTTAAAGAGTGGTGGAGCTATGCGGGATCGAACCGCAGACCTCCTGCGTGCAAGGCAGGCGCTCTCCCAGCTGAGCTATAACCCCATCGATGGTGGGCGATACCGGGCTCGAACCAGTGACCCCCTCCTTGTAAGGGAGGTGCTCTCCCAACTGAGCTAATCGCCCATCGTTTTACTTCCGATGAAAAGAAGTGGCGTCCCGTAGGGGAGTCGAACCCCTGTTACCGCCGTGAAAGGGCGGTGTCCTAGGCCTCTAGACGAACGGGACTAAGTTTCTCTAAGTTATGGGTAACTTAGATGTTCTCTTACATTTTAACCAAGCAATCTGTGTGGACACTGCATTAAACAGTCAGTCTTTAGGTAAGGAGGTGATCCAGCCCCAGGTTCCCCTAGGGCTACCTTGTTACGACTTCACCCCAGTCATGAACCACACCGTGGTAAACGCCCTCCCGAAGGTTAAGCTATCTACTTCTGGTGC
>NZ_PYNV01000058.1:0-602 GCF_003026095.1 Photobacterium sp. GB-72 | reverse complement strand
ATATTATTGGTTATTACAGCCAATTACGACCACATCAATATAATGGCGGATTAACACCGAATGAATCAGAACGATTATATTGGTTAACCTCTAAAACCGTGGCTAGTATTTGTTGACCACTACAGTTACACTTATTGGTTACAATGAAGGAAAATGAGCCTCATAAAATATTTGAAGGATTTTCAAAAGCGCACGCTTTATTAGATAGATTAGATAACGATATTTATAAATATAGACAAGTAGATATTTACAATGACTTCTACAGCTCTTGTTATGAAAAACTATCCAAGGGCAATCAAGTGGCATTTCAACGTGCCTGCCAAAAAATGGAAAAATCTATTGAAGCAGCAGTAAGTAATGGTGAGGTAGATTTATCTCAACAATTACCTATTAAAAAAACGAAAGAAAAATTAGCGCATATATTGTCAAGCATCAAAGAGCAACGTGATATAACAAATAAGGATATGTGTCGCGAAGCCGACACCTATCCGAAGTGTTGGACAAGCCCAAGCCACCTTATATAAGTAAATATTGGAAATAGCATGAAGGGGGATGCCAAAAAGAAGTCGAGCGTTATCCTTGGTGTGAACCAATAATATTAA
>NZ_PYNV01000057.1:0-617 GCF_003026095.1 Photobacterium sp. GB-72 | reverse complement strand
GATGCTTATAGTCGTGCTCTACGTCGCATTACCCATCAACTGGATAAATCACCAGACACATTAACTACCGAAGATCTTAAACAACATTTTACACAACTGATCAAAACACATTCATGGAGTACCGTGAAAATTGATCGCAATGGCTTACAGTTTTTCTTTAAGCATGTCCTTCAACGTGATTGGGAGTGGCTGAACATTGTAAAGCCGCCACACGTGAAAACCTTACCTGACATTTTGACGCCAACCGAAGTGAGCCTATTGATCAATGCCACTTCGCAACTGCGTTACCAAGTGTTTTTTCTGACCTTATATAGCCTCGGGTTACGGCTAGGTGAAGGGTTAAATCTCACAGTGGGTGATATTGATAGCCATCGTATGTTTGTCCATATTCGACAAGGCAAAGGGGGTAAAGACAGGTTCATCCCAC
Source organism: Photobacterium sp. GB-72 (assembly GCF_003026095.1). Lineage (NCBI taxonomy): Bacteria > Pseudomonadati > Pseudomonadota > Gammaproteobacteria > Vibrionales > Vibrionaceae > Photobacterium > Photobacterium sp. GB-72. The sequence goes on along the minus strand of NZ_PYNV01000057.1, from coordinate 190 downwards.
TACCAAGGCGAACCCTGTATGCCCTGCGATATTATTGGCAAACCCACAAAAATAGTCGTTATCTTTTTCCTTCACCGTTCAATGTTAACCATACCGTGATGGATCGCGGTGGCGTTCAAAAAGCAATGAAAGCCGTCATTAAAAGCTGTGGGATCACGAAATCTATCAGTCCTCATAATTTACGTCATAG
>NZ_PYNV01000056.1:0-626 GCF_003026095.1 Photobacterium sp. GB-72 | reverse complement strand
GGCAATGAGAGTCGGAAAGAAGTTGGACAGTATTCTTTCGTGATCGCAGTACTCTCCGCACTATAGTGGGCATCTAAGCTGACATTTTACGTGACATACGGAACAGGGTAAGCCTGTATCATTCCCTTTGGGAAAGCCTTAGTGGCCGATAGTGATGCAGGTATAGGAGGTCGGAAAAAGCGAAAGCTACATTGTAATGATGTAGATACAGACTCATGTTTGATCACGAAAGTGAGCCCACTTCCGACTGGTCTCCCTTTGCGAGATAGTTTGAAGAACTTTATTTAAGGAGAAAAGCAAATGATGATCTCGAAAGAGATTAGTGCATCTTCTGACGGTGCTCAATGGCAGTCAATAGACTGGAAATCCGTTGAAGCACACGTATTAAAGCTTCAAATGCGTATCGCAAAAGCAACTAGAGAAAAGAAATACGGTAAGGTGAACTCCTTACAGTGGCTCTTAACTCATTCTCGCTCAGCTAAGCTTCTTGCGGTTAAGCGTGTATCTCAAAACAAAGGCAGTAAAACGCCTGGAATAGATGGTGTCATCTGGAACACAGATGCACGCCGTATGAAAGCAGTCAATCAGCTTAGTCGCAAGACTTATAAAGCGAAACCACTCAAACG
>NZ_PYNV01000055.1:0-626 GCF_003026095.1 Photobacterium sp. GB-72 | reverse complement strand
ATCTACATTCCCAAAAAGAACGGCAAGCTCAGGCCATTAGGCATTCCGTGCATGATTGATAGAGCGCAACAAGCACTCCATCTACTAGCACTAGAGCCTGTATCTGAAACACTTGCTGACCCCAATAGCTATGGATTTAGGCCAAATCGCAGCACTGCTGACGCGGTCAGTCAATGCTTCAAATGCTTGGCACTAAAGAAATCAGCCAAATGGGTACTTGAAGGGGATATCAAAGCCTGTTTCGACAAGATCGGCCATCAATGGCTTCTTGATAACATCGCTGTAGATAAGCGAATGTTGGAACAATGGCTAAAGTCTGGCTTTATGGACAAAGGTTTGTTCTATGATACTGATGAGGGTACACCACAAGGCGGAATCATATCTCCGACCTTGATGTTAATGACTCTCGCAGGGCTAGAGCAGTACATAAAATCCACTGCGCTCAAAAAGAGTGCTAGAGCTAACTTTATTGGTTATGCAGATGATTTCGTGGTCACCTGCTCTTCAAAGGAAGTGCTCGTGAACGACATCAAACCGTTGATTTCTGATTTTCTGGCAGAAAGAGGGTTAACCCTCTCCGAAGAGAAAACGAAGATCACTCATATTGATGACGGCTTTGACTTTCT
>NZ_PYNV01000054.1:0-632 GCF_003026095.1 Photobacterium sp. GB-72 | reverse complement strand
ATGGATGAAGCATGGTTCGGTTACGCACGTTTTAACCCTATCTACAAGGGTCACTTCGCAATGCGTGGCGATGCTAAAGACCACAAAGGTCCAACAGTATTTGCAACTCACTCAACTCACAAGTTATTGAATGCATTGTCTCAAGCATCATACATTCACGTACGTAACGGTGAAGACGCGATCAACTTTGACCGTTTCAACCAAGCATACATGATGCACACTTCAACATCGCCACTATACGCAATCTGTGCGTCTAACGATGTTGCAGCTAACATGATGAAAGGCGAAAGTGGTAAAACACTGACTGACGAAGTAAACCGCGAAGCGATCATCTTCCGTCAAAACATGCGTCAGCTATTCAACAACTACACCAATGACAACGATTGGTTCTTCAAACCTTGGAACGCAGAAACTGTTACAGAAATGAACGGTGACAAGGTTAACTTTGAAGATGCATCTGTTGAGTCTCTAATGACTATCCAAGAGAACTGGAAACTAACTCCTGGCGACAAGTGGCACGGCTTTGACGAAATCGACAATGACTGGTGTATGCTTGATCCAATCAAAGTTAGCTTGCTAACTCCTGGACTTGACGACAACGGTAACTTCCTAGAAACAGGTGTTCCAGCAGC
>NZ_PYNV01000053.1:0-639 GCF_003026095.1 Photobacterium sp. GB-72 | reverse complement strand
CAGCACTTACACACCCGACCTATCAACGTTGTAGTCTTCAACAACCCTTTAGAGACCTTAAAGGTCTAGGGATGACTCATCTTGAGGCTCGCTTCCCGCTTAGATGCTTTCAGCGGTTATCGATTCCGAACTTAGCTACCGGGCAATGCGTCTGGCGACACAACCCGAACACCAGCGGTTCGTCCACTCCGGTCCTCTCGTACTAGGAGCAGCCCCTCTCAATCATCCAACGCCCACGGCAGATAGGGACCGAACTGTCTCACGACGTTCTAAACCCAGCTCGCGTACCACTTTAAATGGCGAACAGCCATACCCTTGGGACCGACTTCAGCCCCAGGATGTGATGAGCCGACATCGAGGTGCCAAACACCGCCGTCGATATGAACTCTTGGGCGGTATCAGCCTGTTATCCCCGGAGTACCTTTTATCCGTTGAGCGATGGCCCTTCCATTCAGAACCACCGGATCACTATGACCTGCTTTCGCACCTGCTCGAATTGTCATTCTCGCAGTCAAGCGGGCTTATGCCATTGCACTAACCTCACGATGTCCGACCGTGATTAGCCCACCTTCGTGCTCCTCCGTTACTCTTTGGGAGGAGACCGCCCCAGTCAAACTACCCACCAGGCACTGTCCGTAA
>NZ_PYNV01000052.1:0-654 GCF_003026095.1 Photobacterium sp. GB-72 | reverse complement strand
CACCATGACAATTCCTCCTTAGTTCAGTCGGTAGAACGGCGGACTGTTAATCCGTATGTCGCTGGTTCAAGTCCAGCAGGAGGAGCCAAATAAAAAAGCCCGCAAGCAATTGCGGGCTTTTTTACATCTTAAATTTGGAAAATCATTGCTTAGTTGCTTAGTTGCTTAGTTGCTTAGTTGCTTAGTTGCTTAGTTGCTTAGTTGCTTAGTTGCTTAGTTGCTTAGTAGCTGCTTGGTTATTGATATCTTTCCTCTCGACCTACCTTACCATTTCTCCCTTAGTTCACTTGGTGATTACCTCTTATCTCTTGTGATCGTTAACCGCAAATTTGGTTATCTACTATGATTCTTTTGAGGTTAGGTGTTGCTATTAAATGATCTATTTTTAGCTTTAATTGTATTATTTATTGAAGATTTAGTGATCATAACCATCTAATAACTATCAGGTTTGCAAAAAATAATATCAAAATGCGCGTTTGTTAATCGAGTGAGCGTTTTTTCTTAAAAATAGGCTTTACAGGTTTTACATCTATCGGTAATATTCGCCGCACTTACGGAGAGATGGCTGAGTGGTTGAAAGCACCGGTCTTGAAAACCGGCATACGTTTATAGCGTATCTAGGGTTCAAATCCCTATCTCTCCGCCATATTCTAG
>NZ_PYNV01000051.1:0-683 GCF_003026095.1 Photobacterium sp. GB-72 | reverse complement strand
CCATTCTCTCTAGTTTGTGAAAAGTCTTGTGTGAACAAGCGCTGTAGGTCTATCGCCAAGCGGTAAGGCAGCGGCTTTTGATGCCGCCATTCCCTGGTTCGAATCCAGGTAGACCTGCCATTATTTAGATTGATTGTCTCGACGATTAATCATGCGGAAGTGGCGGAATTGGTAGACGCACCAGATTTAGGTTCTGGCGCCGCAAGGTGTGAGAGTTCAAGTCTCTCCTTCCGCACCATTATTCTTTAGATCAGTTTTTACCAATTACTGATTTAAATTATACAACTAGAGAAACAACAGTTATTCGTAACTGACAATATGCGGAAGTGGCGGAATTGGTAGACGCACCAGATTTAGGTTCTGGCGCCGCAAGGTGTGAGAGTTCAAGTCTCTCCTTCCGCACCATTCTCTCTAGTTTGTGAAAAGTCTTGTGTAAGCAAGCGCTGTAGGTCTATCGCCAAGCGGTAAGGCAGCGGCTTTTGATGCCGCCATTCCCTGGTTCGAATCCAGGTAGACCTGCCATTATTTAAGAGTATTGATGAAATTCAGTATTCTGTGTTGGCTACGTAGCTCAGTTGGTTAGAGCACATCACTCATAATGATGGGGTCACAGGTTCGAATCCCGTCGTAGCCACCATTTATTCTTTAAATCAGCTTTTTACCAATTACTGATTTAAATTATA
>NZ_PYNV01000050.1:0-706 GCF_003026095.1 Photobacterium sp. GB-72 | reverse complement strand
TGGGCTTATCGCAAGTTAATACGTCCTTCATCGCCTCTGACTGCCAAGGCATCCACCGTGTACGCTTAGTCACTTAACCATACAACCCCAAGAGGTTTCGTATGTTCAAACAACCAAGGTTTGTGTTTAACACTTCGATCAAGAAAGTATTAAACGTTGGTTTTTCGCCGGACTCATTGTTTTGTTTTCACTTTTAAAAAGTGAAAACAAACACAGACACTTGAATGTGTATGTTTTGAGAACTCGTTCTTCTTTCGAAGAACATTTTTAAAATCAATCTATTGATTGAATTTACTAGTCAGCTTTCCAGATTGTTAAAGAGCATGCAATTATCTAACGATAACCACTTTCTAACGATTTTCAGCGACAAAAATGCGGACTTAACAAAGGTATTCTTCATTAAATCTGCGAAATCCGTGCAGAAAACTTTTAGAGAGTGGTGGGCGATACCGGGCTCGAACCAGTGACCCCCTCCTTGTAAGGGAGGTGCTCTCCCAACTGAGCTAATCGCCCACGATAGTTGCTATTTGTTTTCACTTTTAAAAGTGAAATCAAACTAGCTTTCCTTCGTGGAAAGGAAATGGTGGGTCGTGCAGGATTCGAACCTGCGACCAATTGATTAAAAGTCAACTGCTCTACCAACTGAGCTAACGACCCAATTTGCACTTCAAAGAGAAGTGGCGTCCCGTAGGGGAGTCGAACCCCT
>NZ_PYNV01000005.1:0-253348 GCF_003026095.1 Photobacterium sp. GB-72 | reverse complement strand
TGTATTTATCGACATACCTTTATCGAGGGGTAATTGCGGATAAAGACATTCTGTATATCAATAATGAACAGGTGACATTTCGTTATAAAGATAGCCAAACTCAAACGATGAAGACACGCACGTTACCTGTGTTGCAATTTCTCTGGTTGATATTGCAACATGTGTTACCAAAAGGGTTTCGACGAATACGTGATTATGGTCTGCTGCGGGGTCATGAAAAGAAGCTGCTTCAAGCAATCCAATTTATGTTCATGATAGCCGGGCAACTAACGTTGCCCTCACCGAATAAAACGGTACGTATAAAAGCCCAACCCTTTTGCCCCTGCTGCCAACATGTCATGCAATTAACGGGGATATTTCGACCCAGATAACCGACGTTCAATAATAAGGATAATGGCTTTCACGCTTCATAATTAAAGAGGATTTTATTATAAATCAGAGTATTAAAATGATTGGTTCACACCAAGGATAACGCTCGACTTCTTTTTGTCATCACCCTTCATGATATTTCCAATATTTACTTATATAAGGTGGCTTGGGCTTGTCCAACACTTCGGATAGGTGTCGGCTTCGCGACACCTATCCTTATTTGTTAGTACTTTGCTCGCCAGACCATGTCTGTAAAATCCAATGATTCTCGAATTTTACTCACATCAGTTTCTAATTGTTTATTCCAACTGTTGTATGTCTCACCGCATGCGGAGTACAAACCAGCAAGAGCTGAATCCTCAACTTCCGATAATATCTGATACTGCTCAGCACCCACACCACTATTAAAACTCTGTTCTGCGTAGAAAGTATCTATTTTCGCTTGAGCAAATATAGCAGCAGACTCTTCATATAGTTGGTTCGATAGCTTTGCCAATTCGTTGGACATTAACATTGGGTTATCCCTTGATGCTGAGTTTATTTTTTGAATAATTTCAGCGAAAGGTCTTGGGTCTTCATCAAAGTATGCAAGTGTATCTGCATTATCTAGAGAGGCGTCATCTATCTTTTTCTTAACTAGAATTAGTCCTTGATATAATTTAATCCTTTGTTCGAATAGATCTTGATATTTTTCTTTTGATATTGATGTAAATGCCTCATGCCTAAGCATCTCTCGTTGTAAATCGCGCTTTGCATCATCAACTTGCTTTTGTAGCTCTCTCTTATGTGCAGCAAGTTCACCATTGACGATCCGCTTTGTCCAGATGTTAGCCAAAAAAGTACTTAGACCAACGACAAGCACAGCAGTACCGCCGAATAGAAGTACAACTTGATTTATTATTTTTATAGTTACCATTTCTGCTTATTCCAAATCATAGTACTAACAGTATATTAATAAGCATTCTTACTTTCGCGCAAAAATATACTCATAAAATACTTTAACCATACTCGATATAATCGTTGCATATTATGAACTTGCTAGCATTTTCTTACATTCACCGATTTAAAAGAGGGTGTAAAAAAGTAAGAAATGTAATTAATAAGTCTTATTAAAAACAGAACTCATGCAATAAAATCACTACGGCTCATTAAACTGTTTATATACACAGCAACTAAAACTAATCTAAAATCACGTTAATAGGATATGAATGAGTAAAAGTTCTAACAAGAAATGGGGCACTTCTGATTTATGAAGTGCCAACGGTGCATTGTGATCACCAAGCGATTCTGTCGTACCCTAACTACCAAGCGACTTTGTCGCTTGCTTAATTACCGAGGGGAATTGACGGTCTCCACTTTACGTAACTCTTTGACTATCAATATGGGCTAGTCAGAGGTGTGTTGGATGCTAAGCTTCGCGCCTGCCGTCATGATCCCATTGCTGTCGTTATTGTTATATAGCGCACAACTTTCCATTGATAAACAGCCACACTGAATACAACTGCCTAACTGAGTTTGAAGTTGTTTTAACTCATGCATTTTATCTTCAAGCTTTTGATGCCAAAGGGTTGAAAGTTGTTCCCATTGTTCTTTTTTCACATTTTCGTTTAAGGGAATATGCGCCAAGGCTTGCTTGATTTCTTGTAATGTTAAGCCAACATTTTGCGCTGCTTTAATTACCGCTATACGGCGCAGAACAGAGCGCTTATAACGGCGCTGATTGCTCGCGGTTCTATAACTAAGAATGAGTTCTTTTTGTTCGTAAAAATGTAATGCCGAAACACTCACGCCTGCGCGTTTCGCAACTTGTCCTACACTCAATTCCATTTGATTCTCCACATTACATCGTTATTTGTTCTTGCAGCCAGCTTTTAAAGGCTCGATATTTAGGCCGTGTTTCCATTCCTTTCATGTAGGCAATATAGTAGCTTAAATCTGATGCTATCGCTGAAAAGGGGGTCACAAGTTGGCCTGTTGCTAATGGTTTTTTATTAACCGTTGGCGTCCGATAGTAATGCCTAATGAGTTTATTGCTGCTGTTATATACAAGTTACGGTGATTAAAGTGATAGGTTTTTCGGTAATAATCAATATCACTATTATTTACTGTTAGCTATGAGGGCCACGCTTTCGATTGTGTTCGATGTATAAATGTTGCAGCTTATAAGCCCGTTATATCTTTTTTAATTAATCCTAACTCTAAATATTTAATTCGATGGCTTACCGCACTTTGAGATACAGTTAAATATGATGCCGCTTTGGTAAAACAGAGCTCTCTGGCAGCAATATTAACCACATGCATATTTGCCATTTATTTATTGCTCAATCGTGATAGTTGATGCTGGGATTGCACAACAGCGAGTATTACCCCTTATTTTTTTTCTTGCTCTTTTCAGACAGTTCCGTTGTCTTGTCTTTTATCTGATTGACACAACAGTTGCCAATCACGCCGTCTTTTTTCGCTTTAATAGAAAGTTGAATATATAAAAATATGATGAAAAACAGGAATAACACCAAAGAAATAACAATATAGAGTGGAAGTAATTCATCGTTACTCATTGCTTTACCTCATTAAATTAAAGTGAATATCATTTAATATAATAGATAAATGTAATAATGTTAGTTTATATTTACTGTAAAAGTGCAAACATAAAAATTAATTTTTTTAAATAGCTTTAGCTTTCATTATTAATGGGCTTGATACCTAAACCGTCAAAATATGAAAAATATAGATGAGCATTGTGCTATCGCAACTTATTTAAGAAATGAAGTTATAAACTCGTACTACGGAAATATTGACTTTATCTAAGTAAATATCAAATAAGAGTGAATGGCGTTAATCGAGGGTATTTCTTATGTTTTGATTGTTTCTCGTCAGAACCATGTTGACAAGAAAAGCCGATCTTACGATCGGCTTTTTAAATAAAGGGCGAATCAGTTAAAGCTTGCCTTTAGCCACACCATACGGTGGTCGGAAGAAATATCTTTGCCTTTTCCTTTACCAATGCGTTCATCGTTCATCAGTAAGTATCCAGCTTCATTCGGTGCTGGCCAGTAAACACCAGAATCAACAATGTTTAGATTACTTGATGGGATAGCGTGATCCACTTGTAAACCAAATGTACTGGTTATGCGCTCTGGGTGTGGGTTATCTTGGCGACATTCACCACTTGGGAAGCAGTATTCAGCACCAAAGCTTGTCGGAACGTAAGCGCCATTAGTGGCTTCTTGATTCACACGCTGGTGCTTTAATAGGGTATCAATGGTTTCGATAAAACCGTCACCCGCTTCAGGATCGGCATTAAGATCACCCACAATAACAAACTTGGCATTATCAGCTAAACCGCCTTTTGTGCCTTTGTCATCATAAATAAACTCTGCACCATCAATGTAATCTGTCCAGAACTGAATTTCATCGCGGTTTTTTTGTTTATTGTTTTCAGTCACTGTGTCAAATACCGGTGGCGTTGGGTGCGACATTAAAATATGTACCACTTGTTCGCCTGATGCTGTTGGGATTATGACGGGTGCATCAACATGGTTTTTCGATGATAAACGGACTTGATTCCATTCAGCATCGGTGTACCAACTATCACCACAACGCATACCTGCAGGAATTTTATTTTTGTCATCGTTGCAGTTAGTAATGGTTGGGTTCGTTGCTGTTGGTAAGTCTTTCCACTTAAAGGTTTGGAATGTACGGGTATTCGCATCATCAATTTTAAATTGAGACATTAGCGCAAATGCATACTGCCCGTGGTATTGACCAAAGCCCCACGCATCATTTGGACCGCTATTTACTTTACCGTCGTTATTAAGATCTAAGCCGCTCATTAAACCCGTGTTCGTGGCATAACTTTGGCTAAACGGGTAGTGAATGGGAGATAACGTATCACCACCATCAATGCTATTTAGGCTTTGTCCTACCGCTAAGTAGTTAGTTTGGAATCCATTTAAAGCGGTAAGATCATCGCCTGTACCGTCGTTATTGTATTCAGCCAGTAAAATAATATCAGGACGTTGGCTTTGAATAATGGCTGCAACGTTTCTGATTTGAATGATCTTTAGTGCTTTCGCTTTGTCGTCTTCACTTAGCGTATTTGCATTAAACCCATCGACTAATGTTTGTTGCTCCGAAGGCGTGGTTAGCATTTCATCGACCAGTTGTTCAAACGTAAAACGGTCGAATGATAAGTTGAATGTAGCAATAGAAACGTTGTTAACAGGGATAACATCATCATTGCTCTCAAATACACAGCCTGTAAGAAGAGCAGATGAAATAGCAACAGCAGCAAGAGTCTTAATTAGTTTCATTCAATAATCCATATTGTTGAAAGGAATTTAGGCGGTAAAGCGTCGAGCAGCATAGTACCTATTTAGTGATAAATAAGTGTGACAATGGCACGATACTATGTAACTAATAGTGATGATTTGCTTTGTTTTTTCTTAAATTATGCTCGATATCTCAAAAATGTTGTGAGGGGGGATAGTATGTGCGTCTTCGAATACTTAAAGAGATAAATATTTTGTGTCGTTTAAAACCGGAACAGTCTCTTTTTTTGTTCCGTTTTTAAATGGCGTAAAGCTCCTAAAATAAAATCATCAAATAACAGGAGCTAAATCATGAAATTTTATAACCAAATTAAAGAAATTATTAACTCATCAAAACGTCACGATAAAAAAACAGGATGGCTTGCTCGTTTGATATATATTAGTCCTGCACAGCGATTAGAAAGGCTGAACACTATTTTTGGCTCAGATCAGTTTTCTAAAGCCAGACCACTAACGCTTAGCCAGCAAAAGAAGTTTAATGATAATTATCTGAAGTAATGTAAGGATCTCTCTGTATGAGCCGACGAAAACTGGAACTATATGAAAATATATTTAATCGTGTCGGTCCTGGTAAAAGCAAGGTCACTATTGTAGAGATCGCCGCTTACCTTCATTGCAGTGAGCGTCATGCGAGAACCTTATTAAATCAAATGACAACATTAGGTTGGTTAACCTGGTCACCGACTGTGGGGCGAGGTAATAAAGGGATCCTCAATTGTTTACTGGAACCGATACAGGCGTGCCACAAAGAGATTGATAAAGCGAATGACAACAGCAATCTCGATTTGGTTTATAAGCTGGTAGGGTTTAATGGACGAGATACCGCCGCTGGCTTATGGCAATATTTATCACAAGCGGTGACAGAGAAACACAACACGATCCTGGCGCCTTTTCATCGTTGTATGAAAACGTTACATCCCCATTTTATTACCGAGCGTACTGAGCGCCACTTTATCTCTGAGGTTTACCAAACGTTAGTTGAAGATAAAGCGAATAAGCTGACAGGTAATCTTGCTCATTTTTGGGAAAGTAATAGCAATCATACCGTTTGGACTTTCTATCTTCGGCCTGAAACCCTGTTTCATGATTTATCTGTTCTGACTGCAGATGATGTTGTTGCAAGTTTTAAAGGGCTTATCCATTCAGCGCAATGGCAACGATTGTATGATCATATCGAAAAGGTTATTGCTGTTTCTTTTGATGTGGTTGAAATTCATTTATCTACCCCAGATCCTCTTTTTATTAAATTACTGTGTCGTGCTGAAACCGCGATCATGCCAAAACAGTTCGTATTTGCTAATGAATCACATTTTAGAGCCATTGGCTCGGGACCTTTCTTGTTAGCCGTAAATTCGAACAAACTATTACGCTTGCAACGCTTTTCACAATATAACCGTACATCAGCATTAATTGAGAAAATTGAATTTTGGATCCACGAGAGTTGGGCCGAAAGAAAGAAGTGTTATCAGAACTTTTTCTTTTTAAATGACAGTTTAAACGTGTATGAGACGGGCTGTGATTATGTCGGATCGTTTTATTGCTTGATTACAAATAAGCAATTACAAACGCAAGACGTTAAACAAAATCTAGCAGCGGCATTTTTAGGCGATCATAATCAAGCCGGTAAAAAATACCCTGTTTATACGATAAGTCATGAGAATAATCGAGAATGTCGAGAGTATTCAAAACAGTTAATGTCCTATTTTGATAAGCCTGAAATATTGCAGACGAAAGAAGTAAAGTTTGGTCAGTTTCTTGATGGCGTTGATGTGTCGATTTTAGGAATAAGAAAGGAAGATAACAAGTACACCAGTTGGTTTGCTTTTTTAACGTTATATCCGCACTGGGCATCGGTATTGACCTTTACCCAGCAAGATTATTTACAACAGCAGATCGCTGCGATCCGTATTGAAGAGGATGTGTTACGTCAACAAGCACTGATTAGTCACGTTATGACGTGGTTAGAGCAACAGCATATTTTATTTGAAATAAAGCGTGAAGGATTAACCCTCTCGGTACCAGAGCAAATTCGAGGTGTGGAGATCAACGCCAATGGATGGTGCGATTTTTCTAAGTTGTGGATCAAACCAATGAAAGTGAAATCGGTTGTTACAGCGTCAATGGAAAGTCTGATCGCTAAATATTAATCAAAGAGTTATTAAGTAATCAATACATCATTATTTCTTCTTGACCTCAAGCTTACTTGAGGAATTAAAGTGCTCACATATTTTTAAACAAGAAGGAAAAAACAATGAAAGGATATGTAGAGCACATCAATATAAAAGTATCTCAGCCAGAAAAAACGATTCATTTTTTATTAACAGCGTTACCTGAATGGACGATTCGCGGGGAAGGGAAAATTGATAACTGGTTTGGTCAACCGATGCATTGGTATCACATTGGCGATCAAGAGAGCTATGTGGCGATAGGATCTGGGGGGGAAGGTCAGGTGCCTGATTGGCAGGGAAATGCATCAGGCATTAAGCATGTTGGTATTGTGGTTGAACGTATTGATGATGCGGTTGCAAAGCTGAAAAGTGCCGGTTATGAAGTGGATCATTGGAGTGCAGAGCATCCCTATCGTCGCAGTGCTTATTTTATCGATGATAACAATTTAGAGATCGAGTTTATTGAATATTTGACCGATGATCGTGCACTTAGAAACGATTACAGCCAATAATGGCGAAATGAAATAAGACAAGAAAGGAGAGCGCCTGCTCTCCTTTATAGATTGAATACAAGCGCTATAAGTATACCTTTCCACGCAGATATAAAACCGCTGATCCGGCAATAATAATGCGATCATTATCGATCATTTTACACTGTAAAACCCCACCTCGTTGTGAGGCTTGGTAAGCGGTTAATTCTCGTTTACCAAGCTGTTTAGCCCAATATGGCGCTAAAGCTGTGTGGATTGAACCTGTCACTGGATCTTCATAACCGCCATTGGCTGGCCAGAAATAACGAGACACAAAATCGTATTGTGTCGATTGTGCAGTGACAACGATATCGTGAGGGGCGAGCTGTTTAAGCTGCTCTGCATCGCAAACCACATTTTGTACTGCTTGTTCATTGGGTAAAACAGCAATATAGGCCTGGCGATTTTTTAGCACCTTGGTGGGCGTAATAGATAATCCCTTGAGTAAGGCGGCTGGTGGTTCAACGTCTTCACCAGGTTGGCAAGGGAAGTTCATTTCAATATTGCCATTTGGGGCTTGTTTTACTGTCAGTGTGCCAACTTGCTCTGTGGTAAAAGTGATCTCGCCTTTAAGCTGGTAAAACTGATACAGAACAAAGGCAGAGGCAAGCGTTGCATGACCACAAAAGTCAATTTCAGTCAGAGGAGAAAACCAACGGATCGCATAAGTATTATCGCCCGTTGGTTTAATAAACGCCGTTTCAGACAGGTTATTTTCAGCAGCAATACGCTGCATTAATGAGACGTCTGGAAAAGTGGCAACGGGCATGATTGCCGCAGAATTGCCTTTGAAATGTTGGTCGGTAAAAGTATCGACAACGAAAATATCCATATCGTGTTTATCCTGCGTGTGCGTTAAGAATTGACCAGTATGTCTTGTCGGATCAATTTTTTGTTAATTTTAAATAAAAGTTCGCGTTCTTCATTTGTGAGTGGCGCAAAGAAGTCTTGATTGAGATTAGCAATACATACGGTGGCTTTTTGCTCGATATCTTTACCTTTATCAGTAATCACAAGATAGCGGGCTTTTTTGTTTTGCTCTGATTTATGCACGGTGATTAAGTCACGTTTAATACAGTTATCGATTAAACGTTTAGTCACTGAACGTTCACGGTGTAGTGCATCGGAGACAGCTTGCTGCGGCACTTCGCCCAAATAACTGAGCACGCGTAGTGCACCTAACATTTCTAACGTAATATCAAATTCCGTCGCCAAGGCTGAATTGGCAATACTACGAAATTGCTTGTAGGCTAATCCCATCGTAAAAGAGACACTCTCATTAAGAGAAGGGATATCAGTGTAGTTCTGTGACATGACGTTTCTTCGCCGTAGTAATGAAATAAAACAGAGCCAATATACCTAAAGTACAGCTAAGTTCCCATCCTCGAAGGAAAGTACTACTTAATCCTAACTCACTGTTGGTCATATAAAGTTGGATCGGTAGCATGGTTGCGAGCAAAATATCGGGATGTAACTCTTGGTGTGGCCCTTCATCGGTATAAATTTTGTGACTGATCATGTAAATCAGTACAAATAACCCCAAACCATAAACAATAATATTACTTTGATAACCAGCGATAAGTAACATAAATATCGCCGCAATAGCACACCCGCCGACTTGCGTAATAAAACGAGATTTAACGATTTTTAAATAGGCTTCTCGACTGGTTTGAGTTGCTGCTGCAATGACTGGCACCATACAAAATGCGCCAGAAATTAGATTTACAATCATTAAAAAACCCAGTCCTAAACCAATCAAACTCACTGATATCAAGCGTTGTTGAGCGGTGACAGGGGTTGTTTTCGGTTTGAAAAAGCCCGATTTTGGTTTCGGTGGTAGTAGCCAAAAAAACAGCTTAGTTACACAGATACTAACCACAATCGCTAACCCCACTTCGTGTAAACGTTGCGGCATATCCATATTGGTGTGTAGCGCAAAAACAATATTTAAAATCCAGTTAATTGTCGGCATAAACAATGCGCCCACTTTAGCGGGAGAATCTGCCCTTTTTCTTAGTTGGTCGAACAGTACGATACTGATCGTCCAAATAATAAAAGGGTGATCACTAAAAACTTCAGACACGAAAACCGCACTGTAAGCAGAGAGCAATACCAAAGCGAACGTTTTGCTTAATCCTTTCCAACTGTAGTCTTTTACTTTCGTTGCGATGATGATCGGAAATAAAGCAAAGTAAACATGTGAATTTACATGGAAAAGCTTTCCGAACATCATACAAATACACACAATTAAGCTAGTGCGTAGTGCATCTGTACTGATTAACTGTTTCATACTTTACTCACCTGAGTTGCTTCTTAGTAGATGTAGCGGAATAGGGCGATGAGATGGATCCAAGCATTGCTAAGCACATCTAAAATAGGATTACCATTAAGCACAATGACACTTGCGCGAGAGCCTGAAATCACATCTTGCTGTGGTACGTTGACGGCAATGCGAGTACGGATTTTTTGTTGTTCGCGGATCCAACGTGTGTCATTAGTAACGGTTGATAGTTGTGTCAATGGATTGCTCGCATCAAAAATAGCACGATCTTGATTTTCGATTTCGCCTTTAAATACTCGACCAGGTTGAGAATCAAAACTGATCAATACATGATTTTTAGGTTGTAAATGGGCAATGCCTTTTTCGTTAAAGTCCGCACTTAGCCAACTGTTTTTTGCATTCACAAGAAAAAGGATCGGGGTACCTTTATTAACATAAGTCCCTGCATCTAATTGTAAATTGCTCACAGTGCCAGCTGTCTGTGCAACAACTGTAGTATTGGATAAATCCCATTCAGCGCGTGCTAATTTTGCTTGTGCGAGTTCAACGGCTGCGGTGTTTTCCTTACCTGATAGTGTCGCTTTGATTTTTAGCACATCAGCTTGTGCGGCAGAAATAGCACTTTTAGCGACATCAGCAGTACTGATCGCATCATCAAGCTCTTGTTGGGTCGTTAACCCTTTACGGCTTAATGCTTGGTAGCGATCCAATTTAATTTGCGCATTTTTCCACAATGTTTTTTTCTGTAGTACCACTTGCTGTGCAGCGACGAGTTGCTGCCATGTTCCTATATTGGCTTCTTTTGCTTGTTGCAATTCGGCTTGTGCTTGATCGACTGCAATTTGATAAGGCTTTGGATCAATAGAAAATAAAGGTTGGTTAGCATTAACGTGTTGACCGTTACTGATATAAACATGGGTGATATTTCCTGATACTTCAGGAGCAATGTTCACCACTGATTTATAGAAAGTGGCTTGTGTGGTAAATGGCGACACATTATCAGCCATTAAAAGGAAAGCTGATAATGATAAAGCGAAGCCGATTACGGTATATAAGAGAATAGAGTAAATGTTCGTTTTCATCACTTTTGTTACCTATACAACAAAACTATGAGGCGATTGTATACTTAGTAATGTTGTATGTGCAACATTAATTAGTGTTATTTATTTTAGTGATGGTGTTGAAAGAGGAGTTTTTGAGTGTGGGGGCGTAATAAATAGGATTCTAGCTGCTATATTTAATTGGGTAATTTGTTTTATAAATAGGACGTTAATAGCGTTTGAGTTTATTTTTGCATTTTTTTCTATATGTGAATTTGCCTAATTGGCGTTTATCTACCATATTTAACTTAACCTGTATTGAGATAGTTACTCGAGCTTACGGAGGATTGGAGCTGTTTTTAAAGACTCACGGATACAGGTATCAGTGATTATTAATAGACCTCTTAGACCCGTTATTGGTAGTCACTCAGTTGCATCGCGCAACATGTGAAAAGTAGACAAAGTAATACATGTAAGAGCAACAAAGTAACACCGTAAAAATTACACACGTAAAAGCTACATACGTAAAAGCTACACATGTAAAAGCTTCTAAGTGACTACTTAGTTGTTAACAATTTGGTAAGTGACACCTTTTAAAAATTTGCTTCTTCGCCAATATATAGCGGTCCGCACAAATATTGTGGGACACGGCAAGCTCAACGTAATGAGTGGCGAAGCGTAACAATATTGGTGTGCCGAGTAAGTACACTAATAGCAACACCAAGCCGCACTGCAATAGTGCGGCTTTTTATGTTTAGCGACTTATTAATAATTCATAAAATTACAATAATTATTAACTCTTCCTATTGAAAATTATAAGATATTGAAAATAAACTTAAAATAAATGTTATCCACAAATTCAGTGGGTAACTCTGAACTGTGGTTGTTTAAGGTGGTTGTTTTTTTGCCATTTAACATGACAATTTTAGTATGTTAAATGGCGTAATAGTTAGGAGCGAAATCTCGATGCGTATGGCGAGTAAAGGTAAGTGTGAATTGTCATAAAGATAAGTTGTGATGACCGTATAAGGCTTTTGCTTGTAAGTATTCTTGATTACCTTCTTTGATGTGTACTTGAGTCTTAATCACTTCTACTATCTGAATATTATGTTGAGATAAGTCTTTAACTTTTTTAGGATTATTGGTAATTAAGCGGACTTTGTTGATACCCAGTGCGTGTAATGCGTCGGCGGCTTCCTTGAAATCACGAAGATCATCATCAAAACCTAAATGGTTATTTGCTTCATAGGTATTCATGCCTTGGCTTTGTAATTGATAAGCATCGAGTTTATTGTATAAACCAATCCCACGGCCTTCTTGACGTAGATACAAAAGAATCCCACCAGATTGGCGCATTTTTTCTATCGTTTCATTGAGCTGCTCACCACAATCACAGCGAGAAGAATGAAAAACATCACCGGTTAAGCATTCAGAGTGCAGACGAACTAAAGGAACGCTTGCCGCTGTATCTGCTTGTTTAAAAATAATTGCGACGTGTTCTTTACCTGAGTTAAAGCCATGAAATGACAATAATTCAGCAGGGATATCACTTCGTTGCCCTATTTTAAAAGGAACTCGGGCTCTTACTGTGACCATAATATCCTCGTACTTCTATTTGAGTTAATTACTTTGGAAGGAAAATGGCTATGATTCAGTAGGTATAATAGCCATCATAATGTGTGAAGATAAGGTATCTAAGGTTCTATCTCTGCTAACACGTTGATCATTTCGAGTGCACTGAGGGCGGCTTCTGCGCCTTTATTTCCCATTTTTGTTCCAGCACGTTCAATGGCTTGTTCGATGGAATCTACCGTAAGGACACCAAACGCGACCGGAATTTGATGTTCTAATGCAACTTGCGCTAAACCTTTATTGCATTCACCTGCAACATATTCAAAATGTGGAGTACCGCCACGAATAACAGAACCTAAAGCGATGATGGCATCATAACTACCTTGTTTCGCAAGTTGTTGAGCCAATAAAGGCAGCTCATAAGCCCCTGGACAATGTACAATGGTAATATTGGTTTCTTTAACAAGACCTTGGCGTTGTAGGGCATCTAATGCACCAGACAATAGGTTGTCATTGATAAAACTATTAAAACGAGAAACGATGATGACAACATTTGCGTGGGGTGCTGTGATCGCACCTTCAATAATATTCATGAAGCTTCCTAAGTGTATTTATAAAAACGAACGATGAATCAATAACATTTGAGTGTTTACTAGTTACAAATATATTCAACAACCTCAAGATCAAATCCTGATAAAGAACGATATTGTTGGTTTTGTGAAGACAGTAAACGAATTTTGCGTAGCCCTAGTTCAGATAAAATTTGCGATCCTAAACCAATTTGTCGGGACTGTGGTGTGGTAGGCAAGGGAGCAATCGCTTGGTGCTCTGAAGCTAACTGGTTTACTTGATTGATGATCATCGTTGAGGGTTCTATTTGGCTGATGATCACTAATACGCCACCGTCGGCTTGAATACGCTGCATGGCCGCTTGTAGGGACCATTGTGTGGCGCCAGTATGTAAAATATCTTTCAGTGTATCTTTGACATGCACACGGACTAAGGTTTCAGTATCAGGGTTAATATCACCTTTACATAAGGCGTAATGGAGTTGATTGTCAATGGTGTCACGGTAGGTGATCAAGTTGAACACACCATATTCAGTGCATAATTCACTCTCTGATAAACGTTCAATATGACTTTCTAGTTGGGTTCGATACTCGATTAAATCGGCAATTGTCCCCAGCTTTAAATTGTGCTTTTGCGCAAACACTTCAAGTTGAGGTCGGCGTGCCATTGTGCCGTCTTCATTAAGAATTTCCACAATAACACTAGAGGCTTCAAGCCCTGCTAAGCGTGCAACATCACAGCCTGCTTCAGTGTGACCGGCACGAATTAATACGCCACCATCTTGCGCCATTAATGGAAAAATATGCCCCGGCGAAACAATATTATCAGCACTGGCATTAGGAGCAACTGCTGCTTGTACTGTCTTCGCACGATCACTGGCAGAGATCCCAGTCGTAACATCGGTGGCGGCTTCTATTGAAACGGTAAATGCAGTTGAGAATTTATCGTGATTATTTTGTACCATTAGCGGTAAATTTAACGTTTTACAGCGATCTTTGGTTAACGTTAAGCAGATCAACCCACGCCCATGTGTTGCCATGAAATTAATCGCTTCGGGAGTAATCATTTCAGAGGCAATGATCAGATCGCCTTCATTTTCACGATTTTCATCATCCATCAAGATAACCATTTTCCCCTGACGGATATCATTAATGATTTCTTGGGCGCTACTTAAAGTCATAACTGGTCCTTTTTATCAACAGCGTAAATGAGTTATACGATAAAACCGTGCTTCTCTAATAAAGACATAGAGACGTTAGTGTTTTTTTTGGATTCTTGTTTATCAATGCTGACTAATCGTTCGAGGTAGCGTGCCACCATATCAGCTTCAATATTGACCTTTTGACCAATGGTTGCATTAGCAAGTGTTGTATTGGTTAACGTATGAGGAATAATGGTTAATTTAATGACATTCTGATAGACAGCATTGATGGTTAAGCTCGTTCCATCAATACAAATTGAACCTTTCTCTGCAACAAACTTCTTCAGGTGTATTGGTACAGTTATCCAAACCTCAATGGTGCGACCCTTTTGCTTTAATTCAATAATGTCGCCAATACCATCAACATGTCCGGAAACAATATGACCACCTAAGCGTGTAGTGGGTAACATGGCTTTTTCTAGGTTGATATTTTGTCCGACGTGGTAGCTGTGAAATGCGGTACGCTTTAACGTCTCTTTTGAAAGATCGGCAACAAACCCAGTTGGAGTTAATTTAGATACGGTTAAACAAACGCCATTACTAGCAATGCTATCACCAAGTTTTACGTCCGAAATATCAAGCTTATTGGTATTGATAACCATTGAAATATCGTCATTATTACGAATAATGGCGCTGATATTTCCAATTGCTTCTATTATTCCTGTGAACATACTATACCTACAAAAAAACTCTATTTATCAGGTGCAAGCCAACTGTTACCCAATAAATAGAGTAAATATAATGAGTAATGACTGATTTAGATAAAAACCATCAGTAATGATATGAACGATTTTTAACTACATATAACTAAACGCATCAGAATACATTTTCCCGACATTGGCTTTTTTCTGAGTTGTAAAAATATCTTTTGCATTTCGGCTCATACCGAATGGCCCGCAAACATAAATATCAAATTCAGATAAGTCGGCAAAATCATCCATTACAGCATCAATAACATTGCCGATTTTACCGTCCCACTCTGTGTGTACATGCTCGACAACGGGCACATATTTCACATTGGGAAGCTGGGCTTCTAATGACTTAAGTTTTTGATCTGCATAAAGCAATTGGCGATTGTTCACACCCCAGTAAAGGTAGATAGGTTGTGATAGTTGCTTGTCAATACAATGATGAAGGATACTATTGATATATGATAAGCCTGTGCCGCCAGCGATAAGTAGCAGCGGCGATTCACTTTCATCACGTAACCAAGCATCACCATGTGGCGAATCTATCTTAAACTCGGTTTGATGAATAAACGCATCGTTAAAATACGAAATTGCTTCTATAGCAGTTTCTTTGACTGAGCCGCCAACATGCAATTCAATTAATTCATTACAGTTTGGGCTGTTAGCAATAGAAAAAGGCAGCTGTTTATTATTCAAATAGATAATAGCGTATTGCCCGGCTTTGAATTGAAAGCATTGGTCTGGTTTGATAAACACTTTAAAAACATGGCTATCAGATGCTTCAATTTTTGTAATTTTGCAATTAAAAATCATCATTCAGTCCTGCTACTTATTTCAAGCTGGTCGCCATCGATAATGAACAGCCTTTTTGTTCACGGGTATTTAAACGGCGAACAATTTCCACGGTTGTTCCTTGGTGTGGATCGGGCTCTTTGATGTTGTGCACAATGCCAATATCGTCTGTAACAATAAAGGTTGGGTAACTCGTCGATGATGCATCCATGTAGCTCATTAAGCCTTCCTGACCATCTTCAACAGGCGTCATAGTGACAGGATCAAGTGCACGAGCATATACCCATGGTGGAACATGTTTGCGTTGGCGGTTATCTTCAAAGAAGCAAGTATTTAGTTCTACTTGGTTAAAGGTGTCACGAATTTGGCTTTCGTGGAAAAGGTTGAAAGTTTCCATTAATAACTGATTAAAATCTTGACGATTAAGTGCTTCTTTTTGTTTTGTTTTCCAGCCGCCACCAGTGATGATGAACATGTGAGCACCAGCATTAAATTCAATGTTGTGCTCTTTCATATAAAGCGCTAATAAATAAATAAAGTATGGAGGGCCAATTAAACAAATGCCTTTTCCTTTACGCTGAATAGCCTTTAACGACGTGATGGTTTGTTCAAAATCAATTTCATCTTCGTCTACTGTAAACGTCGTTGGGTATAACAATTCAACTAGGCTCATGACATATTTGAACCAAACATTTTTGGCGCTGAAGCGATCAGGTCCCATATTAACTAGCTCTAGTTGGTGTTCATGGAACTCACCTAGATACTTCATGCCGTAATTTACAGAGCCAAGCAGGCGTTCGATGCTTTGGCGATCACGGGCAATATGGCTTTTTATTCCACTTGTGCCGCTACTGGTGAACCAATTTTCAATATTAGCTTCATCGGCAGTATGTAGCTTAGCGTATTTGAACATCGAAGTAGGGAATACCGGAATATCATCGATTGATGTAATTTTTTCGTCTACACCTTGGGCATTACAATAATAACGGTAATCTTCATTATTTTTATAATGGTAGTGGAATGATTCCATTATAAATTTCTGCTTTAATTTTTCTTGTTCATCATAGGTTAAGTTAAGTGGTGATGATGAGAAAATAATATCATCAAGTTCTGAACTAACAATAATATCGTTAGTATCAACATTTAATAATGTAGTCATATTAAACCTTAATAAAAAAATAATGGCAGTGTAATAAATCACACTGCCATTTATAATGACAATGATTGGCGAAGTCTTAATTTAAATTAACTTAATTAGTTAAGATTGTAATCTTTTCGATAATTGATAACTTGTTTATCAAAATTAATCATTAATGATTTTTTATCCTCTTGAACTTTCATTGATTCAAAACAAAATAAGAAATCGACTTTATTATCTAAACCTTGAGCAATATCAACAACGTGAGATAAGCACGTATCGTAATTTCCTGCCGCATTACTATTGATGATTTCATCAATCGATGCCTCTGCTTGGGTGTAACAGAGGTAATTTTCTAAGTAAATGCTTAGCTCAGCTTTGGCTTGCGTTGGGTTCTCATTCACATTGATAAATAACATTAATCGATGACGAATATCGGTGATATTGATATTAAACTTAGCCGCGGTTGTCTCGTAATGTTTTAATAAATCAATGCGCTTTTTTTGGTTATCATCCCACTTAAACAGAAGTGGCACCCCATATTTAGCTGCTTTTTCAACGGTTTCGTTGCTGGTGGCTAAAATATGAACGTTATTACCAATACTAACAAGTGGAGCTAGTTTCGTTTCATCATGATAACTTTTATCTATGTGGTATTCGCTAAATGCAACAACATCATAGATGGATGTATCTTCATGAATAATACGTAATGTTTCTAACGCATTATTCATGGTTAATGATGGATCTTGCTGTCCTACATGATAAAAATTAAGGAAGAAGACGCCATAATTCCATTTTGTCATTTTATTATCCTGAGACTTATTATTATAGATTTTTCTTGATTTTGTTATTAACCATATTAATAAGGTCGATGACAGCTGCTTTATTTTTCATAGATTCAAAAGATAACAATACATTCTTTGAACCTGTTATTTCTAAAGCATATTTAGTGGAGTCATAATATTCATCTTCTGTACCTACCGCGTGTTGCTTAATTAGCTCTTCAATTTTTTCTTCTTGATCTGCATTTGGGTAAGCTTCTGCAATATAATCGCGGATATAGTCACGCATTTCTTGTTTAGCAATATCGCTATCTGTATTTAGATTAACAAGTAATGGGAATTGGTGATCAATATTAGTAATATCGACATTATTTTCAGCCGCGACAGCTAAATAATGTTGATAGTAATTTTCTTTTTCAGCTAGGGTGTCACTCCAGCGGTAAGTCAGCGGCAGGCCTTTGATCGCTGCCCACTCAACCACGCCCATACTTGTAGCTAAGATATACTGTTTTAGGTTTTCTTTACTAATACAGTGTGGGTTGATAGAGATTTTTGGGAAGTTATAAAAGTCATTATTAGCATGACAGTAGTTAGTAGTAATACCATCATTTAAAATGTCATAACAAGCTTCAAATTGCTGTTGTTGACTATCGCGTTGGCGCTTAAAGAAGTCCATCTCGAAATCATTAACACAATCACTTAATCCTAGAATAAAACGTCCATCAGACATTTGATCAAGCAAGCTTGTTTCTTCTGCAATACGTACCGGATGGTGAGTTGTGATAACTTGATTCAATGAACCAATATGAAGACGTTCGGTTAAACCGAGTAAAAAACTTGCAGCTGTTATAGGAGCACCTACGATACCGTTTTTAGAAAAATGGTGTTCGTTAATGAAAGCGGTATTGAAGTGGTACTCGTCTTTATCGACCAATGCAACAGTGTTGATCATGTTGTCGAGTACGTCTTCAGATGTCATACCTTTAAGCTGAAAGTTTAGAAAGAATAATCCAAAATTCATGTTATTTTCCTTATTTATCATTTAATTCAAGATGTTAAATCTAGTGGTTTATTTCGGATCTTTTAGGTATGGCGCCACTTGTGTCATAAAGCGTTCCATAGAAGCAATGATTTCTTGCTCTGAACCGTTTGCTTCAAAACCAAGGGTAATATTTTTGATCCCTGTTGCATCAATATCGCGTTGCATGATTTCAATACATTTTTCAGGTGTGCCAACAGGGTTAAGGTTATTACTGTAATCAAGACGACGGCGGCTATCGGTATGGCCTTGTAATACAAAGTCACGCCATTGACCTTTGTGGTAGTCATAGCCACGAGTTTGGTTACTGTCTTTAAAGATATTTGTCGCATTTGTGTAAGAGTCATACCAGTTTGATAAGAAGTCACGACATGCACTTTCTGCTTTTTCTTGATCGTCATTAACAGAACAGATGAAGGTCATACTGTGGTCGATATTCTTAATATCGTGACCATGTTCAGTTGCAATTTCATTGTACAGTTCCATCTGTGCTTTTTTCTCGCTGGTCGTGATGATCCAACTTAGCACCATAGGCAAACCACGTTCTGCTAACCAAGTTGTTGTCGCGGCAGATTCGGCTGTCATACAAGTAGGGATTTTGTCTGAGTAGGCTTCTGGATAGACATTTACATCTTGGAATTCAATATTTTTACCATCAGTGTGTAAAACACCTGATTTTGAGCCGTCCATGATCATTTTATGGAAATCTTCAGTGATCGAACGGGAATCTTCCATCGTAACACCGAATACCCGGAAATCTTTATGGTATAAACCACGGACTACGCCAAAGTTAAAACGACCTTTTGACATTTGATCCAGTAGCATTAGATCTTCCATTTGACGGGCAGGGTGAGCTGTTGGAAGTACGATACCCATTGTGCCAACGTTGAGTTTTTTGGTACGACCAAGAATATTGGCACAAGCAACATATAGGTTACCGGTTAGGCCAAATTCAGTGAAATGGTGTTCAAGCGTCCAGAAGGTATCGAAGTTTAATTCTTCTGAAGCAACGCCAAGTCGAACAAAGCGATCCATGACTTCTTTATGAGATTCACCTGGTGGCTGGTATGAGAAACAAATATTGCCAAATTTCATTATATTTTCCTTTTAATGAATAAAATATGTATTGGTTTAAGCGCTAGCGAACATTTCGTTTTCAATTTTATTTTTTAAACGACGTTCATTAACTGTAATAATGGTGAGATCTTCAAAGTTTGGTTCACTAATATCGTCCGCTAAATCGAGTACTTCACTGTCTAAGCCTATTGCGGCTTTGGTTACCGATTGGTAGAAATTACGCAGGACGATCAGGTTCTCACCTAAATCATGTGATGAACCAATTAATGAGTAAATTTTGGTTTTATCTGAGTTGATATTTCCGATTAAGTGTTTCACTTCTTCTTTGCAGACCCAATTATCGCCATTTGAAACAAAGGCAATAAAAGGAATATCTAGATCTTTAGTTTTATTTACTGTTGAATCTAAAGTATCCCAACTATTATCAAAACAGTCAGTCACAAAGACTTTTGAGCCTAAGTTATAACCTTCGAAATTTAAATCTTCAGGGATATCATTAATTTCCATTTGTAGATAATCATAATCAAGTGCTTTCTCAAGTGTGCTTCTTAAATTAACAACACCAACAGCCGTAATGAGGAATGATAATTTAATCTCAGTAGCAACATCATAGGCAATACGAGCAGAAAGACTTGAAGCAATTAGTCCAATTTCATTAATACCACGATCATTTAGCCAATCAATGACTGTTAATAAACTTTGTTTGCCAACAGACATAGAAAACTGATTAATTTCACCACTACTTAAGCCAACATGATTTAATGAATCATAACGAATAACATGAAAACCATTATTTGCTAAATATTCAGCAAGGCCAGCGAAATGGTCCATTCGACGGGCAAAACCAGCTGCAATAACAATCGTATTATTGCGCTTAACCTCTTGATTTTTAGGCAGAGTTTCCCATACGCGGATGTGACGATTATCACCTAGGTTAATAACGTGATCAATAGGTGCTGAGGTTTGAGTATTGTTCATAATATTTCTCTTTTATGGTACAAAAACGAGGAATTTATCTTCTTCTAGGTAACGCGTTTGTTCTATTTTGACTGCGACATCTTTAGTGGTATAAGTCGATGGTCTTTCATGTGAAATATATTTAACAAGACGCTGAAGTGGACGCATACCGTCATGTGCGCCACCCACTCGAAATATATTATTCATACCTGATTCAATAATACGTTCCGCACCGTGTGCCGCTAATGTATCTCTATATTTAAATGATGCTTCCCATGGTGTAATTGAAACTGTTTGGGTTACATTATTTTGAAGATAGGGAGTAATTTCCGAAATATCTTTCACGTGATGAATATACGCAGAACGAGATAATGGTTGATTACCGAATGAACCCGCTGGAGATTGCGTTAATAACCAAGACTGCTCGTCACCTTTTTGCACTTTATATTTGGCAAATAAACATTCTCTTTCTGTTAAAGAAAATGCGCCCTTTTCATCGAAAGATTGATCGCCTTTGGGCAGTATGTCTTTATAGATGTTTAATTGCTGAGTTAGCTCTGCAAAAAAAGTATCGATATTGTCACCCATGTAATAGATATCTTGGGTAGAGAAACAAGCTTGTTGATCATAAAAACAGATGTCGTGAGCAACACCAATGGCAGCTGCTTTAATATCTGTTGGGTTATCAACAATCGAAATACTTTTCTTTGGACCAAATTTAAGAATATCAACGTGTGCTGGGGTATGTTTTGTTGCCCATTTGATTGCATCGTTACCCCCCCAAGCCACAACCACATCTGCACAGCTCATGATTTTTTGTGGAATAGTGATATCTTCACTATGTGACCAATACATGACTGACATAGATCGAGTTATTGGGTGGTCGGCATCGGTATCAATAAAACTTGAAGCCAGTGCGGTTGCGGTAAATGGATCAGCAGACGATGTTTTAATGATGCATTCGTTTTTAGTTAGAATAGCGCGCAGGATAGATGTCACACCAGACAGCGGAACGTTACCCGCTAATAAATGGATAGACTTGCCTTTTGGCAGCGCCTTGACATAGCAATCACCTTGGGGGAGCCATTCATCAACGATATGGCGAGAACTGAGATCATTTTCAACAATGTCATACAGCGCACTTTTGCTACATAGGATCATCGAAATCCAGTTCGCTTCTAGTTTTGCCATCTCAGGAGAGTAGCCCATGAATTTGACTAGATCGCGAATATAAGTAAGGCGACGGCTATAGTTTTCACTCTTCCATTTTTGCCCTACAGTATACAAGAAGTTAACTATCTTGTTGATATTTAAGTTATTTTCTATTTTTAGTGAGGTGATCGCCTCAGCATCAATGTCTGTAATGATAGGTACATTGACGGTGTTATTGTTAAGCGTAAGTTCGCGGACTTCATGTTCTGACGTGTCTCGAACTTCGCCTCCAATAATCAATGGGATCTTCTTAATCATGCAATCTCCGTTAACATGCTGTTAAATTCTATTCCTTTTAGGGATGCGTTAATGCCCCTTAGGAACAAAAATAAGGCTAGATGAATAATTATTACCATGTAAGTTGATTTTTATTTGTTTATAAATATTCGAGATTTTGATCACACTATAAAAACAATTATTTTTAACTCTTCATATCCACATCTATTATGTCTAGCTTTTTCGACATTTTTTCCGTCTTTTTTTTGGTCAATAATTGCTCATTTCTTGGTTTTTAATATTTTTACGGAGTGAGCTTAGGTATGTTTATTTGTGTTTTTTTATCGTTGAAATTTTATTTTTTTTATTTTTACTCCGATATTTATCGAATTAAAATGTATTTCATTTTTTGTTTGTTGATAGGTTTGTATTTGTGGGGATAAATATTGCTACAAGTAAATAAAAAAGCAATATTTTGCCAATAATCACTGCTTTTTATTGCTTTGTTTTTTATTAACTATATGTTTTGTTGGGGTTTATTTTTGCTTAGTGTGCATGTTGTGGGGTTGAGGGGGTTATCATGCTCTGATATTTAAATGTGTAAAAAAAGCGGTGTGATAAATGGGTGATATTGATATTTCCCATTTTAATGTTATTGGTGATTTATAATTAATACAAGTGTGTGAATTATATTTCTATATTTAAATTTTTGTGATGATATTAAAAAAAATCTTGTGCTTTATTTGTATTTTAATCTCAAATTACTAAACTCTTGATGAATCTATTGGCATACATTAAGAAAAAATATAAGAGTCTAGAAAAGGAGACATTGATGTTTAGAGGTATTGTTCAAGGTCGTGGTGTTATTAAATCCATATCAAAAAGTGAAGATAGTCAACGACATGGTATTGTATTCCCTGAGGGTATGCTTGAGCTTGTTGACATAGATACTGTAATGTTAGTAAATGGTTGCTCCTTGACTGTCGTGCGTATTTTAAACGATACGGTGTACTTTGATATTGACCAAGCATTGGGTACGACAACATTTGAGAGTTTAAAGGAAGGTGATCAGGTAAATCTTGAGATCCACCCTAAATTTGGTGAAGTGGTTGGTCGTGGCGGATTAACAGGGAACATTAAAAGCACGGCATTAGTGACTGGGGTAGAAGAGGATGAAGCGGGTTTTTCAGTATTTATTGATATTCCTAAATCGTTATCTGAAAACTTAATGGTACAAGACGACATTGGTATCGATGGCGTTTCTTCGCCGATCACTGATATGTCAAACAGTGTTATTACATTGCATTACCCTCGTGATTTACTAGCCAATACTAACCTTGCGATGTTAAAAAAAGACGTGAAAGTGAACGTTGAAATTTTAAATGAATGGTAGTGATTAAATTCTGCTATTAAATATAAGCGCATTATTTTAATGCGCTTATTTGTTTTATTTTAAAGCAGTTGGCGCAGTATATAAGTACCACATACTTTGTGGTGTACAAAAAAAGGAGGTGGTGTATGGAAAAAAAAATGCCGACATTCCATGTCGAAACGTTAGACGAATCAAAAACATACCATCATCATGATTATCCTCAGATTATTATAGGATTAATGGGGCAAAGTGAACTGTCGATAGAAGATAGTTCACTTTGTCTTTCTTCTGGTATGGGATGCCGAATTAATGCCAATGTTAACCATGGTTTTTGTGGCGGACCTAACAACCAAGTTTTAGTGATGAATTTACCACCATTGATATCAATGACTGATGTGGAACAGTTCAGTAATGGCAATTTCAGCTTAGATGCACGTACTCATCAGCTTATTTCATTGTTAGCGATTGAATTAAAAGAACATGCTCAGGATAGTGTGTTATCACAATCGATCAGTAACACCTTACAGTGCTTAATTAATCGTAGCTTAATGAGCTTTGATGAAAAAAAAGTAACACGTCTAAATATGGCGCTTATTGATAGTTATATCCAGCAGAATATTCAGAAGAAGATCTCAGTGGCTGATCTATCCAGCATTGCTTTTTTAGCACAAAGCCAATTTTATGTCTTATTTAGAAAGCAAATGGGGATAACGCCACATCAATATGTATTGCGAAAACGATTAGAGTTAGCAAAGCAATTGATTGCAGAAACTCAAAAACCGTTATCGGAAGTTGCACAATTATGCGGATTCTCAAGTCAAAGCAGCTTTAGTCAAGCTTTTCGCCGTCTATACGGGACATCTCCCATACGATATCAGTTCTTTATTCAATAAGTTATAAGTAGCACTTAGCAGTAATATCGCGCTATATGGGTTAACTATATAGCGCTTTTTTATGTGTGAGATCTCGTATTATTCATTGTTGGAGAAAAAATAAAACATCCCGTAGGAATTCATAAGACGAGATAAAATTTTATCCATACTATCTACAGGCAATAACAGATTAATAACATGACAGTGTTGTTTATTATCATCTCACTGAGATGCCATAGAGGAAACCTGATGTTTAAAGCCGTTGATGTACTCCATTCTTCCTTTATAGAGAAGCCGTTAGCTCAATTATGGGCATTAATTTCACCACTGTATGCTGTTGATGAGTCTGAGTGGTTAACACAGTTGCTACCCTTAGCAGAACCTACCGATGAAGAACGTACGTATAGTGCAGCGCAAGCCAGTGAGCTTATTGCTCGTGTCCGTGCCGATAAAAATGCGGTGCAAATGATTGACGCACTGCTATTGGAATATAGCCTAGAGACCAAAGAAGGGATCTTATTAATGTGCTTAGCTGAAGCACTGATGCGTATTCCTGATCCGGCTACTGCTGATGCCCTAATTCGCGATAAATTAAGTGTTGCTGATTGGAAATCTCACCTTAAAAACTCTGATTCATTATTTGTGAATGCCTCAACATGGGGGCTCATGCTAACAGGGAAAGTAGTAACGTTAGATGCAAAACAAGACGGTACACCTACGAATGTAATTAACCGCTTGGTTAATAAAATGTCAGAGCCAATGATCAGACAAGCTATGCACCAAGCGATGAAAATCATGGGGCATCAATTTGTTCTAGGGCGAGATATTTCTGAGGCGATGAAAAACGGCAAACCTAAACGAGAGCAAGGGTTTACTTATTCATTCGACATGCTAGGTGAAGCGGCACTCACCGCTCAAGATGCCGAAAAATATTACCAAGACTACCTAACGGCGATTAAAGCGGTAGGCAAGGTCAATAGTGCCATTTCAGCTCAATCGGCTGGTCAATCATCAGATCCTACCGTATCCATTAAGTTATCTGCTTTGCATCCTCGTTACGAAGTCGCCAATGAAGCGCGTGTGTTAGAGGAAATGTACCATTCCGTACTTGAGCTATTAATTTTTGCCCGCGAGCATAACGTTGGGATCACGATTGATGCTGAAGAAGCAGACAGATTAGAATTATCATTAAAGCTATTTGAAAAACTGTATCGCGCAAAAGAAGTAAAAGGTTGGGGGCGTTTCGGTTTAGTTGTACAAGCGTATTCGAAACGTGCTCTACCTGTATTAGCGTGGCTTGCTGCCCTTTCTAAACAACAAGGTGATGTGATTCCACTTCGATTAGTAAAAGGCGCCTATTGGGATAGTGAACTGAAACTTTGTCAGCAAGCAGGCTTCAATGGCTACCCAGTTTTTACTCGTAAAGAAGCGACAGACAGCTCTTATTTAGCCTGTGCGAGATTTCTACTATCTGAGCCTTTAAAAGGGCTGATCTACCCACAATTTGCGACTCATAATGCTCACACGATCAGTGCTATTGTCGCGATGGCGAAGCATTCTTACTTTGAATTCCAACGCCTGCATGGCATGGGAGATGCGCTATATAACCATGTGATGGATATGCATAAAACACAGGTACGTATTTATGCACCAGTGGGAAGCCATAAAGACTTACTGCCATACCTTGTTCGTCGTTTATTAGAAAATGGTGCCAATAGTTCGTTTGTTCATCGCTTGGTTGATGCGAATTGTCCAATTGCTGAGCTCACACAACATCCGGTTGATGTGCTTAAGCAACGTAAGACATTGCACAATAGCTTGATCCCATTACCGATAGATATTTTTGGCTCTGAACGTAAAAACTCATCAAGTATTAATATTGATATTGAATCACAGTGGCAGCCATTTCATCAGGCGGTACGTGCCTTTGATAAGGTGAGGTGGAAAGCCTCGCCTATTTTGAATGGAAAACCAAAGGCTATTTTAGCTGCCGAGCGAGTTTGTGTGACGGCACCTTATGATCGTGAGGAAGTGGTGGGTGAACTGAACTATGCCACATCATCACAAGTGGATACCGCAATGGCATCTGCCCATGACGCTTTTGCTGATTGGTCACAACGTTCTGCAAGCGAGCGTGCAAATTACTTATTGCTATTGGCCGATAAACTTGAATTACATCAAGCAGAATTAGTGGCGTTGTGTCACCGTGAAGCAGGTAAAACCATCCACGATGCCATTGATGAAATTCGTGAAGCGGTAGATTTTTGTCGTTATTACGCAGAGCAGGCACAAACTAATTTTGCTAAGCCTAAACGCATCACTAGCTTTGATGGTGTCGATCAAGAGATGACCTATCAAGGACGAGGTGTCTTTGTTTGTATTAGCCCTTGGAATTTCCCGTTAGCCATTTTCTTAGGTCAAGTATGTGCCGCTTTAGTTGCAGGTAATACCGTCGTGGCGAAACCTGCAGAGCAAACCTCATTAATTGCTTGTCGTGCTATTGAATTACTACTGCTTACTGGCATTCCACAAGGTGTTATTCAAGTCGTAACAGGATTGGGGCGTGAGATAGGCCATCAGTTGACGTCAGATGAGCGTGTTGCTGGTATCGCCTTTACAGGTTCTACACCCACAGCGCAATTGATTAATCGTACCTTAATGGCACGTGATTGTGCGCCAGTCCCATTCATTGCCGAAACGGGCGGTCAAAATGCAATGATCGTTGATAGTACAGCACTACCGGAACAAGTCGTACGTGATGTATTACGTTCCGCGTTTGCCTCTGCCGGTCAACGTTGCTCAGCATTACGCGTCCTCTTTATTCAGCAAGATATTGCCGAACGTGTGATCACGTTAATCAAAGGGGCGATGGCTGAACTTAAGGTTGGGGATCCGCAATTACATGCTACCGATGTGGGGCCTGTCATTGATCGTGCGGCAAAGCAAAAGCTGCTTACTCATATTGAATCGTTAAAAAACCAAGCGCGATTGATTTGCCAAACGCCGCTGTCAGAAAGCTGTGCGAATGGCGATTTTGTTCCGCCGACGGCCATTGAAATTAAACATATTAACCTATTAGAGCAAGAGCACTTTGGCCCAATTCTGCATATTGTGCGTTTTAAGGCGAGCGAGATTGATCAAGTCGTTAATCAAATTAATCAAACAGGATTTGGTTTAACAATGGGAATACATAGTCGAAATGAGCGTACCTATAGTGAAATAGCGTCACGCGCAAAAGTCGGTAATTGTTATATCAATCGCGATCAAGTAGGCGCCGTTGTTGGCGTCCAGCCTTTTGGTGGTCGAGGGTTATCAGGAACAGGGCCAAAAGCGGGTGGGCCTCATTATTTGTATCGTTTTATGCAGTCAACGATTGCACCAATCAATGTTACTCATCAATGCGAGATGGAAGGAGTAAACGATGAAAAATAATTCACAGTTAATGGCGTTATCTCCGCAATTACAAAAATCACTACAAAGTAGCATTTTTGCGTTTTCGGTATGGAATGATCTGGACTTTGAAACGCGAATCGCTATTCTACGCCGCTGGGCAAAATCGCTAGATAATCAATCTGCGATGATGGTGAATTTTCAGTGTAATAATGCACTGGAAATGGTGGCTGAAATGCAAGTAATGCCAGGGCCAACAGGTGAAAGTAACACGCTTTATTGTGTTGGACGCGGCGTATTTGTTGTCACTGCAAGCGATGACGTCGCTAACCATGTGGTGATTGCTCAAATCGCCACTGCATTGGTGTGTGGTAACAGCGTTATGTTGTGTTTATCGCCTGATCACCCTTTAAATACTGGTGCCATTCTCAGTCAGCTAGAGCCGGCAGGATGTGTCGCCAATGTACTTAGTGTTATTGAGGACATTGAGCTTGAATCGTTAATTCAAAGTGAAGAGGTTGCAGCAGTTGCTTATAGCGGTACTGCTGAACGTGCGTTGAGCTTAGCGCGTCAATTAGCGGCGAGAAGCGGACAGTTAGCGCAATTAGTGGCAGAAACCGATTTTGATCATCTACCTGTCATTGGTAGCCCAAGTTACTGTTTACGCTTTATCACTGAACGTACCAGAACCATCAATATTACAGCCGTCGGCGGTAATGCAACGTTATTAGAGCTTGGTTGTGGAGAAACCGACTGACCAGACCTTGCTTAATATGATAATAGGCCTTTGCCATGAACAAAGGCCACTTAACAGGAAGTACAACTTATGATTGAAAATAACTTCGCGATTACAGCGACCTTTGTAGCGTATCTACTAGGGATGCTAGCGATTGGTTATATCGCCTATAAACGCACATCGAGCTCCAGTGATTACTTTCTCGGTGGGCGTTCATTAGGTCCTTGGCCTTCTGCGATATCTGCAGGAGCATCGGATATGAGTGGTTGGTTATTATTAGGATTACCGGGATATGCATATATCGCTGGTTTTGAGTCATTATGGCTAGCTGGTGGCCTATTACTGGGGACGTGGTTGAACTGGCTGATCTGTGCTAAACGCCTGCGCACTTACAGTATAACAGCAGACAACTCACTGACTTTACCTGAGTTTTTATCACGTCGATTTGATGATAATTCAAAGCTTATCCAAACGATTTCCGCCTTCTTTATTTTGCTCTTTTTCCTTTTCTATACCAGTGCTGGTTTAGTGGCAGGCGGAAAACTATTTGAAACCGTCTTCGGTTTAGATTACACGCTCGCGCTATTTATCGGTACTTTGTGTGTTGTAACGTATACCTTATTTGGAGGGTTCCTTGCGGTATCTTGGACTGATTTAGTGCAAGGCCTATTGATGTCAGCTGCATTGCTTATTGTGCCGATCGCAGCGATGAATGCCGATCCCGTTCAGCTAATAGAAACGCTTCATAACAAGAACCCTGAATTATTAACGCTCTGGCATGATATTAAAGGCCAGCCATTATCATTTATGGTTATTTTGTCACTATTAGGTTGGGGGCTTGGTTACTTTGGTCAGCCTCATATCCTTGCGCGTTTTAAAGCGACACGTTCAAATAAAGACATTGGTACGGCGCGTCGTATTGCCGTGGTGTGGACGGCTCTGTCGATGATTGGTGCGTTGTTAGTCGGCTTAACGGGTATTGTTTATGTTGATGGCAACCTTGGTGGTGAGTTAGCGGATAGTGAAAAAGTCTTCATGTTGCTAGTGAATGCGATTTTCCATCCCGTGATGGCCGGTATTTTACTAGCGGCAATCTTAGCGGCGATCATGAGTACTGCGGACTCTCAGTTGTTAGTCTCTTCATCGGCATTGGCTGAAGATTTCTATAAACAAGTATTTCGTCCACAAGCGTCAAGCAACGAAATTGTTATGGTTGGGCGTATTGCGGTTATTGCATTATCAATTGTTGCCTTCGTTTTAGCATTAAACCCTGATAGCTCCGTTTTAGGTCTTGTGTCTTATGCTTGGGCGGGGTTTGGTGCGGCATTTGGCCCTGTATTGCTATTAAGTTTGTACTGGAGTGGGATGAACCGTTATGGCGCGATTGCAGGTATCGTGACAGGTGCGGTCACCGTTGTGGTATGGAAGCAACTAACAGGTGGAATGTTTGACTTATATGAGATCATTCCTGGCTTTATTTTTGCCACTGTTGCGGTTGTGGTGGTAAGTAAAGCAACGGGTCGTCCGTCAGAAGCAGTACAACAGCAACATCAGCAATATCAAAAAAATCTGGTTGAATTCGATTAATATTATCTAATATTACGCAAGAAAAATCCCTGTATCAGCTTTGCTATACAGGGATTTTTTTTCGCTGAAAGTGCGCTGGCTATACACGTAATGTTTTAGTCAACGAGTGGATAAACACCGTTTTCATCATGTGTTTCTTTGCCTGTGATTGGCGGATTAAACACACAAGCCATCACCATTTCTTTGTCTTTATAAGCACGTAAATAATGCTCATCGTGTTTATCAAGAATGTATAGTGTACCTGGTTTAATTGGGTAAGTTTCGCCCCCAACAACTTCAATTTCACCTTCACCACTCATGCAGTAAACAGACTCTAAGTGATTTTGATAATGAATATGGGTTTCAGTGTTCTCAAAGATTGTCGTGATGTGAAAAGAAAACCCCATCTTGTCATCTTTAAGAAGCATACGAACACTTTCCCAAGTTTCAGAAGCTACACGGCGTTCACTGTCTCGACATTCATCTAATGTTCTAACAATCATTTTTCGTCCTTAAATTACGATGCTTTTCTAAAGTTTTTAGCAACAACGTGCTCAACCGCATTTTCAAAAATTGCTAAGCCTTGCTCAAGCTCTGCCGTTGTAATGGTGAGTGGACTAAAGAACTTCACGACTTCATCATTAGGACCCGCGGTTTCAATCACTAATCCATTTTCAAAACAGGCTTTGGTGATTTGGCTAGACAGATCGCCATCATTACACTCAATACCAATCATCATGCCTCGACCCTTTCTTTGCACAAACATATCAGGATGGTCGTGTAGGCATTTATCAATGACGTTAGCAATAATGTTTGAGCATGTTGCAACGTGCTTTTCTAGTTGGTCATCAGCCCAATAGGTTTCGAGTGCTTTCGTTGCTGTAATGAATGCGTGATTGTTGCCACGGAATGTGCCGTTATGCTCACCTGGGTTCCAAATATCGAGCTCTGGTTTGAATAGCACGATTGCCATTGGTAAGCCGTAACCACCAATTGATTTAGATAGGGTAACCATATCTGGTTTAATACCTGACGGCTCAAAGCTAAAGAAGGTACCAGTACGGCCACAGCCTGCTTGAATATCATCAACAATCAATAAAATATCATTTTGTTTACAGACTTTTTCTAATCGTTGTAACCACTGGTTAGACGCAACGTTTAAGCCGCCTTCGCCCTGTACTGTTTCAATCAAGACAGCGGCTGGCTTGTCCATACCTGCTGAATTATCCGCTAGCATAGTTTCAAACAATTTAAGGCCATCAATGTCCGCATAACCTTCAAATGGAATACGAGTAACATTGTTTAAACTTGTCCCTGCACCTTGACGGTGATGTTGATTGCCTGTTGCAGCTAGCGCTCCAGCTGTACAACCATGAAAACCATTGGTGAAAGCCACAATAGAGCTACGTTTTTTCACTTTACGCGCAAGTTTTAGTGCCGCTTCTACAGCGTTAGTACCCGTTGGGCCGGTAAATTGAGTAACGTAATTAAGTTGGCGAGGAGCTAAAATATTGCGTTCTAATGCTTCAAGGAAATTAGCCTTTGCTGTCGAGTGCATATCTAAACCATGAGTGATCCCATCTTGTTCGATATAGTCGAGCAAAGCCTGTTTTAAAGTAGGGTTATTATGGCCGTAGTTCAGTGATCCAGCACCAGCTAGAAAATCTAAGTAACGATCTCCTTGTTCGGTTTCAAGCCAACTCCCTTTTGCTTTAGTAAAAACGACGGGAAAACTGTTTGAGTAAGAACGAACTTTAGATTCCTGCTTCTTAAAAATATCCATGATATGGCCGTTATAATCCTTTCTGTTTAATTTGAATTAAAGGGATGCGATACAACAATTCCGTATCGTGCTTGCCTTTAAAATGTATATTCTTGTCTAAAAATGTACTGACTTCGCCATTGTTACCATTACGTGCATCAAGTTTATTAAATAACGCCCACGAAGCATTATTCTCTTCCGTAATGGTTGTTTCTATAGCGGTAATATTATTTAGAGAGTCTCGACTTAACAGGTTATCTAACATGGTAAAGGCGAGCCCTTTTCCTCGAAATTGAGGAGCAACGGCAACTTGCCATATAAATAAAGTATTTGGCTGATTAGGTTTTGGGTAACCAGAGATAAAACCTGCTATTTCACCACCATCATCTTTTGCTATAACACACGTATTACTAAAGTGAGTTGTTTGAAGAAAATTACAATAAGATGAATTGGTATCGAGAGGGGGACTGTTTGCGATCAACGTAAAAACGTCATCGCCATCATGAGCTGTTGGTGTTGAAAAAGTCCACTTTTGTATCTGGTCTTCACCTGTATCGGAAGTCATTACCGAAGGTGTTGATATGTCCATATTAAGAGTCTATTCCTTTGAGCTCTAAATAATTTAGTGGGTATTATTACCTATCAGGATGATAATTATCTGAATAAAAGTTGAATAATCGTAATTTATTTGAGCAAGATCTCGTTTATTAATGTACATAAATGAAAGTTAAGTGATTAGAGCTCTAAATTGTTTTGGTTGTTAAAGTATTCACGAAGAACCTTTTTAAAGACTTAAAAGCAACATTATGCATCTTGTTTTCTATTATTATGCTGTAACTAAGCTCGGCATGGTGTGACAGTTTGTGTCGTTATTTACTGATGGGGATATAAATAATAAATAGTGTTTATACTTATGATGTTGATATTTATATGTCGTTGTGAGTGCATTTATATATAGATATATACCTTCAGGTATTTATTGAGTGTTTACTATTCTATTTAACGTTTATCGTTCTCTTGAATATACGATCATTCTGAAATGTCATTTCCCTTAATTATGCTCTTTAATTACTGTCGTTTTCATTTAAAAAGCGCATAGTATTTTCATCATTTCTTGATGGATTAAGGAAACTTATAATGTTAACTATGATTAACTTAGATATTGATAATGCCGTGGCTTTTTCAATTGATGGCAAAGTGACTGAAGATGATATGAAACGTATTTTGTTTGATGCTCAGGCGAAGACAGAATTACACGGTAAAGTTGTTATCTTTGAGCAGATTGACAATTTTGATGGGATTGAATTTTCAGCATTGCTAGAAGAAGTGCGCTATTTGTTTCATGCGGGAATATCACATGTAGCAAAAGTGGCTGTTGTTGCAGAGAAAAAATGGATAGAAAAAATCGTAAAAGTGGAAGATAAGCTGTTTCGTAAAATAGACATTAAATTCTTCCTGCCAGAAGAAAAAGATCAGGCAATTACGTTTTTAAAACAGCAATAATACGATTGAAATTAACCATGCTTGAGAAGTGATAAAATGTTCAAGCATGGTTATTTATAATGGTATAGATACGGTATCGTTAGAGTATCTTAAGTTACATTCGCTTAAAGATAATGGAAGTGTTAATCCCGCCAAACGCAAAGTTGTTGCTCATAATATATTGGCAATCAAGGTTGCGACCTTCGCCACGAATGTAGTCTAAATCACCACATTCAGGATCAACGTTCTCAAGGTTAAGCGTTGGGCTGAACCAGCCGCCATGCATCATTTCTAAACTTAGCCACGCTTCAATCGCACCACAGGCCCCAAGGGTATGGCCTAAATAGCTTTTCAGAGAGCTAATTGGAGTGTTGTTGCCAAAGATACTCGCTGTGGCTTGGCTTTCTGCAATATCACCTTTTTCGGTTGCAGTACCATGTGCTGAAATGTAACTAATTTCACTTGGCGATAAATTTGCCTGTTGCAGTGCCATCTCCATACAAAGCTGCATGGTTTCTTTTTGTGGCTGTGTTACATGGGCGGCATCACAGTTACTCGCAAATCCTACCACTTCGGCATAGATCTTAGCGCCACGTGCAACGGCATGCTCGTATTCTTCTAACACTAATGTGCCAGCACCTTCACCAATTACCAAGCCATCACGATCCGTATCATAAGGTCGTGGTGTTGATTTTGGTTCATCGTTTTTAAGGCTCGTTGCAAACAGGGTATCAAATACCGCCGATTCTGTTGGGCAAAGCTCTTCTGCGCCACCTGCAACCATCACGGTTTGATAACCGTGTTTAATCGCTTCATAGGCGTAACCAATCGCTTGGCTTCCTGAAGTACATGCACTACTTGTGGGAATAACACGGCCACGTAATTCAAAAAATAAGCCGACATTGACAGCTGTTGTATGTGGCATCATTTGAACATAAGTTGTCGCGGTGATAGCACGGGTACTTTTCTCATTTAGCATTACACCAAATGCACTGATTGCAGGCGTACTACCGGTTGATGAGCCATAGGCAATACCCGTTTGACCGTTTGTCAGTACCTCATTGTTCAGTAACCCAGCTTGAGTCAGTGCATTTTCTGTCGCCAGTGTTGATAGTTTAGAAACACGCCCCATTGAACGGATTTTTTTACGGGTGTAATGCTTCGGTAATGTAAAATTTTCAATAGGAGCTGCAAGTTTGGTATTTAAGCCGTCATAAAGCTCATAATCTTGCATATAAATAGTGGCGTTTTCACAAGCACGAAGTTTAGGTTCGATATGTTCCCAATCGTTACCAAAGGCTGTTACACCCGACATACCAGTGACAACAACGCGACGACTCATACTAAACCTCCGTTTACCGAAATCACTTGGCGAGTCACATAGCCTGCAATATCAGACATTAAGTAACTCACCAGTCCTGCTACTTCTTCAGGCTCTCCCATACGACGAAGAGGCACTTGTGGGAGTGCGTGTTCTTTTACGTGCTCATCGACCATACCAGTATCAATCAGGCCGGGCGCGACACAGTTAACTGTAATTTTACGCTTAGCAAGCTCTAGCGCTAATGACTTAGTTGCGCCAATCACCCCCGCTTTTGCGGCACTGTAATTGGTTTGCCCTCGGTTACCGGTGATCCCTGAAACCGATGCTAAGGTCACAATGCGGCCGCCTTTACGCTTTTGCACCATAGGCATTACACAAGGGTGTAACACGTTGTAGAAGCTATCAAGGTTCGTGTGGATCACGCCATCCCATTCTTGCTCTGTCATCGCAGGAAAGGCGGTATCTCGGGTGATCCCCGCGTTACTGACGACACCGTAATAAGCACCATGCTCGGCGATATCGGCTTCAAGTTGCTCGCGGCATTGCTGACGATCACTGATATCAAATTGAATAAGGCGACCTTGACCGCCAGCGTCAGTAATTGAGGCTAATGTTGCTTCAGCGCCTGGTTTATCACTCATGTAGTGAACGGCGATAGTGAAACCATCTTTAGCGAGCTGAATAGCAATTGCGCGACCGATACCCTTACTGGCACCTGTTACGAGTACGTGTTGAGTCATGCGTTTTTCCTATTATTGTTATCTAGTTGCATTTGTTCTAATTGTGATTTTGAGGGAACAAATGCATTGAGTTGACTGCTTGCGACGATTTGCTGATGACAAATGATCTTGCAGTCAAAAACAGCCATACCGTTATTTTCCATAATTTGTTCGGCATGAATGTCTAAAATTTCGTGTTCTTGAAATGCACTACATTCACTGTGGTAGCGACGGCAACCTAGCAGAAAACCAATGGGGGCATCTTCACCTTTTTTCCATGCGTGGAAACCAGACCAACCTGCGACGGTTTGCGCCATAAACTCGATCCCAACATAAGCGGGGATCGACTGTGTTTCTGAATCAAAGTAGAGGCAATGGCGACTGATCGCGACACGACAATGAATATGTTTTTCGCCCACATCAATCAGATCATCAACAAGGATCATCGGTGCTTCATGGGGTAAAAGTTGATGTAATGGAGGGCAATTAGTCATCGGTACGTCCAATAATAAGGCTGATGTTGTTACCACCAAATGCAAATGAGTTACTTAACATGACAGGTTTGGTGAATGCCGTATTTACAGGTGCTAATTGGATTGGCAGATCGTCTGCGACAGCACCATCATTAATTTGTGTTGGTAGCGGTAAGTCGTAACGCAGTAAATGCCAACAAATGGCTGCTTCAACTGCGCTAGCGGCACCTAGCGTGTGTCCTGTTAATGGTTTGGTTGAACTCACAGGGACTTGATTGCCAAAAACGCGTGCAATCGCTTTTGCTTCCATTGCATCATTTAACGGGGTTGCTGTTCCATGGGCGTTGATATAACCAATATCTTCAGGGGTAAGTTTGGCATCTTTAAGGGCTTTTCGCATTGCCATTTCTGCACCAGTACCTTCTGGGTGTGGTGCTGAAATATGGTGAGCATCAGAGCTATCACCGATACCGAGTAACGCAATATGAGGAGCGGGTTGGCGTTCATCAGGCGTGCGAGCTAGCAACATAAAAGCGGCACCTTCACCAATATTTATGCCGTTACGGTTATCACTA
The DNA here is from genome assembly GCF_003026095.1 of Photobacterium sp. GB-72. Taxonomy (NCBI): domain Bacteria; kingdom Pseudomonadati; phylum Pseudomonadota; class Gammaproteobacteria; order Vibrionales; family Vibrionaceae; genus Photobacterium; species Photobacterium sp. GB-72. Next base: position 217,113 of record NZ_PYNV01000005.1, on the reverse strand, counting down.
AAGGGGTTACATAAGGTGCTAGAGAGTGAATCTAAACCATGAAAACCGTTAAGCGTTAAACGACAGAGAGTATCTGCGCCACCGACAATAACAGCATCCACTACCCCAGCTTTTAACATACGCTTGGCAGATAAAAATACCCGCCCACTAGACGAGCAAGCGGTTGATAAGGTGTAACAAGGACCGGTTAACTGATAATAGTCAGCGATAAATTGCCCTGTATTAGAAGGCTCTTGCTGGTGGTAGTGATAGTCGGTTGGAAAATTTTGGGTGTTTTTTTGGCTTGTTAACGCTTGTTCACCATCGCTGATCCCTGAGGTGGTTGTTCCAACAATGACGGCAATACGATCATGACCATACTGGGTAATTGCGCCATGAATATCAGCTTCAATTTGCTGTAAGGCCGATAAAACTAAACGATTATTTTCCGTATTCTGATGCGGAAAAACGTTGTCATCAATGGTAGGTAATGGTGATGATACTTTACCTATGACAGTCTCAGAGCCGTCATTTAACCAGCCCTGAACTGGTTGCATATCAGGGCTCATTCCCTGGCGTAAGCGTTGGTGGATAATGTCGTTACTACAGCCTAACGCTGAGTTAAACCCACACCCTCGAATATAGATTGGCTGTTTGTCGGCTATCTTTTGCATAGTGCTCGTATTCGGTTATTCAATGATGGCTGAGAGTTCGTTATTTTTGCGTCGATTGTAGTGTTTTAATGTCAATCGTATAGTGCTGTTGATGATGGGTGAAGATAATCTCACCTTTTAAAGGATTGGCATTTTTATAATCAATGTCCGCGATTATATCACCTTTACTATCAATTAGTTGTCGATGGTTTGGTGTTTGTTTTAATTGCCAACCTACTTGCTCTAATGGGGCTTGCCAAGCATTGATTGGCCACAGCGTGATCATGATATTAAATAATACTTGTTTGGGATCGGGTAATGTTGCTCCTAGCCCTGGCATCACGTACGTCTCAACTTTCTGATCTTGGTAATCTAAACTTAAAATACGCGTTCCCCACGAGGAAAAACCAGCTAAAGCGACACGTTTAGGATCAACTTGTAATTGGACGGGCAGTTGATGGCTTTTTTTATTCCATGTCGCAGTGATTAATTGGCTCGCCGTTAATGAGTAACCCAGTTGAGCAGGCGTCGGTAAGGTCACAAGCGTATTAGGTGCAATCTCAACTTGGTTTTGTTGCACCATTGGTTTAGTCGCACATCCCACTAACATCAGGCTAGCTATTAATAAAGTAAGCATACTGGTTGTACGTTTTCTTCTGTTTTTCATCGCTCGTTGCCTTACTTATTTGGGTGTTTGTGGTGTTCTTACTCGAGTCATTGCCAGTGGCGCGAGTAGCCAAGCGATAATGATACCTGTTAACACCGTGATACCAAAGCTGTGGATGGCTTGGGTTTCACTCAGTGCTAATAAGCCAAACGATAAGACCGTTGTTAATGCTGACAAGGTGATCGCGAGCAATGTCGTGATCCCTTGTTGGTGTCCTGTGTTAGGTTTTAGTTCAGCAAAAAAGAGGCTGTAATCAATACCGATACCCAAAATTAATATCAAGGCTAATAGGTTGAACAGGTTAAGTGGGGTGCCTGTTAAGCTAGTGATCGCAATGCCTGCTATCCCTGCAATTAATGATGGCGCGATCATTTTTACCCCTTGCTTTATGCCATAACGCCATGCAAGTAACAGATAAATGGCAAAGCTTGCCGCAATCAGTAGCCATGTGACATGTTCTCTATATTGACCAAAGAGCGATGAAATTTCATCGGCTTTATTGAGATAAGTTAACCCATTATCGTGTTGTGCTAACTCTGCTATGGTGTGCTGTTGCTTGATGTCGTGCAGTAAAATGACAGCGCTATATTTACTTACACCTTGCTGATCTTTGAGTGAACCTAACCACATGAAGCGAAGAGGGGCAGAAACAGATGAGGCGAGGAAGTGCGTCATCGTTAACGGTTCAAAGGTTGCTGAAAACGTAACAGGTTTCGCAAGGTTTAAGCGTTGACTTAGTATTTCACCTTGTTCCTGATAAAGCTGTTTGACTAGTGCGAAATTGGCTTTTTGTTGGTCAAGTGTGGGGATATATTGGCCAAGGCTTTGGTAGCTTTTTAATGCTCCTTGTTGAATTAATCCATCCAAGGTGTGATCGGTTGAGGCAATTTTATTAAGCAGCGCTTGTTCACTATCCGCTTTCACTAACAGCATTTGTTGACTACTGCTTACTCCCGTAATCGCCTTAATGGTGGCTTCTTGTTGTTGTAATGAAGCTGGAAGTGCTTGTAGCTGGCGAATGTCATCGTTGTAGCTCGCTTTAGTTAAACCATAGAGGGCTAACAGTGCTAATAGGATCGGTGTTACCCAGCGAACACTCGGCTGTTGCCAAATATGTAGCCAGCGACCTAATACGCTAGCAAAGGGAATCGACCGAGGTGGGCTAGGTTTAGCGGCAAGGGTTGGATACCAACACACCACAGTGGCGTAGGCGGCAGTTAAACCAATGGCTGAGAATAAAGAGAGTTGCTGCAACCCTGGGAAAGGGGCGACCAACATACCCAAATAACCAATTAGGCTCGTAATTAAACCGAGCGTTATCGCGCTAAAGATATGTTTTAAGCCTTGCTGTGAATTCCAGTGCTTACCTGCGGCTAACCTGTCGGTGAGGTAATGGAAGGCATAATCAATCGATACCCCAATTAAACTTGCGCCAAACACCAAACTAAACAGATGCACTTTGCCAAAAATAGCCACGGTTGTGACAAAGGCGGCAACTAAACCACAGGTGATAGATAACAGGGCAAGGGCTAAAGGCAAGGTGCTGCGATATACCGCGATCAATAACACGATAATGCCCAGTAGTGAGCCTAATCCAATCGTACTGATTTCATCTTCAGCACTTTTTGTCCCGTGGGCGGCATAGAAAATCACGCCAGTTTGCTGAATATCTAATGCGGAACCTGCAAGTGAATACTTACTTTCTATTTGTTTTTCTAAAGCGTGTAACGCGGGAAGTTTATCTTGTAATTCAATGTTATAGGCTGAGCCAGCGAGATTAGCGGTAATTAACGCGTAATGCTTACCTTGATACTCCGTGGTGAGAAAACCTTGTTTGAGACTGAATTTTCCCGCTTTGGCAGTGAGATCGGTAAGGTATTCACGAAATAATAAGAATGGGTCGTTAGTAAGCTCTGTGCCTGTAATGCCAGAAAACGGGTTATACATGGCATTTAATACGTTTTGTGTTTGTTGCTCGGGATGTTCTCGCAGTCGCGTTTGTTGCTCTGGCGTGAGCAATTGAAAGCGTTTGGGGTAATACAGTTTGGCCCATGCTTGTTGCTGATCTTGACTGACTTTGGCATCAATATGGCTAAAGAGTTTTAGCGAAGGTAGTGCTTGGCTAAAATCGTTGGCAGCTTTAATCATGGTATCGCTGTTTTTACTGCCGACAACAAAGACGACTTTGTCGCTCATGCTGGTGGCGATATGATCAAACGCTTGTTGAGCAATAGGATCTTGGCGATTTTCAGGGAGCAGTGCCAAGATGTTCGTTTCGATAGGGAGCTGTTTACGCGCGGTGAGTTGGTAGCCAAGTGCGGCTACCAAAATCAACATAATCGCAAGCCATAAGCTGGCTAACTTAGAATTGGAAAACACGTTTTTCTTCTGATGTCAGAGTCGTTGGGGTGGTGGTTTGTTGGCTAAAGGTGATGAGGGTTTTATCTCCTCGAATTTCGTCTAGCTCTAGCTTATTAATAAACTGACCACCTTCAATTGAAATTTGACTAAAGACTTTATTTAACGGGGCTGCTTTAGGCGTAAGCACTAACTGCCATTGTTCATGGGTTTTACTGTCTTTTAAGCTTTTCAGTGATAAATCAAACTGCTCTTTAAGCTGTGAAGTATCGCCTTTAAACAGTGATAAGAATACGTGGCTAAAGTAAAATACCATTGGATTTTTACTGGCAGCCAGCACTTGTGCAGGTTGATTATCAAATTGTTGGCTGAGTTTATCTTGTGTTAGCACTAAAGAAACAGGCATAGGGGTTGTTTGATGCCACCATAATCCCTTTTTGGCTGATAAGAGAAACTGACCGCTAGAGATGAGTGGTTGATCAAACATGGCCATTTCACGTTGTTGGCTAAAATCACCGCGCACTAAAGGCTCTGAAGATAACTTTGTTTGTAATTGTTCTAGCGTTATTGCATGAGCTGAAATGCTGGTAAGTGCTAACATACACATAGTAAAGGATGCTTTTACCACGCGTTTTAAATGGGCACTAAAGCGAGAATGACTACACATTGTTGGCATGATATGCCTCCACTTTGTCGGTAAATATTTTAGGCGAAACAAAACACATTTCACGTTTGTCTATACTAACAGCCACTTGCATGGTGTATCCCTTCGTCATACGTGCGCCAGTTTCACCATCATAAATGACGTAATCAACCCGCAGACGATTTTCCCATTCAGTTAATGTTGCCGTCACTCGAATGGGGTGATCATAGGGAATCGCTTTTACGTATTTCACTCGGGTATCAATGATAGGCCACACATAGCCAGATGCTTCCATTTCACGATAACTGTAGTGCAATTTGTTCATTAACTGATGACGTGCTTCTTCAAAATAGCGAAAGTAGTTACCGTGATAAATAACGCCCATTGGATCGGCATCTTGAAAGTTTGTGGTGAGTGATAGCTCTGCACTAATCAATATCGGTTTACCTACTGTCATTTATTGATTTCCCAACACACATAAAATAAGAAAATATAAGTTATCAAGATGATAGTTTAAAAAACTATACTCACTCTGTATGTAGAGTGAGTATTTGGTTAATTTTTTACACGTGATAGAGGTTAGTAATACAACGCCCAGTGCTGCTGCTGAATCATATCAATGAACAGACGTAAATCATGTTCAAGCGGGCGATCTTCAATCACAGGTTCAAAGTGCTCTAACACGGATTGATTCATCTTTGTTAATGCAGGACTGAGGTGTGAAGCGTTAAGTTCATCATCACGTTTTCTCAGTTCAATGGCTTGGGTTGCTGCCAGTAACGAAGCGGCAGTCACCTGCTCTGTTAACTGTAATACACGTAAACAGTCACGTGATGCAATGGTTCCCATACTGACTTTATCTTGGTTATGACACTCCGTTGAGCGAGAGAAAACACTGGCTGGCATGGTGTGTTTTAATGCTTCTGCGGTCCATGCTGAAATCCCAATTTGCACGGCTTTAAAGCCATGGTTGATCGGCTTACGTTCACCAACGGCACCGGTTAAGTTAAAGGGTAAGCCATTATTAAACTTATAATCCATTAACTGAGCCATTTGACGATCGAGTAGATCGGCAATATTAGCGACGGCTGTTTTTAGCGTATCCATTGCCATCGCAATATGGCCGCCATAGAAATGCCCGCCATGCAGAACACGCTCGTTATCACCGTCAATAATTGGGTTATCGTTGGCACTGTTGAGTTCGTTTTCAATCATTTGGCGTAGCCAAGGCAGGCTGTCTTGTAAAACCCCAATAACATGGGGCGCACAACGGAGAGAGTAGCGATCTTGTAAGCGATCACTGTTACGAGGTGGACGTTCAGCTTGCAGATCAGAGCGTAACCAACTTGCGATTTGTTGTTGCCCCGGGTGAGGTTTTACCGCAAACAGTGCCTCATCAAAGTGGAAATCATTACCTTGCATGGCGACAGAAACCATCGCGGTGATTTTGGTTGCCATTTGCGCAAGATATTCGGCGCGTTTGTAGGCGAGGCAAGCCAATGCGGTCATCACAGATGTGCCATTCATTAACGCTAACCCTTCTTTAGGGCGTAATTGGATTGGCGAGATGCCAAGCTCTGCAAACACTTCAGCGGTGGGGCGAATTTCACCTTTGTAGATAACATCACGCTCACCAATTAAGGTCGCTGCAACATAAGACAATGGTGTTAAGTCGCCACTGGCACCCACAGAGCCTTCTTCTGGAATACGTGGCACGATGTCATGATTAATCAGCGTGACTAACTGGTTAAGCAACTCATGACTCACGCCTGAAACGCCTTGTGACAGAGAGCATAAGCGTGTGGCAAGGACTGCGCGAGCTTGAGGTTGCTGTAGCACTTCACCTAAACCACAACCATGAAAGCGTGTAAGGTGCAGTGGCAATTCGTCAACCAATTTAGGTGGGATCGCCACAGTACAAGAGTCGCCATAGCCTGTGGTTACACCATAAATGACGCCTTCATCTTTCAATAAGCGTTCAAGAAATGCCACGCCACGATCAATTTTTTCATTAAATGCAGTGTCGTTGTTCATTTCTGCATGAGCACCATTGGCAATCGCGCAAACATCTTCAATTGTGAGGCGTTCAGCACCAAACTTAATGGTTTGTTGAGTTGTTGTTGAATTAGTCGTTGTCATTATTTTTTCCACTAAGCTGCCAAAAATTAAAAAAGTTATACCACTGCAATGGGGCTTGAATTGTGTAAGATTCTAGCCGTGATGCATAGTCTTGAACTGTTTGTTGTAATGCCGTTTCTCGTGTTTTACGAGGTAAGATCAAAGCATCGCTGAAGGGTTCGAAGTAAATATCAAAATGGGGATCTGCTTGGCTGTCATCACGTAAACCAAAGAGTAAATAAACGGGCGCTTTCATGACCGAAGCCAGAATAAACGGGCCTTGTGGAAACGGGGCGGGTTTACCTAAGAAATCGGCCCATACCACACGTTGCTCTTTGGTGACCGACGTTCTATCACCGACAATCACCACCCATTCGCCTTGCTCAATTTTTTGCTGCAACATGATGGCAGTACTTGCGCTGAGCTCATTGACTTGAATAAGGTTCAGATCGGAATCAGGGTTAATGGCTTTTAATACCGCATTAAAGCGCTCTGCGTGTTCGGTAAAGACCAAAGCATTAACGTTTATATCGGGATGACGAGAACTTAACGCACGACAAAGTTCTAGATTGCCAAGGTGAGAGCCTAAAATGATGGCACCTTGTTTTCGTTTGGCGAGATCATCAAAATGTTCACTACCATGAATGGTTAAGTGTTGCTCTGAATAATCGCCTTTCCATGCCACAAGTTTGTCGAGCATGGTATGACCAAACGATAATAAATGATCATAGCTGTTGAGCTTTTTCGGCAAGGAAAGCTGATTTTCACTGGCGTAATGTTCAAGTTGCTCTAGATAATCTTCAGATGCTTTACGAGCCGCTTTCCCTGTTAAGTAGTAATAGCCCATCACAGCTTTTAAGATCAGATTAAATGCTTTTCGTCCGAGCAGAGAATACACCGCAAGTAATGTTTTGATCCCTACAATGGTTCCGCGCTCGGCATGGGATGACCAATGTTGTTGATCGGATGATTTGCGTTTAATTAGTTTAGGAATACGTGGCAACATGCCAAAAAATAGCTTGGTATGCATCCAACTAATTTTGACGTTATCCCACAATGCATCAAAGTGAGAGATGCCATCTTTTGGATAAATAACTTTGGTATCAATAAAACGAATATCGCCGTTATCCCAGTAAAAACGCACCATGATTTCAGTATCAAAATCCATTCTTAAACCAAGCTTGTTGTGATTAATCACATTCATCACGGCATCGATAGGGTATGAGCGAAAACCACACATACTGTCTTTGATAGCAAACGAAAGGGTTTCAATCCAGACCCAAATATGGGTGGCATAACGGCCATAGAGTCGCGATTTAGGGATTGATTCATCGTAGATCGGTTGGCCTGAAATCAGTGAATCAGGATAGTTTTTTGATTCATTGATCAGCTTAGGTAACGCAGATAAATCGTGCTGACCATCGGCATCAATTTGAATTGCATGGGTAAAGCCAAGTGCTTGTGCCTGTTTTATGCCAGCGATAACTGCCCCCCCTTTACCTTGGTTTTGCGGCAAAGTAACAATGTTGATATTGGGGCGTTTGGCTTGTTCCGATAAAATTTTACGGGTGGCTAATTCACTACCGTCATCAACAATGACAATGGGATAACCATAATTAATCAACCCATTCACAACGGCAGGCACCGTTGCGCCATGGTTATAGCAAGGGATCAGAAAACAGGGCTTAAATTCACACATGTTGACGACCTAGCTTAATTTTACCTGATGAATGTTTATGTAGCGTGTTACTAGCATCGATTGAGGTATAGCTAAAATGCAGTTTTTGCTGATCGTCACGCCATTCAAGTGTGAGCGTGATGGTGCTATCTGGCAAGATTGGCTCTTGGAATTTAATCACATCCATACCGTTAAATAAGGTCGGCATATCAGAAAAACATTGCTTGGCAAAATGTACTGCCCAGTCAATTTGGCTCACACCGGGTAATAACGGAAAAGTTGGGAAGTGCCCTTTAAAATCAGAAAGTTGATTGTCAGGGCGCAAGGTGATCTCGGCCTTATAACCATCAATATGTTGAGCGAGTAATGTGGGTGTTCTATTGGTCATCATTATTATGCTTACTATGTCGAGGCGTCATCAGTAAATAACGATTCTAGATCGCTAACTAAACGCTTTCCTTGCGTATTTAAAGGAATGCTATCAACAAGGCGATAGCTGCGCGGAATACCAACCGGCTCAATCCATTGGCGAAGTTGTTGGCGCAGGAGCAACCAAAATTTCCCTTTTCCACGTTGCTGAATGTCTTTTTTTCCTTCATTTGAGAGTGTAATCACTGCGCCTAAAATAAGACGATTATTTTGCTCTAAGGGTAATACTGCGGCTTCTTCAATCCATGGTAACGAACACAGGCGCTGCTCAACATCGGTTAACGAAATACGTTTTTCTTCTATTTTAATAATGCGGTCGGTACGACCTTTTAAAATGAAATGATCGTTATCGATTTGTTCACAATGATCACTGGTTTGATACCACCGTTCTTGATCAATAAACGGCGATAAGATCTTAAGGCATTGCTCTGCATTCAGTGCGATGTCAATGACAGGGAAGCGTTGCCACGGCGTCGAAGCATCATGTTGCTGACGATAAGCAATCCCCCCGGTTTCCGTACTACCAAAGACTTCAAAAGGTAATTGGTTAAATAGTGTTTGGCATTGTTGAGCTGCCGCTAAGGGGAGCGGCCCACCAGAAGAGAAAATGGCGCGATAGTGTTGTGTTTTTTCCTCATTATCAAGGCGTTTTAGCAACGCAGGGCTGCTAATGAGCACACAATTATCACTGGCTTGTGCCATTACCTGCTCTGGGTAGATCAAATCAAAACGACTGAAACTACGATCGCAGCACAGCGGCCATAAAATACGGAACAATAAGCCATAGATATGTTGATGTGAAACGGTACTAACAATCGTGGTTTGCGCTAATTGTTGCCCCCATAGCATTTCTAACTGGGCAATTTCGTTATTTAATAATGCGAGGTTTTTAAGAATGGCTTTAGGTTTTCCGCTAGAGCCAGACGTAAATAGCGTCAGTTGAATATCAGCGAGCGTTAGTGGTTCAAATACAATAGGAACATTGAGTGAGGACTGCCAGCTTATAGTATTCAGCTTAAGGCTAATACACGATGCTGGGCATTGAATATTGTTATCGTGGAGTAAGCCATCAAAATGGTGACTAAGCTCTGCAAGTGCTGCTGGCTGATGATTTCCTGGTAACACCATGTGCTGTTTACTGTGGGCTAATGCCATAAAAGCAACAGCAAAGAAGTAGCTATCTTCGCAACATATTGCCCATTGTTGTTGCTCATAGCTGTTTAGTTTTTCACTCAGCAAAGCAACATCGTTGTGAAACTGCTGCCATGATTGATGACCTGATGGATCAACAGACACCGGAGATTGGCGATCAGACTGCTGCATTAATTGAGATAACGGAATCATTGTTGTCGGCAGTATTAATGGTTTCATGGTCATTCCGGTGTTGAAGGTAGAACAAGTAGAGAGGAGCAATAATTAGAGATTAATTTCTTACTGTGATTTACGTTGAACAAATTGTCGTACAACCCATTCAATCGCAAACAGACTGCCCGCAAGAAGGTAGCTGATCAACCCGTTGTATAACGTCCATATTTGCAGTGGAAGAAAACAGGTCGTCAGTGCGATTGAGCCATTAACAATAAAAAATACACACCATACTTTGGTGACATTGCGCGTATAGCGAACGCCATCTGGTGGTAAATCTGGCTCTTGCAGTCGTGCTAGTCGTTCAATGAGACTCTGTTTTTGCCATAAACTGGCACTAAACAGCCCAAGCATAAGAATATTGACGATCACTGGGTAATAAAGAAACCAGCCATGTTCACGAAAAATGCTGCCGAGTAAAGCGAGGATTAATCCCGCGCCACCGCTGAGCCATGCAATATACTTAAGTTCACGAAGCTGAGTCTGTTTCGCCGCGATAATGCGGAGTAAAAACAATACTGCCAGTAACCCAGCAACCACCCCTAACCCCCAACGGCTTAAACCATAGTAAACCGCAAGGGGGTAGGCGAGTAACGCTAATGCTGACACACCTGTCAGCAAACGCATCATCAATTATTCCTCAATAAGCTCGATCACTGCATCAACTACATCATCAACGGTACGGACAGTTTTGAACTCTTCAGGTTTGATTTTCTTACCAGTAATGTTTTGTAAATGAACGACTAAATCAACGGCATCAATACTGTCTAAATCAAGTTCAGTGTATAGATTGGTTTGCGGTTGAATGTCATCTGCATCAAGCTCAAACAGTTCCACAAGAACATTTTTCACTTGGTCAAAAACTTGGTTACGATTCGCTTCTGTCATTTTTTTTTACGCTATTTTATGAGTTTTTATTATTAGAAATATAGTTTGCTAAGTTAGCAACTGATGCAAAATGTTCACGAGTATTGGTGTCATCTGCATCAATAACAATATTGTATTTTTTCTTAATCGCTAAACCCAATTCCAGCGCATCAATAGAATCTAAACCTAGGCCATCATTAAATAGCGGGGCATCTGTTTCAATATCATCAATGGTGATGTCTTCAAGGTTTAATGCATCAATGATGAGTGTTTTTAATTCGTTATGTAGTTGTTCCATAGTACCTACTTGTGATTGTTATCATGATGCTGAACAGTGTGTTGAGCAGGAAAAAGAGCATCATCAAGATAACGGTTGAGCTTACGTGCTGCTGTTGTGGCGGAATCACTACTTTCAAGAAATGATCCAACCGCTATTTTATCCTTTACTTCGACTAAGAAGAAAGGCTTGCTGTCGGGAACGCGATACCACTTTTTTTCTTTGGTTAAAAAGCTAGGTTCAACCGTGATATGAATAACACGGAGATCCGACGCTGTGCGAACTGCTATTTGTGCAGCTCCACGTTGTAATTTTGATTTTTTCCCCGGCGTAGTACGAGTACCTTCAGGAAAAACTAATAAGACATTACCGCTACCTAATCGTTCACTACAGTCATCGAGCAAACTTTCTGGATCTCTATTGGGAATATAACCAGCGGCTTTAACAATGCCTTTCATAAATGGGTTATGCCAAATAGCCGCTTTTACCAAACAGTCGCACTGAGGAAGTCGAGAAGCGATCAGAACATAATCAATTAAACTGGGATGATTGGCCACAATAAGGCAATTTCTATCGTTCTCTAATAATTCTGTGTTTTCAAAACGGTAATCAATCGTGCCGCAAAAACGCATGGTGCGACAGAAAAAATCAAACGATTGTTGAATAATTTTCTGTATTTTAAATTCGCGCTGTTGGGTATTTTTTGCCGTTCGCGTCATTAACGGGAAAATAATGAAGGTTAAGGTAAGTGCGCCAACACCAAATAAACTAAAGCAAAATCCGGTTGCAACAATACGCCAATATTTATTCAGCTGTTGTGACAGAGTGAGTCTTGATGCTGTCACTTGTTTCGTACCCAATGCCAGTGGTTACGCTGATCTGACAGGTTAAACGCTTCGTTATCTAAAGCGAGATGTTTAATGACATCTAATGTTTGTGGATATCCCATAGCGACTTCCTTGCTGCTTCTGTCTGTTTCATTCCACTGTAGCGTGTAGCCATTACCTGCAGATAAGATAGCACTGAATGCGTAACCTTGATGAGGTTGGGTTTCAAATTCTTGATATTGTTCAGGTAATGGTTCATCAAAATCGACTAATAAAACCTGGTGGTCTGGATTTTCGCTTAGATAACACGCCGCTTCGATGAGTGCAGAGTGAAGCGTGTGCTCTGCTGCCGATAACGATGTCACAGGGATTGGCTGTTTAGTGATGATGGTATAAAGCCCTGCTGCTGTATTGTGAACCGATTGCGAGAAGGCGATGGGGGATGCATCGTCACCCTCAATGATCGATTCAACTAAATTAACAGTGCGGTGTAATTCACCATGACGGCTTGAGAAAATAATGTAATCAATCTGCTGTTGTTCTGAGATATGCAAAGCTGTTTGTAACGCCAATTTGGTTAAATTACTCATACGGCGTCGCATCATCGGCGGTATTTTATCAAACACGATAGGCTCTGGTGCTTGAGGCCAGTTTTGGGTTATTGCCCATTGCTGCCACTCAGCGAGAGATGACAAGCCGAGTGAGCGAGCTTCCCACTGGTTGATTGTAAAGTGCACAGAGTTCATGGTTAACCGTTTGCAATAAATATCGTGTTCTAATGAATGTGGCTTATGATAATAAAGTCTACCTGTGATTGAAAAACATATTTGTGTTGTTTATGGCATCTACCATGAAAAATATTATGTAATGTTTTCAAGGTGTCATTCATTCCAAAATGGAATGTCTATCTTGTTTGTTGCTATCAATCTAGGTGATAATCTTTATTGACGATTAATTAAAACCATGACGAGCGTTAAATGAAAAAGACCCTAGTGAGTATAATGGCGAGTTTGCTGATTGTAGGTTGTACCAGCAAACCTGTCATGAATTTAAACGATGTCTATGTGCCGAGCACTGTCACTGGGCAACAACATTCTATTGATGATGTGCAAAAAGCGATATTAACCGCAGCAGAGCAACGAGGATGGAGCGCTCGAGTAATAAAACCTGGCTTGATTGTGGCAACCCTTTCTGTTCGAACTCATACCGCAACGGTCGACATTTCGTATTCAACATTAAGTTACAGTATTGATTATAAAAATAGTCAAAATTTGGATTATGACGGCACAGATATTCACCGCAATTACAATAACTGGGTGATGAAATTATCTCGCTCTATCCAACAACAACTTGGTGTAACTATTCAGAACTATTAATAAAATTATCGTAATAAGTGCATAGCGAATGATATTAACTAATGACTGATAATTTGTTTTAAAACAATAAGAGTGAGTAAAGGGTCGATAGAATAAGCGGCAACTGTTTAACCTATGTAGGTGTCGTGTGACCGATTATTCTGTAGATCCTTTCAATGCTCTTGATGCAAAAACAGAAGCGCAAAAACTTGCTTTCGCTCCTATCGTATTTCAAACCGCTAAATCTCTGCGTGATCTTGGTATCTTAGCCGCATTAGATGAAGTAAAAAAAGATGGGTTGGATGCTGTAGCCATTTCAAAGCGAACAGGGATCAGTGAATATGGTGTAAAAGTGTTATTAGATATGGGCCTAAGCGCACATATTGTCACTTGGCACGCGCCAAAATACCGTTTAGCCAATCTGGGACATTATTTACTGCACGATGGTATGACTCGAGCAAATATCGATTTTACCGCAGATGTTTGTTACGCCGCGATGATGCACCTTTCTCAATCTATTAAAGAAAGCAAACCCGCAGGCCTTGTTGAATTAGGCGATTGGGAAACCATTTATCAAGGGCTATCTCAACTACCTATGGCCGCCAAAGAAAGTTGGTTTAATTTCGACCATTTCTATTCTGATCGTTCATTTCCGTTACTACTTGAACGTGTCTTTGCGAAAAAGCCTAAACGTATATTTGATATTGGCGGTAATACGGGGAAGTGGGCACAACAGTGCTGTGCGTATGATCCTGATGTGAACGTTACTATTATCGATTTACCACAACAAGTTGAGATGGCACTCACGCAAGCCAAAGAAAAAGGGCTGGCAGAACGCATTTCGGGTGTAGGCACTAACTTACTGGATAAATCTCAAGCATTACCGCAAGGAGCGGATGTGTGGTGGATGAGCCAGTTTTTAGATTGTTTTTCACCGATGGAAATACTGAGTATTTTACGTCGCGTACGTGAAGCGATGTCACCTGATGCGGTGGTGTATATTTTAGAGCTTTTCTGGGATGCACAGCGTTACGAAGCGGCGACCTATAGCTTGAATGCGACCTCGTTATATTTCACTTGTTTAGCCAACGGTAATAGCCGTTTCTATCGCAGTGATGATTTTCTAGAAATAGTCAAAGAAGCGGGCTTTATTGTGACAGAGCGCGAAGACAATATTGGTTTAGGTCATACCTTATTAACCTTATCAGCCGCATAAACGAACCGAACTATTCATTATAAGCGATCATTTGCGTGACTTGCTCTCGGTTATTTTGTCTCACATATTGCTCGGTGTTAACTAACCACTGGGCAATATTGTGCTGATAACGAGGATGGTCGCCTGTCATGGCTCTCGCGTGGCGACAATCATCGAAAGCCATAAATTCTTTATTCCCCTTGAGCTGTTGATAGAGGGTCTCACCAAATTCAAACGGCACAACGCTATCTTCTTCACAGTGTACTACCAAGGCATGACTTTCCGGCACACGATGCAAACTCTGCTCTGCGGCATAATCATCTCGCATAATTACCAGTGCAAACCAATCATAGAGTTTACCAAAAGGGCTTTGGCTTAAAACAAACTGCGCTTCTTTAACGTAACTGGTAAAGGGAGAATCAAGAATAATACCGTCAATTTCAATCGGATTATCAGCCCAAGCCCGTAAAAAGATATTACTGCCAGTAGAGGTAGCGACAACAAATAATGGCTGGTGGTTATATTGATTGATGTAATTAAGGATCGAAATCGCATCAAGGTACGCATCTTTGTCTGTTGCCGTCCCTGTCGAGTGACCAAAGCCTGAATAGTCGAAAGTGATCACGTTAAAACCATAATCTGTCAGCCATGCGACTTTTTCTTGGGTTTGCTCCATTTGCCCACTGTTACCATGAAAGTGAACCACAGTACCGCGAAGATCAGGTGACGGCATAGAAGAAGTATTCGTGGGGTGATAATAGCGATAAGCAATTTTATTGCCAGAGAGCGAATCAAGCCAAACGACCTCTTTACTTGGCATATCATTATTTGATGGTGAGAAAAATGCTTGGTTGGCACAACCAGATATTACAGGAAGTAATAACAGAGTCAGAAGCAAAAAAGAGTTCATGGGCATCTTCCTGATTTGTCATGATGTATTAATAGTGTGTACGCCTTAAAACGAAAATGTGATCTCTTCTGTGAGAAAATAAAACAATGCCCCTAATTGCTGTTTTTTAAGATAAAGCGCTCCCCGTTGTATGGTGTGAAGAAATAACTTTGTTAAACTCTGCGCTGATAATATATCCAAACCGATCGTTGCTTCTTATCTCACACCTGTCAGGTAAGACATTTACAGTGTTAATAAAAGGAAAAAGATGTTGAATAGTAGACAACGTACCCAAGTTGCAATTATTGGCGCAGGCCCATCAGGCTCTGTTGCAGCAGCGTTGCTCAATCAAAATAATATTGATGTTGTTGTCTTAGAGAAAAACACTTTTCCTCGTTTTTCTATCGGCGAAAGCTTATTACCTGCCTGTATGGAAGTGATAAAAAAAGCCAATATGCTCGATGCAGTAACAGGCGCTGATTTTCAATATAAAAATGGCGCTGCATTTCGCCGTCGTGATACCTATACGGCGTTTGATTTTCGCGATAAATTCACAGCAGGCGCTGGTACGACTTACCAAGTACAGCGTGGCAACTTTGATAAAGTGTTAGCCGATGAAGCGGCCAAGCAAGGGGTTGAAATTCGTTACCAACACAACGTAGAAGCAATTGAATGTGGGGACACTCGCTCCGTTATTACGGTTCGTGATGCGTTAACAGGACAAACCTATACGCTCGAAGCCGACTTTATTTTAGATGCCAGTGGTTTTGGGCGTGTATTACCGCGTTTACTCGATTTAGAGCAGCCGTCTTGTTTACCTGTGCGTCATGCCATTTTTACCCATGTGGTGGATCATATTGAAGATAGCGGTGTTGAGCACGATCGTGAAAAGATTTTAATTTCCGTTCACCCAACGAATGAAGATGTGTGGTTTTGGCTTATTCCATTTAGCAACGGGACTTGCTCATTAGGTGTGGTGGCAGAGCCTGAATTTTTAGCCCAATACGATGCTGATGAAAAAACAGCATTGCAGCAAATTGTGGCGCAAGAGCCAACATTAAATAAGCTGCTTAGCAAAGCTGAATACGCCAATCCTGCAGCGCAAATTGGCGGTTATTCTGCCAATGTAAAACACCTTGCGACGAACAACTATGCGTTATTAGGTAATGCAGGGGAGTTTTTAGACCCTGTATTTTCATCAGGCGTGACCATTGCAATGCAATCGGCAGATTTGGTTGTTAGCGCCTTATTGAAGCAATTAGCAGGTGATGACGTTAATTGGCAGCAAGAATATGCCGATAAATTAATGGTAGGGGTAAATACCTTCCGTACCTATGTAGAAGGTTGGTACTCTGGTGAATTACAAAAAGTGATTTTCTATACCGATCCCGATCCTAAAATAAAACAAATGGTGTGCTCGATACTGGCAGGTTACGCATGGGATCAGAAAAACCCGTTTGTTGCTCAATCTGAACGCCGCTTAAGAACTCTCGCTGAAATTTGTAGTTAAGTCGCCTTGCGCCTTTTTCAAGCCATATTCAATGGCTTGAAATAGTAATATTGGTTTTCATAAATAGCGCAGCAAAAACATGATTTTTGTCTTAATTTAATTAGATAGAAGGCGTATAACTAAGACATAAGCTATTTATAAGGAGAGTTCCGATGTTTCCAGAATACAAAGAGTTAATCGATTCTTTAAAAGGCAAAGAAGTTGCTTTTGATCGTCTATACAATAAACACAGCGAGCTTAACGCTGAAATTGAAAAGATGACAGCGAAAGACGGTTACGACGAAGATATTATTGATAAGCTTAAAAAAGAAAAACTATTGCTTAAAGATGAAATCTTGGCTTATTTAAAAAATGCTGAAGCGAAGTAAGAATCTATTCGTCAACAATAAGTAAATTGAAACAGAAAAGATAAGCGCGTGCTTTTCTTTTCTGTTTCTACATTGTACGTATTATTTCTTTCCAAGTTTAGA
Organism: Photobacterium sp. GB-72; assembly: GCF_003026095.1. Classification (NCBI taxonomy): domain Bacteria; kingdom Pseudomonadati; phylum Pseudomonadota; class Gammaproteobacteria; order Vibrionales; family Vibrionaceae; genus Photobacterium; species Photobacterium sp. GB-72. Next base: position 199,833 of record NZ_PYNV01000005.1, on the reverse strand, counting down.
TAAAGGTATACCCGCCATTAGGTTTTGCTCAATCTTCTCTAGACTGATCCCTTTTGTTTCAGGGATTAAGATTAAAGTAACAAAAAGGAAGATGATATTAAGTACAGCATAAAGCCAGAAAGTTTGCGCATTTCCAAGTACTTGTAAGAAAGTAAGGAAAGTAGCGCCAACAATCATATTTGCAATCCAGTTAGTTGCAGTACTCACTGTAATACCAAAGTCACGTGCTTTTAATGGCTGAATTTCAGAGCATAATACCCAAATAAGTGGACCTGCACTCATTGCAAAACCAACGATAAAGATAAGTAAAACGAAGGCTGCGAAATATTGCTCGAAAGATGTTGTTACTCCTTGGTTTAAAAGAAAACCTAGTGTAGCCATACTCGCAGACATAACTAAAAAGCCAAGTTTCAAAATTGGTTTACGACCTAGTTTATCAACCAAACCTATCGCAATGAAGGTCGCAAAGACATTCACTAAACCTACGATTACAGTTCCCCACATTTGTTGTTCAGTACTTGCAAAGCCCGCAATCTTAAAGATTTTTGGTGCGTAATACATGATTACGTTCATGCCAGTAAACTGTTGCATTACCTGCAACGTGACGCCCAAATAAACAGCTCGGCGACAGTTACGATTGGTTTTAAATAATGACCAGCCACTTTGTTTTACCTTTAAACTTTCACGAATAGCATCGAGTTCATGTTTTGCTGTCTCATCACTACCACGCAATAATTCAAGTACTTCTTTTGCTTCAGTATGACGGCCTTTTAAAGCTAACCAACGTGGGCTTCGAGGTAGCATCAGTACACCAATTAATAAAATTAAAGCAGGAACTGTAATCACACCTAACATCCAGCGCCATTGTCCCTCATAGCTAAAAGCGGTATCAGACAAAAAGGCAACAACGATGCCAATAGTAATCATCAATTGATACATGGAGATTAAGCTACCACGCAATTTTTGTGGTGCGATTTCAGATAAATATAATGGGGCTGTAAATGAAGCGACGCCTACAGCTAGCCCGAGGAAAATACGAAATATAATTAATATTTCAGTGTTATTTGCTAAAGCACAGCCCAAAGAGCCAACCGTAAATAAGATTGAAGCAACAACTAAACTATATTTACGACCAAACTTGTTTGATAGCGGTCCAGAACCAATCGCACCAAAAGCGGCGCCAAACATCATTGAACTAACAACCCATTCTTGTGTGTGTGTCGCTAGACCGAATTCTTTAGCAATGAAAGGCAATGCACCAGATATCACACCAATGTCTAGACCGAATAATAAGCCAGCTAATGCTGCAATAATACAGGCAATAAAGACATTTTTATTGAGGTCACTTTTTTCTAAAGAAAGCGTTCCATTAGATCGCTCTTCTGTAATCACTGTCGCCATCATTGAGTCCCTTTATTGGATATTTGGCTGAGACAGTTTCAAAGAGTAGGTAATCCTTTCTGATGAATGGCCCCTTTGGTTTACTGTTTTGAAACTGTTTAAGCACTTTGATCATATTAATAATTTTATTTTTTAGACTTAGCATGAGAGTCGCCTCTGTCTTAGATTTGATCTTTTGACATCGACACACCGTTCATATGCTTAATCATTGAATGTAATGGTAACGTTTACACTAAGTTTTCAACGTGAGAAAAATCACATAAAGAGACATTGTAATAATCATAGATATGCATATTTATGATTTTGAAGATATATATCTTTACCCAAGGTTATTTATTGCGTCAGTCGTTTGGTATAACTTACTGAATTGGATAGAAGATCTTTATCAGAGAATCAAAGGGGGAATGCTATTAGGTTATTGCATATGGTGAGGAAACCGATAAGCAGCCATTAAAAACCAGCTTGTATAGGTTCATATTAGGTCGACTTATACAGCCGAAACTGAAAACTTTAGTCAGTGCTTTGTCCAAGCTAGTCGTAAACATATCGTTAGCCTGATTTGATAGTGTGTTGTTAGAAGCTGCGAAGATAGAGGGAAATGGCATACCTTACTTATGTATTGCTTAAAGTGCGTATGCCAATCGGGTTACTTACAAAAAGTCTCAATATATAAGGCTTCTACTTTGTCTCTTGCCCATTGAGTTTTGCGTAAAAACTTTAAAGACGACTTAATAGAAGGATCGCTGTAAAAACAGTTAATTTTAATTCTTGCATCTAGCCCTTCCCATCCGTAGTGCTCTTGTAAACGCACAAGGATCTTTTCTAACGTCAAACCGTGTAATGGGTTGTTGATTTGTTCTTGGCTCATGATTGAGTGTTCCTACCATCGCGAAATCTGTCGACGGAGTTTAGCAGAATGCGCTGGTCTGGTTTAAGGTTTTCACTAAAATTAAGCCTATCTCGTTAGCTTATCTCTCACAATTAGCTGCCTATTTAGCAGCTAATCGAACAATAGTGGGGTAACGAGTCTTAAATGAGTTCCCAATGTGAAACCACACGCGGTGCTATTGTTTGGTTTTTACTGGTTAACTGAGACGGACACAGTCCCGTCCAGCGTTTGAACGCGCGTGAAAAGGTACTGAGATCAGAAAAACCTAATTGCTGTGCAATGTCAGCTAAACCTAACTCTGAATTATCTAACAGGGATAACGCCATTTCTAATTTATAGTTTTCTAACACCCCACGATAACTTGTTGATAAACATGCTAAACGTCTATTTAAGGTGCGAAAGCTGATGTCCATTAAACTTGCGATATGGTTGCCAGAGGCAGCCTCTAAATCAGGTAGGCTTCTAAGCGCACGATAAACTTGATGAATCACATTGTTCTGCTGGTAGTTTACTAGCTGATGCTTTAACTGCCATAAGCTGTTTTGATGGATCACGGGATCAGAATCGGTTAACGGTAAGGATAACGACTTTTTACTAAAAGTAAGGCGGATCAAGGGAAAGCTATAATGGCACTTTATATTCAGTGCAGATGACGCAATCAAGTTATCAAATAACGGCTGTTCGATGCGTAAATTGGTCAGCGAGGGTAAATACGCATCACCTTTAAGTGTCGTTGTGCCCCACGTTTGCTTGATGACATTCAATAATAGCGCAAAGTGTAAAGCCAATAACGATAGGCTTTCTGTTGAATGTTTTGCGATGGGTTCATTACTTAATAGCCACAGATTGATGTTGTCACCTTTATTTTCATCTAAATGAAAACGAATAGAGCTATTGAGTAATGCGCTGTAGTTGCACAGCGTATGTAATTGCGTGTAGCGATCAGGGCTAGTCCATAGCGCTAAACTATAGAAGTTAAAGGTTAAGGGATTTACTGACTGGGCTATTTTTGTAATTTGGGTGGATAAAGCATGATACTCAGGCGTGATTGTTGAGAGGTATTGTTTTAGCCATAGACCTTCAAAATGTGTCATGTCAAAGGTGTGATTCTCTTCAATATTGAAGTTTGCAAAAGGAATGACACTTTTCCAACCTGAAGAGATTGTATTTTTTAATGATGAGAGTTGAGATTTGACTTCCATTGTTACTTATATACCTCATAAAAGTTACATCTCAGAAACATACCAGCGTATTAAAAGACAAGATTAAATAGAGGGTACAAATTAATGTTACTAAATGCAGTTATCAGTTAGTTGATAATGTGTCTTTAAAGTAACAGCTATGTGTCTTTGTCTTTATTTTTTTATCAGTAAATATGTATCATCGTTGTTTGGTTTATTTACATTAGCAATATTTGTAGCACATTAATATTGTTTATTTTGTGCTAATTCTACGTATGGAAAAATTGTTAATCTATAATTATAGATCAAACAGTCGATAAATTTTGTCGGATAGCTCTATTTTTATTACGATTCATTTTTATTATATATAACCTAATTGGTAAATATAATGGCTGAATTTAGCAATTCTTAACGTCTCTATTTTATATATAGCATTGGATGCATATATTGACTTTTATATTTTAATTTTAATGTATTATTTGTGTTCTTTTCTTAGGGCATATTATCGCTCGTAGTGATCGATATTTTAAATATAATGTTGTCTATTTTTTATGACTTCATATTGTCATTTACAACGTTGAAAATAGCTTCCAATGAGCGTTTGTTTATATTTATTGAGCTTAGAGGTGAACGTTTTTGGGTGCCGTTAAAGGCTTTTATTACCTTTGTTAATCATCATCTTATTATTTCATTCTGTGATATCGGAATTTTATTAATAACGCTGTACCGATACCTTCTTTTAAAAAATAATTTGGCTATATATACAGTCAACTATTTTTATTCCCTTTTCTTCTTTTTTCGCCACAGAGAGCGTCCTGCTAGTGCTGATTGTTATGTTTTCTCTTCCTTGAACTCGCAGTGAAAGAGCAAGAAGACAAGCTTAAATCGCATGATTTTGCCGTTTTAAAATTGAAATTTATTGCAAAAAAAGACAATAAATAGCAAATAACCGTCAACTTTTATGGTTGATAATAATTATTAATACGCTGTGAGTTTTGTGTTTCGCTCATTTTGATTATCGATGTTAATACATAATTATTCGCTTTGCTTACAATATAATCCATTCGGGCTGCAATCATTTACTTACTCAAAAATGAAAAACATTGATTTCATTTTTTTTAATAGCGTTAGTGATAACGATCACGTAAATTTTAATCATCAAGAGGTGGCGTCAAAGTTATTGATTTTAAATGTGTTGCAAGTTGCATTGATATAAATAACACTTTTCTGCTTCGGTATTTAATATTTATTTAACATTTTAGTTGATGAGATATTTGCTCTTGGTGAGGGAGTTTTCTCTTGCGATATTATTCATTCCTTACGTTTGTGTGAATTTAATCACAAGTTGAAATAACCCGTAACAAGTTGAAATGGAGGGGGTTAGCAGGTTATTGCATAAATAAAGAGGATTAGAAATGAATACGAAATCTGGTTCTAGCGATATTTTATCTGCAGCAAAAGTAATAGTGATTGGGCAAATAATATTAGGTTTACTTTTTATTTTTTTTGCTTCTATTACGACTAATTGGTTTGGCGTTAAATCTTCAATTATTGGGGTGGCTATTGCAGTTATTCCTTCATTGTTAGGATTAAGTGCCGCTGCTTTTAAAATAAAAACAAATAAAGACATTAGTATTCGATATTTAGCCAAACTTAATAGTTTTATTAAGTGGGTTTATACCGCGGTAATGATTTTAGCTGTTGTTCGTTTTATTCCAGTAAATCATGTAGCTATGTTATTAGCTTATAGCGTGACATTTTTAGGATGCTTTTTAACCCCGATACTTAACAAACCTCAATTTAGGATGACGTAAGGTGGAAGCAGTAACTACCGCTCACGAATATATTGAGCACCACTTAACATTCCTTACTGTAGGCCACGGTTTTTGGAGCCTAAATATAGACTCCATGTTTATGGTATGGGTGTTAGGTTTACTCTTCATCGGTGTCTTTAAATATGTTGTTAGCCACGGAACCTCTGGGGTTCCAGGTCGATTGCAATGTTTTATTGAGATCACTTATGAATTTGTAAACAACCTTGTTAAGGAAATTTTTCAGACGAGAAGCAAGATAGTCGGCCCTTTAGCGTTAACTATCTTCGTGTGGGTTTTCTTAATGAATATGATCGACTTAATTCCGGTCGACTTCGTTCCTGCATTAGCACGAGCACTGGGCTTTGAACATTTCCGTGATTTGCCTTCTGCTGATGTGAACGTACCGATGTCGATGGCGTTAGGTGTGTTTATTTTAATCATTGGTTACACCTTAAAAACTAAGGGACTTGTTGGCTTTATTAAAGAGTTAACAACACAACCATTTGAACACCCATTGTTGTATCCGGTGAACTTCGTTTTGGAGTTGGTGACATTAATTTCAAAACCAATTTCTCTTGGACTTCGACTCTTCGGAAATATGTATGCAGGTGAAATGATTTTTATCCTGATTGCATTAATGCCGTGGTGGATGCAGTGGGCGTTAAGCGTGCCGTGGGCATTGTTCCACATTTTAATTGTGTTCCTTCAGGCCTTCATCTTCATGGTACTAACTGTTGTGTACCTAGCGATGGCAACTGAAGAACATTAATAAATTAAGTTCGATTTAAGTTTTATCTATTAAATAAATTTTTGGAGTCATTCATGGATATTGTAAGTGCAGTTCTTTACGTTGCTGGTGCGCTTCTCATTGGTTTAGGCGCGGCAGGTGCGGCTTCTGGTATCGGTAATCTTGCGGGTAAATACCTTGAAGGTGTTGCACGTCAGCCAGATTTAACCCCTATGTTACGTACTCAGTTTTTTATCATGATGGGTCTTGTGGATGCGGTACCTATGATTGGTGTAGGTATCGGTCTTTACATCATCTTTGCTGTGGCTTAATAGCCAGAACTACCGTTATAAATCATAACGTTATTTAAATAGTGAGGATGGTATGAATTTAAATGCAACCATGCTTGGTCAGGCAATCTCATTCGTGATTTTTGTTTGGCTATGTATGAAATATGTTTGGCCACCGCTATCTGCGTTAATTGACCAACGTCAGCGCGAAATCGCTGAAGGACTGATTCATACCGAAAACGCGTCAAAAGAACTTGAATTAGCAAAAGCTAATGGTGAAAAGCTTCTGGATGATGCGAAGAAAAGTGCAAATGAATTAGTCGAGCAAGGTAATAAGCGTCGCGCTCAAATTATCGAAGAAGCCCAAGCGGAAGGTGAGAAAGAAAAAGCTCGCATTATTGCTCAGGGCAATGCTGAAGTGGAAAGTGATCGTAATCGCCTTCGCCAAGAACTCCGTGCAGAAATGTCTGACATGGTGATTGAAACGGCGCAGAAACTGATTAATCGTAACTTAGACACAGATGCTAACCGCGATCTTGTTAATAAACTCATCAAGGATATGTAAGCGGAGAGCACATTATGTCAGATCCACTAACTATTGCTCAGCCCTATGCCAAAGCAGCGTTTGATTTCGCTCTTGCCAATGATGCATTGGAACAATGGGAGCAAATGTTAATTATCGCAGCAACGGTTGCTAGCCAACCCGTTATTGCTCAGCAAATTGAAGATAGCGAGCAGTTTGGCGAGCATGACTCATCAGCGTTTACTGACATGTTCTTGGGCGTTTGTGAGGGGCTGCTGGATGAACATGGCCAGAACCTGATCAGAGTAATGGCTGAAAATGGACGTCTAAATGTGATTGCGCAAGTTGCTGAATTGTTCCATGAGCTGAAAGAAGATCATGAGCGCATGGTAACAGCGACAGTAACAACAACCGAGCCGTTAACAGATGAGCAGAAAGCGAACCTGATACAGGCGCTGCAAAAGAAATTAAATCGCAGTGTTGAGCTTGATTGTCACATTGATGAGTCGCTAGTTGGCGGAATGCTAATCAAAGCCGGTGAAATGGTGATTGATGGCTCGCTAAAAAGCTCTATCAACCGACTTGCTACAAGCCTTCAGGCGTAATAGGTAATTAGATATGCAACTGAATTCCAACGAAATTAGCGATTTAATTAGACAACGAATCGCCACCTTTAACGTGACCAGTCAGGCACGTAATGAAGGTACTATCGTCTCTGTAAGCGACGGTATTATTGTTATCAATGGTCTTGCTGATGTTATGCAAGGTGAGATGATTGAACTTCCAGACAACCGTTATGCATTGGCACTTAACTTAGAGCGTCACTCTGTAGGTGCGGTAGTGATGGGTCCTTACGCTGATCTTGCTGAAGGCATGAAAGTAACAGGTACCGGTCGTATCCTCCAAGTGCCAGTAGGTAAAGGTTTATTGGGTCGTGTTGTTAACACCCTTGGTCAGCCTATTGATGGTAAAGGCGCGATTGACAACGATGGCTTTGCGCCTGTTGAAATTATCGCACCCGGTGTCATCGATCGTAAATCGGTTGATCAGCCAATCCAGACTGGTTACAAAGCGGTTGACTCTATGGTGCCAATCGGTCGAGGTCAGCGTGAGTTGATCATCGGTGACCGCCAGACAGGTAAAACGGCGATGGCGATTGATGCCATCATTAACCAGAAAGATTCTGGTATTTACTCTGTGTATGTGGCTATTGGTCAAAAAGCATCAACAATTGCTAACGTTGTGCGTAAGTTAGAAGAAAACGGCGCGCTTAAAAATACCATTGTTGTTGTAGCATCTGCGTCTGAAGCGGCCGCCCTTCAATACCTAGCCCCGTATGCGGGTTGTACGATGGGTGAATACTTCCGTGACCGTGGTGAAGATGCTCTGATTGTTTATGATGACCTGTCTAAGCAGGCTGTTGCTTACCGTCAAATCTCACTATTGCTTAAGCGTCCACCGGGCCGTGAAGCCTTCCCTGGTGATGTCTTCTACCTTCACTCACGTCTACTAGAGCGTGCATCACGTGTAAATGCTAACTATGTTGAGCGTTTTACTAACGGTGAAGTGAAAGGCAAAACAGGTTCATTAACCGCGTTACCTATCATCGAAACCCAAGCGGGTGACGTATCCGCATTCGTACCAACCAACGTAATTTCGATTACTGATGGTCAGATCTTCTTGCAGACTAACTTGTTCAACGCAGGTTTACGTCCAGCGGTTGACCCGGGTATTTCGGTCTCTCGTGTTGGTGGTGCCGCGCAGACTAAGATCATCAAGAAACTGTCTGGTGGTATTCGTACCGCACTCGCACAGTACCGTGAATTAGCAGCCTTTGCCCAGTTCTCATCAGATCTTGATGATGCAACACGTAAACAGCTAGACCATGGTGAAAAAGTCACTGAGCTAATGAAGCAAAAGCAGTACGCACCTATGTCTGTCGCTGAGCAAGCACTGGCTATTTTCTCTGCCGAGAAAGGTTATTTGAATAACGTTGAGTTATCTCAAATCGGTGCATTTGAAGAAGCATTAATGGCATTTGCTAAGAGTCAGTCAGCTGAATTACTAGCAAAAATTAATGAGTCTGGTGATTACAACGATGACATCGAAGCAAGCTTGCACCAGCTTCTAAAAACATTCGTTGATACCCAGTCGTACTAAGCGACGAGAACATTTCCGTCCAAGTACGATGCAGTATGAATGTAGATAGGAGCTAACCATGTCAAATGCAAAAGAGATCCGCACTAAGATCGCCAGCGTGCAAAATACGCAAAAGATCACGAGTGCTATGCAGATGGTTGCCGCAAGTAAGATGCGCAAAGTTCAACAGAACATGGAAGCGACCCGACCTTACGCAGAGAACATGCGTAAAGTGATCGGACACGTGACTTCGGGTTCGTTGGAGTACAAGCATCCCTATCTTGAAGAGCGTGAAGTAAAACGTGTCGCTTACATCATTATTTCCTCAGACCGAGGATTATGTGGTGGCTTGAACATTAATTTGTTTAAGAAAGCACTGGCAGATATGCGTCAGTGGAAAGATCAAGGGGTGGAGGTTGATACCACCTTGATCGGTTCAAAAGCGATTTCGTTTTTCCATCGTTTCGGCAACGTGATTGCACAAACATCCGGTATTGGTGATGAACCAAAACTTGAAGATATTTTAGGCCCAGTTAACGCCATGTTGGAGTATTTCGACGAAGGCAAGATTGACCGCTTGTTCCTGGTTTACAACGAGTTTGTAAATACCATGGTGCAAAAGCCGAAGGTGGCACAATTGCTACCTAATCCTCAGCTTGAAGAAGAAGAGTTAGCCGATGCTAATGAATCAAGCCGCTGGGACTATATCTACGAGCCAGATCCAAAACCCATTCTCAACGAACTGATGCTTCGCTATATCGAATCACAGGTCTACCAAGGCACTGTTGAGAGTATCGCTTGTGAACAAGCAGCGCGAATGGTTGCGATGAAAGCAGCAACCGATAATGCGGGCGAGCTGATTAATGATTTACAGCTGGTTTATAACAAAGCCCGTCAAGCTGCTATTACCCAAGAGCTAAGTGAAATTGTCGCTGGGGCACAAGCCGTTTAAATAGAATTTTGAGGACATCAAATGAGTACTGGTAAGATTGTCAAAGTCATCGGCGCTGTCGTTGACGTGGAATTTGACCAAGATAGCGTACCACGTGTATATGATGCGCTTACCCTTAGTGATAGTGAGCATGCTGAATTAGTATTAGAAGTACAGCAGCAAATTGGTAGCGGTGTTGTTCGCTGTATCGCAATGGGTTCATCAGACGGTCTTCGTCGTGGCCTAGAAGTGGTAAATACCAAAGCACCGATCACTGTCCCTGTGGGTGAAGAAACCCTTGGCCGTATCATGAACGTGTTAGGCTCACCGATTGATGAATGTGGTGAAATTGGCGAAAAAACCAAATATGCCATTCACCGTGAAGCACCGTCTTATGAAGAACAATCTAACAGCTCTGAACTGTTAGAAACGGGTGTGAAAGTTATCGACCTTATCTGCCCATTTGCTAAGGGTGGTAAAATCGGTCTGTTCGGTGGTGCGGGTGTAGGTAAGACCGTTAACATGATGGAGCTTATCAACAACATCGCGAAAGCACACTCGGGCTTATCAGTATTTACTGGTGTCGGTGAGCGTACTCGTGAAGGTAACGACTTCTACTACGAAATGAAAGAAGCTGGGGTACTTGATAAAGTAGCCATGGTTTACGGTCAGATGAACGAGCCACCGGGTAACCGTCTTCGTGTTGCACTTACTGGTCTAACTATCGCTGAAAGTTTCCGTGATGAAGGCCGTGATGTACTTCTGTTTATCGATAACATTTATCGTTACACATTGGCTGGTACTGAAGTATCAGCACTGCTTGGCCGTATGCCATCAGCGGTAGGTTATCAGCCAACACTAGCGGAAGAAATGGGTGTACTACAAGAGCGTATTACCTCAACGAAGACAGGTTCTATCACCTCTATTCAGGCGGTATATGTACCAGCCGATGACTTGACTGACCCATCGCCAGCAACGACGTTCGCTCACCTTGATGCGACGGTTGTACTGTCTCGTAACATTGCCGCGCTTGGTTTATACCCTGCGATTGACCCACTAGATTCTACTTCTCGTCAGCTTGATCCACTGGTTGTTGGTCAAGATCACTACGATGTTGCGCGTGGTGTACAAACCGTACTGCAGCGTTACAAAGAGCTTAAAGATATTATTGCTATCCTAGGTATGGATGAATTATCTGAAGAAGATAAGCAGACAGTATCTCGTGCTCGTAAGATTGAACGTTTCTTGACTCAGCCTTACCACGTAGCGGAAGTGTTTACCGGTCAACCAGGTGTATTTGTATCACTTAAAGAAACTATCGCAGGCTTTAAAGGCTTACTAAGCGGTGAGTATGATGACGTACCAGAGCAAGCATTCTTGTACTGTGGCGCAATCGAAGAAGTGCTTGAAAAAGCGAAAAATCTTTAAGGCGTAAGGAGGCATCATGGCTATTGGCGTAACCGAAAACACGTTCCAACTCAACATTGTGAGTGCAGAAGGTCCATTGTTTTCTGGCCCAGCTCATGCGCTGGCAATTTCTGGCTCTGATGGGGAATTGGGTATACGCCCTGGTCACTCTCCTTTATTGAGCCGACTAAAACCTGGTGTGGCGAGTTTTGTCACTGATCTAAAGGATCCTGAAGAAATCCTTTATATCTCAGGCGGGATTGTTGAAGTCCAACCCTCTGTAGTAACTGTACTTGCCGATACGGCAATGCATGGGAAGGACATTGATAAGGCTCGCGCTGATGAAGCTCGACGCGCCGCAGAAGAAAATATCAACAAGCATGCTGATGATATTAACTTCGCTATGGCGGAAATGGATCTGGCAAAAGCAATGGCACAATTACGTGCGGTTGAATTAACCCAGAAACAGATGCGCCGCTAACCTTGATGGAATAAATACAGTGACCGTTTGTTGGACTAAATCACCATAGAAAAATAAGCGGATATTGTTTTATACCATCAAGGAGGCATTCCTTTTGCATAACCATCATGGTGTGAAAGGAAAAGTAATAGATAGAATGGATGTTATTTATTGCTGATGGTATCTCCAGTAAATCCATCACAATTAAAGCCCTTACTTTGTACCGAGAGTAAGGGCTTTTTCATACCGTTTTAATAGTATGTATTCATTTGTGCTCGTACTTTTTCAAGTTCTTGTTTTAACTTGTTAAGTTGATGCTGCTTTCGTTTCAGATCGTTGGGTCTATTATTTATTTCATCAATCTCATCGAGCTTTTCACGGCGCTCACGTGGGGTGAGTTGGTCATAAATTAAACTGTTTTTTAACTCGTTTAATTTCTCTTTTTGGTTATCAATTTCATGTTGCTCATAGCTCAATTCTCGTTCTGCACGAGAAACATTTTCTTGCGCTGTGTAGAGTTGCTGGCCATGGTTATAGCCTTTTACAAACGCTTTGGCGGTATTTTGCGGGCAGACACCTTGGTAAGACTTACCATGAGATCCGACAAAAAAGCCATGGCTTTCAGTACAGTAGCTGATTAGGCCTTTTTGATAACCGGCTTGATACTGAGAAAAGTCAGCGCGAACATTGTATTCCGAACAGGCAGAGCTACGTTCGTTAAATTGGGTTGAAGAGGCACCTTGAGAGCCATCCATGTAACCCAGTGCTTGCCAGTTAGCTGTTTGGCACTCTTGTTGATTCATGACAGAACATGCGCTCAATGTTGAACACAGCATGAGTGTTATTGTTAAATTCTTTATCGTCATAGCTAACTTGTTACAAAAATATAAAGGTGGATACTCTAAAGGTATCGTTAATAAAGATAAAGGTGTATCTCGTCTAAAATAGTTAAAAACGTGGTGATCTGGATGGTTAAAGTAAACTTTATTTGTAAATAAGTGAGCGGAAATGATATTGGAAAAAAAAGGGGGAGGACAGCAAAGATAGCCTTTACGATTGTCTTTCGAAAAGGCTTAACAGCGATGAATTATAAGCTGACGGCTAGGCGACAATAGGCTGTTTAAAGACGAAATAGCTCAATACGTAAATGGTTTTCATCTTCATAAGCAATGACAGATTGGAAGCCTGTGCTCTTATCGACAATTGAAGAAAATTGATCTTTCAACTTTTCGTCGCCAATAAAGAGTATTTGCGTTGCTTTGGTCATTAAACCATCTTCATCAAAGCTTGATGTTAGATCTTCATCGACAACACAGACCAAGACTTTGCCATAACGCGCATTAAGATCAATGGCATGTGCCAATGAATACTGCGCTTTCGTGTCCAGCTCTGTTTCGATCTCTTGAATCAGGGCAATAAACTGGTAGAGATCGGTTGAGCTCATTTGCTGCAAACGTTCGCGTTCTTGATTTAATGTTGCTTCGAAATCGGTATTTAGCCTTCTACCCATTTGTAGCCAGCTTTTCGTCGTCTTCTTTACTCGTCGATACTGGTGAGATTTGACGATTGGCTTTAGGTATTGAACCAATATATTATTTTTTTCTGCAAGGCTTAGTCGTTTATCTAGTTTTTTGAATTCTAGGTGTAGTAAAGCGTGAGTACTAACGTCTAATAATAGTTCTGATTGGTTCATTCGAGTACCGAGTTGAAACAGGTATTAACAATAATATCATACTATTACTGAGGTAATAGTAGCGTCATATAGTAGACTTTTTTTCAATGACGATATACTAGCATGTTTGTTATAAGCGTGTCATAAACAAACAGTTACTGATAAAAAGTTTATATTTATAAGCGTCACGTAGGGCTTACAGAGGATAAATGACATGAGTAAATAGCGTAAGGTTAAGGTTTTAAGTGTCGCAATAATGCCTATTATCGGTATTGAGAAATAGGCACTTACAATACGATGATTAATGCGCGAACATCGTTTTTTCCATGGGATTGAATGCGGTTAAATCACCCGTCGGATTTAGCAAATGCGGTAGAATTTTGGGTAGATTTAGCTCGATATCTTTATCTGTAACAGGATTAATTATTTTGTTATACCAGCCAAGTAAGCCTAATACGGCATAACCGATAGCGTCATCATTATCACGGTGTTCAAGAATGATTTGAAGAAAGCGCAGTATAGCCTTATCTGGTGTTTTTGCCTGTTCTAATGTTTCGTTATACACCGCAGTTGCTTCTGCGACTAGGCCTTCATACTCAGTATCAATTGCGACCTTAAATGAGCCGCCATCCACAGTTATTTTCATTATAAACATACCTGTTAGTGCTAATCGCAGCATGGTATCGAATTTACGGCAGGCTTTTATTACGCTAACGCAAAAAACGTCTATTTATTCGCTTAGTCTTCGTTAGGATCTGAAAATGTAATATAAGCCACTTGTGCGGGAATTCTATGTTGATCAAAAAAAGCGAGCCAACGTAACTGGTGGTCTTGTAGTTTATCACCGGGTCCTTTGACTTCTACCCACTGATAACCCGTGTCATTAAACATGATCAGATCAGGCATTCCTGAGCGGTGGTGGCGTAAGTCTTTAAGTAATCGACGAAACATTACCGCTAATTGAGCTGGTGGTATATGGCTTAAAGCCAATGTAAGTGCTTGCTGATTAAATAGCTCCCAATGTACCCAGTAGTTAGAGATCCCTTGCTTTGTCTCAAAGTGTGTTTGCCAGCCATCATAGTGACCTTGTTCAATCGCTTGTAAGCGTTCATCAATTACGTCTTTTCGCTTGAGGTAAAACTCTGAATTGAACATATCCAGTGGCGCTAATTGGTAAGGATTAATAAAGCTGCCTTTGATGGGGGCAAAGATAATATCCCACATTGCTAACCCAAAAAGGCTGTTGAGAAATTGGTTCTCAAGATAGAACACCGTCCAACCTTGAGACTCAAAATAGCCAGCAGTGCAGTGTTCAACCCTTTGGTGTTCAGGATTCGCAAGTTGCAGTTGTATCGCTTTTGGAGCAAACGTTTTTGGAGCTGTAAAAATGTGATTGACTGACTTTGCGAGCTTTTTCTCTAACCTCAGACTTATGCCGTATTCATCTTCATTTTTCGCATCATGCTGAATATTTTTCACGACATTGTAGGCTGCTTGGTATTGCTGCTGCGCCATGAGTATTCGTGCTTGTCGTTCACGGCTTGGCGTACGTTCAGTTTGACGAAAGAGAGCAAGTGCTGCGTCATATTGATGGTTTCGCTCTAAATCTCGCGCCATATGATTGATCAGTTTTTGGCGTTTATTTTCGAGAGGCAACCATGAAGTAGCC
Source organism: Photobacterium sp. GB-72 (assembly GCF_003026095.1). NCBI lineage: Bacteria > Pseudomonadati > Pseudomonadota > Gammaproteobacteria > Vibrionales > Vibrionaceae > Photobacterium > Photobacterium sp. GB-72. Next base: position 184,730 of record NZ_PYNV01000005.1, on the reverse strand, counting down.
TTTGGCAATAGTGGTACAAGGGAAGAAATAGTATCGTAGTCTTTCGTTTCATGGGCACGCCAATATAAGTCGGATAATTGGGTTAGTGTCAGCCATTGGTCGACTTGTTCTGTGGTGTGGAACAGTTGCGTGCTGGCATCAATCCGGTAATTTTCAAATTTATGGAGCCCTAAATCACTTAATACAAATTGGCTAAGATCTTGATGGCTATTACCAAAAAACAGCAATAGAAACTTTGCGAGCAGGGTTTGTTGTTGCACCATAACAAGTGGCTCGCTAATGACATTAAGCAAGTATTCACTATCATCATGGCTTTCTAATTTAAATAGTATTTCAGCTTTCTTATCTGTTTTTTCAATAAGGGTTGGGAATAAACGCTGTAGTTCAGGTTTGGTATAGAGTGAGAAAATATCACTGATGCTGATAACTTGCTGCTGGAGAAGAACGGTGATTTCTTGGCTAATAAAATGAGCATTAATCAGCGTATCTTTGGCTAAGTCGATATTTGTAATTTCGTCATAATTAAGTTTGTTAAAACGAAATAAGATCCCTTTACGTGATAGTAAGCGGATCAGCAACATTTGCGCATCGGTTGAAAGCTGGTGGAAAGATTGCAGCCAGTGCTTTTCATCTGTACTTAATAATGAAGCATGATACTGCTCTACGGTTTTAAGTAACGCCTTAAAGTTGTGAAGGTAGTAGTCTTGTTCGAGTTCGATGGTTGCCATATAACTGCACTGTGTGATTGGACGGCTATGTTTATCTGAAAATCGAGTCAGTATAAACATAGCTGCCTTTATACCCAAGTGACTTCGATATCCGAAACCATTAGAAAAGGTTAAGCCCAAATGCGCTTTTCACATCATGTAATACGAGCTGAGTTTCTTGATTGGCTTTTTCGGTGCCTTTTTTCAATACTTCAACTAAATAGGCTTTATCATTTAAGTATTCTTCACGGCGTTGACGAATAGGCGTGATTAAATCTTGTAAGCACGCCTCTAAGATTTTCTTTGTTGTACCATCACCTAAACCACCACGTTGGTAATGCTCTTTTAGTTCAGCGACATAGCTTTGATCTGGATGAAAAGCATCAAGATAGGTGAAGACAACATTACCTTCAATGTTGCCCGGATCTTCAACCCGTAAGTGGTTAGGATCGGTGTACATTGATTTCACCGCTTGGCTTATTTGTTTACTGTCTGCGCCTAACGTAATCGCATTTCCCATTGATTTCGACATTTTGTTTTTACCGTCAGTACTTGGTAGGCGTGCCACATTACTTAGTAGTGCTTGGCATTCGACTAAGATTTCTTTTCCGGCGATATGGTTAATTTTTCTTACGATTTCATTGGTTTGTTCTAGCATGGGTAATTGGTCATCACCGACAGGGATCAAATTAGCCTTGAATGCCGTAATATCAGCCGCTTGAGAAATGGGATAAGTTAAAAATCCGGCAGGAATGGAACGACCAAATGCTTTAGATTGAATTTCATTTTTAACGGTTGGGTTACGTTCAAGTCGAGAAATCGATACCAAGTTTGAATAGTACATGGTCAGCTCAGCCAATGCGGGTAGTGATGACTGTAAACAAATAGTGGTTAAGTTGGGATCGATACCAACTGCGAGATAATCGGCTACCACGTTTAAAATATTAGAAGCGACTTTCTGTGGGTTATGCCCATTATCCGTCAGTCCCTGCATATCAGCGACAAGAATGGTTTGTTGGTACTGATGTTGTAGTTGAATGCGTTGTTCAAGGGAACCCACATAGTGGCCAAGGTGAAGTGGACCTGTTGCTCGATCGCCAGTAAGAATCACGTTAGTGCTTTGTGCTGATGTTGTCATAGTATTCTCCAAAAATAATTGTTGCTACCGGAGAGGACTGAAACAAGATCATAATTGTTCATGGCAAACCTTCCGGCAGCGTATGAACATAAAAATAAGGTGTGTTAGTTCAGCGCCGCTCTAGTAAGAGCGCCACCAACAAAGAAAGAGGTGAGGTGAACTTAATCGTAATTCCATAGAGGAAACAATATCCCTCTAATCTTTTTCTAGCAAGCATTTTATGCTTTATCTTGTTTACTAAAATTGAAAACTAACGACTGATTTTTTGAACATACGAGAATAACTAAAAAGTATAAAATGCAGTACATAAAGATTAAATCGAGGTCTAAATCATGTCATTTAAGTCTACTTATTTCTTTTTCTTCATTTTTGCATCCGTACTTTGGATCGGTATTCCGCTACTTGCTGTTTCCGTTTAATAAGTTTTATTTAATCTTTATTTTGGATGATTATTCTGATTTCAAAGGGGGCTGGCCGGTAAAATAAAGAATATTATTTCATGGTAAATAATCGCTCTAGCAAGGCTACCTAGGTGATTGTGTTGATATTATATTCACTAATATTGATTTTTTATTCTTTATTTTGTGCTAGTACTCTTTTCTTTATCCGATAGTCATCTCATTTATGCAGATAAAAATACTAATCTGTGTAAGATATTCTCCATAATCCGCGATTTTTTTGTAAGAAATATGCGATTTATATGATGATTATTCTCACCTGCTTGTTTGACTCTCATTCTAAAAATAGCGTCATATCCTTCCTTATTGTTTTTTATCTTGTTGTTTATTTTGTGTTTTTTATTTTATTGTTCTTTGTTGGCAAGTAAGTTGATTGTTATTTTTGCGATATGCAATGCTTGTTTCATACTCTTATGATTGGGGCTTTATTCAAATTTAGGATGTTGCTATGTTAAAAGTGTAAACAAAATGTAAAACTACCAATATGAATTTTGTATATTCAAACAAGGATGTTGTATGAATAAAATTTTAATGACGGCAGCCATGCTTGGCGCATCAGGTAGCACCTTTGCTAGCTCTCTTGATGAGAAGATTAATGAGGTTGTTGCCCCGATTGTTAACCCTTTTGTTGGAATGATTTTCTCTTCCATTCCGCTTCCTTTTACGGATGTTAAAGCGCCATGGATTGTACTTTGGCTTGTTGTCGCTGCTGTATTTTTTACCGCTTACATGGGCTTTATCAATATTCGTGGTTTTAAACACGCCGTTAAAATTGTTAAAGGGGATTATGCTGATCCTAAAGACAGTGGTGATGTCACCCCATTTCAGGCTTTATCGACAGCGCTTTCTGGTACTGTTGGTTTAGGTAATATTGCAGGTGTTGCTGTTGCTGTGACAATTGGTGGTGCTGGTGCAACGTTCTGGATGATCCTTGCAGGCTTACTGGGCATGTCGACTAAGTTTGTTGAGTGTTCACTTGCCGTTAAGTACCGTACTTATAATCCAGATGGCACTGTCTCTGGTGGTCCTATGTACTACCTAAGCCAAGGTTTAGAAAAACGTGGCAATGCAGCATTAGGTCGTACGCTTGCGGTTCTGTTTTCAATCTTTGCGATTGGTGGCGCGTTAGGCGGTGGTAACATGTTCCAAGCCAACCAAGCGTATAAGCAAGTTGTTGGTGTAACGGGTGGCGATTTATCTTTCTTTGCTGATAAAGGTTGGTTGTTTGGCTTGATCCTCGCGCTATTGGTGGCATTCGTTATCATTGGTGGTATTAAGTCGATTGCTAAAGTAACAGCGAAAGTTGTTCCATTCATGGCGATTACTTATGTTGGTGCAGCAGTCGTTATCCTAGTGATGAACTACAATCTGATTGATGATGCCTTTGCCCAAATTATTAATGGTGCATTTACCGGTGAAGGTATTACTGGTGGTGTGATTGGTGTGCTAATCCAAGGCTTTAAACGTGCAGCGTTCTCGAATGAAGCGGGTGTGGGTTCAGCGGCGATTGCTCACTCAGCGGTTAAAACCAAAGAGCCAATTTCTGAAGGTTATGTCTCTCTGTTAGAACCGTTTATCGATACGGTTGTGATTTGTACTATGACTGCCTTGGTTATCATTATTACGGGTCAATTAGGTTCAGGCCTTGCAGGTGTAGAATTAACTTCAGCAGCATTTGGTAGCTCAATTTCTTGGTTCCCATTGGTACTTGCTGTCGCGGTTGTTCTGTTTGCTTTTTCTACCATGATCTCTTGGTCTTACTATGGCCTTAAAGCGTGGACGTACCTATTCGGTGAAAGTAAGAAAGCGGAGATGGCGTTTAAACTGATGTTCTGTACTTTCGTTGTTATCGGTGCATCAATGAACCTAGGTCCTGTTATCGACTTCTCTGATGCAATGATCTTCTCAATGGCACTGGTTAACATTGTCGGTCTATACATCATGGCACCAGAAGTAAAACGTGATTTGAAAGATTACCTACTACGTTTGAAAAACGGTGAGATCAAAGAACAAGGTAAAGCTGCAGCGAAACTTGCTAAGCAATAAGGTATAGCTGTTAAATAGAAAAATGCCGAGCAATATGCTCGGCATTTTTATGTTTGGGCTATTTGCAAGGAGTAAACGTTAGCTTATAACCTGATGCTGTTGATGATGCAGGCGTATAGGTTAGGTAACAGTTATCACGATTCATTTTATAACCGATGAAGTGACCTTCATCATTCTTTGCTTGTTCAGCAAATTGTTTAAAGGTGATTCTGTTTTCTCCTGCATGATTGGTAATACGCCAGTCAGTATTAAAATTATCAATTAAGTTCTTTAATGTGCCGCTATCATTAAGCGGATAGCCATAAGCAAATACACAGTCATGACCAGGTTTACTCGAACAGCCGGGGATTTTTAGATCTGCGGCATAAACTCCCGCACCGTCATAACTACCTTTATTTCGTGTTGCAACGTAAGGCTCATTCTCTAGTCCTGCAACGGCTAGTTTAGAATACGTTGTTCCAAATACGGATTTTAATGAGCCTTCAAGCCCTCTTAATGAGGCATCTCTGGCATCATTTTGTAGGTTCATAAACTTAGGCGCAGCGACTACTGCTAAAATACCAAGAATAACAATAACAACGATAAGCTCTATTAAAGTAAAACCATTCTTTTTCATCGGGGATAACTCATACATCATTCAACTTGAGTGGTGTTTTTTGTGGATTGTATTCCTAGGTGATATTTTGGCAATATAATTATCTATTATAGGGTATTATTTTGGTTTGTTATTCATTTTAAGCGCTATTTGTTGAATGCTAGTGAATACGAATTGCTTAACGTTTTAAAAGATAACCTTGATGTGACGAAACATTGATTTTAGTCGGTCAATGGAAAGAGATATTAGCGCAGCGCTAAATAAACAAATGGGTTGATCCTGTTGAAGTAGATTGTCAGCATGCCCATTAGCTGTTAGTGTCGCACCCCTTACGCATGCTTGCTAAATCAACATGCTGATATTCTAAAAACACGCTATGGTGTGTTAGTTGTATACAGGACATAATTTTGAGCCAGACTGCTTTTTCTACGTTAAACCTTAACCCTGATTTGCTCAGTAACTTAACGTCATTAGGTTACGACGCAATGACGCCGATCCAAGCGCAAAGCCTACCTTTAATTCTTGAGGGAAAAGATGTTATTGCTCAAGGTAAAACAGGTTCAGGTAAAACAGCAGCATTTGGCTTGGGATTACTACAGAATCTAAAAGTAAAACGCTTTCGTGTGCAGACGCTAGTATTATGCCCAACGCGTGAGCTTGCTGATCAAGTCGCAAAAGAAATTCGTCGTTTAGCTCGTGCTATTCACAATATTAAAGTTTTAACATTATGTGGCGGCACACCTTTTGGGCCACAGATTGGTTCATTAGAGCATGGTGCACATATTATTGTGGGCACGCCGGGTCGTGTAGAAGAACACGTTCGTAAAGGCTTTCTATGTTTAGATGAACTAAATACGTTAGTGCTTGATGAAGCTGACCGAATGTTAGAGATGGGTTTTCAAGACTCATTAGATGCAATCACTGATGTTGCGCCAAGCGATCGTCAAACACTGCTGTTTAGTGCAACCTATCCAACTCAAATTGCTTCTATTGCAAAACGTATTATGCGTAACCCTGTTGAAGTGAAAGTTGAATCTAACCACGATAATAGCAGCATCTCTCAGCACTTTTATAAAGTAGAGAGTAATGATGACCGCTTACGTGCTGTACGTTTGTTACTTAGCCAGCATCGCCCTGAGTCATGTGTGATTTTTTGTAATACCAAGCGTGAAGCACAAGAAATTTCTGATGATCTTGAAGATTACGGCTTTAGCTCAATTGCATTACACGGTGATTTAGAGCAGCGTGAACGTGATCGCACTTTAGTATTGTTTGCTAATAAAAGCCGTTCAATTCTAGTGGCAACTGATGTGGCTGCACGTGGCCTTGATATTGATAATCTTGATGCGGTGATTAACTATCACTTAGCACGTGATACTGAAGTGCATGTGCACCGTATTGGTCGTACTGGTCGTGCAGGTAGTAAAGGTATTGCTTGTTCGTTATTTAGCGATAAAGAACATTATAAAATCGCATTACTTGAAGATTACCTAGATCGCCCAATCTCAGGTGAAGCGTTACCAGCCGAGCATCTATTAGATCAACCAACGTTCCGCCCTGAAATGGTAACGTTAATGATTGATGGCGGTAAAAAACAGAAAGTCCGTCCGGGGGATATTTTAGGTGCATTGACGGGTGAAAATGGTATCGCTGGTAGTGATGTGGGTAAAATTAATGTCTTTGACTTCTGCGCTTATGTAGCAGTGAAGCGTGAAGTTGCACGTGCTGCATTGAAGAAGTTAGAAAACGGTCGAATTAAAGGTCGTAACTTCCGCTCTCGTCAATTACGCTAACTGCACTTTTAATCAAATAAAAAATCTAAAGAAAAGCCGATAGTAATATCGGCTTTTTTCCAATTCAATAGTAATAAATCACGATATAACAAAGTGTTTTATAAGAAGTAGTGTTGGTATTGAGAGTAAATTAACTCACTAAGGTAGTAAGTCAATTGGAATGAATGTTCATCAATACACAAGGTACAGTCACGCTCATCCTCATCAATGGAGTTGATAGCTATCGCAATTGTTTTCCATAATTGTAATTCACGATTTAGTGGTATATCAGCGATGAGTTTTTCATCACTATTGAAATTTATTGTTAAAATGGCCATGCAGAATAATACAGTGGTAAAGTTGAGCGATGATATGCATAATTATTCCTTTAAGCAATAGTTATGCGGTTTTTATGGCATTAATATCCCAAAATACCGCTTGCTTATCAGAATTTTTTGAATAGTTATTATAAATAAGCTGGTTGAGGTTATGAATATTTAGAGTTAGCTATTAGAGCCGTTTAAATAAGATAAGATGATAGAAAAAAAGCCGATGCAATATCGACTTTTGTAAAACAGGTTGAATAACTTCATTTAGAGATTCAGGAAAAGGCTATAAAAAATAATGTTGGTACTGAACATAAATGGTTTCACCTAGGTGTTGAGGCACTTTAAAAGAGTGATCATCAATACTTAAAAAGCTGTAGATGTCATTAGCTTCATCTTCTTCTTTTAAAGAAATTGCAACCATCTTCCAAAGTTGCAGTTCGTGAGTTGGAGGGATCTTAGCAATGAACTTTTCATTTGCAGCGAATGTAATATTTAATGTAGCCATACTGATAACCTTATAATCTTCCTGTGCAAGAAGAATAGCCCTAAGATACCCACAGGCAATTATTTATGTTTATAGCGTTATTGAGATCTCATTTTTTACTTTTGGTTGTTTGTTTCTAAGTGACTTATTTGCGTAAAAATGGCAACAAATAGTCTCGTCTCTTTATCTTATCCTTGTTTTGAAATCCTCATTTTTGTCATCTATTTGTTCTAAATATGAGCAACAAAATGATAAGGTTGAACTCAGCACCCATTTATTAGTCAGGTAGTGGCAAACAATAGCTTTAGTTATATTGGGCAGATAAGAATATAGCGAGCTATATTCGTTATATTTTAAAATCACATAAATAATGTGATGTGTATTAAGCTATAGAGTATGACCTCATGCATGAAGAAATGATTGGCCTAACTATCGCGGGATTAGGTGTTTTAGGCCTGAGCTGTCAATGGTTAGCATGGCGAATGAAATTGCCAGCTATTTTATTATTATTGATGGCTGGATTAATAATAGGGCCTGTGACAGGAGTATTTAACCCTAATATTTTATTTGGTGATTTACTGTTTCCATTAATTTCATTATCAGTTGCTGTGATTCTATTTGAAGGCAGCTTGACCCTAAATTTTGATGAAATTAAAAATGTAAGGCGTAATGTAAAATCTATTGTCACTGTTGGGGCAATCATTACATGGATGATCACCAGTGTCGCTACTCATTACTTATTGGATTTTAGTTGGCCATTAGCCTTGCTGTTTGGTTCTATGACAGTTGTAACAGGGCCGACGGTGATTGTGCCGCTATTACGTACCGTTAGGCCACAAGCCAAACTTGCTAATATTTTACGGTGGGAAGGGATTTTAATTGATCCCATTGGTGCAATTTTCGTTGTTATTGTTTATGAGTTTATCGTCTCTAGTAGCACCATCCATAGTGTTGAAGTTTTTGGTCTTATGTTGCTGGTGGGTCTGGTGCTCGGTGGTGTTGCAGGTTGGCTATTAGCGCATGTATTACGTCGTCATTTACTGCCAGAATATCTCCAACCGTTTGCTGTTTTAGCATTAGTACTTGGAGTATTTTCAGCGGCTAATGCGTTAGAGCCAGAAGCTGGATTATTGGCTGTTACAGTGATGGGCATGTGGCTGGCGAATGCGAAAGACGTCAATATTCAGCATATTTTGCACTTTAAAGAAAACTTAACAATCTTACTGATTTCTGGTTTGTTCTTGATCCTAGCATCACGCATTCAAATGTCTGATTTCCATGCATTAGGTTGGGGAGCTATCGCTGTATTTGTGGTGATTCAACTGGTGTCACGCCCAGTATCTATTTTCATTTCCACTATGTTTAGTCAGTTAGCCTTTAAAGAAAAACTGTTTTTAGCTTGGGTAGCGCCACGAGGTATTGTTGCGGCAGCTATTTCAGCGTTGTTTGCGTTAAAGCTTTCAAACGATGGGGTAGCAGGTGCAGAACTATTAGTCCCACTAACCTTTATGGTGATTATTGGCACAGTGGTCTTGCAAAGTTTAACTGCGCGACCAATGGCTAAGTTACTGGGCGTTGCGGAGCCTTCACCTAAAGGCTTTATTATTGTTGGTGCGAATGACGTTGCGCGCACTATTGCGTTAGCATTAAAAAAATATGATTGCCGTGTCGTGGTGACAGATTCTAATTGGGATTATATTCGTGCCGCACGTATGGCTGGGCTTGAAACCTATTACGGTAATGCCGTATCAAGCCATGCTGATGAGTATTTAGATGTGATTGGTATTGGCCATTTATTAGCGTTAACACCAGATAAGCATTTTAATGCAGTAGCAGCTATGCACTTTGAAAGTGACTTTGGTAGCCGTAATGTGTTCCGTTTGAACGGGCGTCGGCATAATAGTGGTTTAGAGAAACACTCAGCATCTCAAGCGCATAATGGTGCTGCTTTATTTGGTGAAGATATTAGCTATAAGAAATTAGCGAGTTTGATTAACCAAGGTGGTGAGATTAAACATACTAAGTTGAGTGATAACTTTACGTTAGAAGATTACTACGCGCAGTATAAAGCAAGTCAACTTATTCCAATGTTTGCGATTGATCCTAAAGGTTATATTTATACATATACGGTTAACGATGAATTTGCTGTGAAGGCGGGATGGACGATAGTTTCTTTAATTAAAGAATTAAAAGTTTCAGAAGAAGTTAAAGATATAAAAACAGAAGTTTAGCTCTTCTAGCTATCATCATAATGATAAAGGCACGTTAAACGTGCCTTTTTCTTTTTCTTATATGTTAATATCTTCCACTTAGTTTTTAGAATATCGTGGCTTACCGTGAAACAAAAAATAAGAATGCTTATAAAAAATAAGCGCTTTCTCTTTGATCTTATAATATCAATTTTTCTTGTTGTATTATCGACCACTGCAATGGGAGCAAAGCACCACAATTACTTGTTATCATTATTGGTGTATTGTGTTGGTGTTATGATCCTCGCTGGATATAAGCAAGTAAAATACTGCTTGTTATTACCATTGTTTATTATAAGTTGGCTTTATTTACCAGTAGGTATGATTTATGGTTCACCTAATATTGGATCTGTTGCGTCATTATTAGATACGAACAAGCAAGAAGCATTAGAGTTTATTTCAAATATTCCATCGGATATTATTCCTTGGTCAGCCAGTTTATTTATTTTAATTCTTGTCTTTGCATTTAAGAAAACATCTTATCAACTTAAACATGATATTCCGTTAGTCATTGGATTGGTACTTCTCTATTTTTCACCTTATAACCATCTTTTTGTACGCGGCTATCAATCTGTTACTGATTACTTTGTGCAAGAAAAGGCACTTGAGGCTGCTTTCTCGCATAAAGTGAATTTGGATATTCAGCAGGTTACACCTCAATATCAAAACTATATTGTTGTTATTGGTGAGAGTATGCGTCGTGACTATATGTCATTATATGGTTATCCAGTGAAGACAACCCCGTACTTAGATACTGCCAATGGCTTGTTTTTAAATGGCTATATTTCAACGGCACCAAATACAACAACTTCATTACCACGTACGCTTTCTTTAAGCCAAGGGATAACGTTCAAGCCTAGTATTAACTTTATTAATCTTGCTAATAGCGCAGGGTTTAAAACGTACTGGTTATCTAATCAAGGAAAAATAGGACGTTATGATACGCCTATTTCAAAATTTGCAATTTTAAGTAATGAAACGCATTTTTTGAAAAATGGCAGTTTTAATGGTTCAATTAATTATCAAGACTCCGATTTGTTACCTTTATTTAAACAGGCTTTGCTGGAACCAACGAAGCAGCATAAGTTGATTGTTGTTCATTTAATGGGATCACACGCAAAATTTTGTCGTCGAATAAAGCATGATGATTATCATTTAAAAGATAAACAACTGTCTTGTTATTTATCAACATATCGAGAATTTGATGCGCTAATGAAAAATATGGTAGGGATATTAAAAAATAGTCAGCAATCATATTCATTAATGTATTTCTCTGATCATGGTTTAAGCGATAAAAATAATAAAGGTAAAGATGTTTATTTAGTACACGGAGCGGATCATAAATCAAATTATGAAGTGCCATTCTTTATTTTATCAAGTGATAGTAAGCAACATGAGATGTTGAAAAAGCAAGTTAGTGCTTATCACTTTTTATCGTTATTTTCAGATTGGACTGGGATTACTTCGAAAAAGGTGACGCCGCTATCCATCGAGCAAATTAATGATAAAAACATCAAGGTATTTAACTATACCAAGATGGTTAACTTTAATGATTTAGCTTCTGATCCTGCGGTAAAAATATCAAGCTAGTTTAGTGAGATTAGTGACAACAAAAAAGGTAGAGTACGCATTGTGCTCTGCCTTTTTTATTGAATGTCTGTTATTGCGTACAGCGCTTATAGCGAGACAAAAAACAAAATAAGTACCGGGACTAATAAACTTAAAATAAAGCCACTAACAATAGCGACAGGTACACAACGTATGCCGCCTGAGCTTTGGATCACGGGGAGGGTGAAATCCATCGCTGTTGCACCAGCATAACCTATTGCAGTGTTAGGATAGCGTTGAATTAACAGTGGTATTAATACTAGCGCTAACATCTCTCGTAGTAACTCATTGAGCAATGCTGCACCGCCCAATATGCTGCCTAAGCTATCACCAATTAAGATGCCCGCCAGTGAATACCAACCAAATCCTGATGCCATAGCTAAACCATGATTAATAGGTAAATCGAGCAGTAGTGCTGCGATAATGCCACCACAAAATGATGTCACAATCATCACCAATGCAATGGTCGCGCCTTTCTTATTTAACACGATTTGCTTGAGTGTCATGCCACTGTTACGCAGCTGGATGCCAATAAAGAACAGTAAGAGTAGCAAAATGATCTCACTGGCTTGTGATACCCATGACAGGTCGAAATTAAGTAACAACCCTACCAACAAACCGCCAGCAACGACCAACACTAATTTAAGTGATTCAGCCATCATATGCAGGATAGGTAATTTATGTTGCTTATGATCGGATGCGGTTGGCATTAAGCGATCGATCATTGGCAAAACGAGTAGATTACAAGCACTGATACAGCCAAAAAAAGTCAGTGTATAAAGCAAAATTTGGTTGAGGTTTTGGCTTAGATTATCGAGTCCTGCAAGGCTTAATCCCATCAATGCCAAGATTAATAAAACTAAACGGTTGGTTTGGACATTAATAAAATTGAGGATCTTCTTACTATGAACGGGTATGAGGTAACCAATCACAAGCGGTAAAAAGATCAGTAAAAATCCGGAGAACATAGTATTCCTAGTTAATGGGGTTGTTGGGTAGGAAAGGGATCATAGCGTGTTATCAATAACTTGTAGGAGCAAAAAGCACCAAGAGATCGTTACAGATTGTAAAAATCTAACGGTATTTTTACTAAATTATTGATGCAGTATTAAGCTATTTTTCATTAAACACGCAATTAAGTATGATGCTGCATTAACCGTTATGGTTTGTCACTAAACGATTGAGCACATGGCGAAGCGTATTCATTGACTGAGCTTTTTAATTTTATCTTATTGATTTTATTTGTATATTTTATGTTTTAGATTTATTTTGAGTCAGATCACTAAATAAAACCGCAACATGCCATTATTTGCTATCACATTCACAAACTGAATTATTTGATGTGATCAACTTAATGTTAAGGGATTTATCTGGTTTTTTTTAGTAAATGTTTAACTAATACTTTGACACAGTTAAAAGGCGAAAAGAAATGAATAACGTGTGTTTTCTAGTTCAACCAAGCAATTCACAAGGTCATTCATTGAACAATAAACGCTTTTTATTTAGATAAAAATGTAAACGTTTCCACTCTGTGATTTGAAAGCTTAAGTGAGAAATGCGAATAACAAATTAAATAAATCCAATAAATCAAGGCCTTACTCTGTATCCTACACCACAAGTAAGCGTTGTAGTTGCCATTATTAACGTGCTTTATAGCGGAGATTCTTATGTCTGACTCCAAACGTAATACCATAGGTAAATTCGGCTTATTGTCGATGACCTTTGCTGCGGTCTATAGCTTTAATAACGTCATCAATAACAATATTGAAATTGGTTTATCTTCATCGCCAATGTTCTTTATTGCGACTCTGCTCTACTTTGTCCCTTTCTGTTTGATCATCGCAGAATTTGTATCTCTTAATAAAAATTCTGAAGCTGGGGTTTATGCGTGGGTGAAAAGCTCACTGGGTGGTCGCTGGGCATTTATGGCAGCGTACACATACTGGTTTGTAAACTTATTCTTCTTTACCTCTTTATTACCACGTGTTATTGCCTATGCGTCTTATGCTTTCTTAGGTTATGAGTACATCTTTACTCCAACCACAACGACGATTTTAAGTATTGGTCTGTTTGCATTTGCTACTTACGTTTCGACGAACGGCGCGAAGATGTTAGGTCCAATTACATCGGTTACATCATCGTTCATGTTGTTCTTAACCTTATCTTACATGTGTCTTGCTGGTGCCGCTGTGATGGGGGGTATTCAACCTGCCGATCCAATCACGGTAGAAGCATTAACACCACAAATTAACTGGGCATTCTTTGGTGTAACAGCTTGGATCTTTATGGCTGCAGGCGGTGCAGAATCAGTGTCGGTGTATGTTAATGACGTCAAAGGCGGTCATAAGTCGTTCGTGAAAGTGATTATCTTCGCAGGTCTCTTTATTGGTGTGCTTTACTCAGTATCATCAATTTTGATCAACGTGTTCGTTGAGCGAGAAGCATTGAAGTTTACTGGTGGTTCAGTACAAGTATTTGAAGGCATGGCAACCTACTTTGGCTTACCTGAAATGTGGGTTAACCGTTTTGTTGGTGTCGTATCATTTACTGCCATGTTCGGTTCATTACTGATGTGGACAGCAACACCAGTGAAAATCTTTTTCTCTGAAATTCCAAAAGGTATTTTCGGTGAGAAAACCGTCGAGCTGAATGAAAACGGTGTACCAGCACGTGCTGCATGGGCGCAGTTCTTCATCGTCATTCCACTCCTTATCGTGCCTATGCTGGGTTCTGATACCGTACAAGATCTGATGAGTACCGTGATCAACATGACTGCAGCTGCTTCAATGTTACCACCACTGTTTATCATGCTAGCTTACCTAAACCTACGTTTGAAATTAGATCACCTTGAGCGTGACTTTAAGTTTGGCTCACGTATGACAGGCATTGCAATGGTGTCAGTGCTCATTGCTATTTTCACTGTGGGCTTCTTAGCGTCAACTTTCCCAACCGGTGCAGATACTATGACCATTATCTTCTACAACGTGGGGGGGATTGTAATTTTCCTTGGCTACGCATGGTGGAAATACAGTAAGTATGAAAAATCATTAACGTCGGATGAGCGTCAATTAGAAGCGAAAGCGGCAGTACAACAAGTGTAAAATAACCAACAATAATAAGCTTTAAATACAGCCACTGATGTTTGTCAGTGGCTGTTTTTTAGAATAATCACAGTCTTTTAAATGTCACAAAGGCAACAAATAAAGTGTGATCAAGCGGTGTAATAGCAGCATATTTGATTGTTTGTGTAAGCGTTTTCATTACACTGTTTATATTAATTTCTAATCTGTTATATAAGAGAAAAATAAATGGAAACAGTTTCATACGGTGACTTCGCAAAATTAGATATTCGTGTCGGTAAGATCATTGAAGTGGCGCGTCATAGCAATGCTGATAAGCTATACATCGTGCAAATTGATGTCGGTGAGAAAACGCTACAGACTGTGACTAGCCTAGTGCCTTACTACACAGAAGAGGAGCTAATGGGTAAACAAGTGGTGGTGCTATGCAATTTAGCAAAAGCGAAAATGCGTGGTGAAACCTCAGAATGTATGCTGCTTTGTGCTGAAACAGACGATGAATCGGAAAGCGTACTGTTAACGCCTGAACGTTTAATGCCTGCTGGTGTGAAGGTTGTTTAGCGCTTAATTGGCTACAGAGAATGTAAATGACTATCTGTAGCCACTTTATGTATCAACACATAGAAATATCGCTAATGCTTGGAAATTTATTGCGTAGTAACGGTTCACACGGTTAAATAAGCACAGTTTAAAAAAGAGAGCAATTATGGCGACCATCAAGGATGTCGCTCGTGAAGCTGGGGTGTCGATTGCCACTGTCTCGCGGGTGATCAACAAGTCTCCCAAAGCAAGTAAACAGTCTATTGAAGCGGTGACTAACGCAATGAAACAGTTAGGTTATCGCCCCAATGCGGCAGCTAAAGCATTAGTGCGACAAAATACCGATACCATTGGTGTATTAGTGGGGGATGTATCAGATCCTTTCTTTGGCACTTTGGTTAAAGCTGTCGATGTTGTAGCTCATCAACATGGTAAGCATATTTTGATCGGTAACGGTTATCACAATGCTGACGATGAACGACGTGCGATTGAACATTTGATCAATAGTCGTTGCGATGCGTTAGTGATCCACGCTAAAGCACTTACAGATGAAGAGCTGATTAACTACGCCAACGAAGTGAAAGGCTTAGTGATCATTAACCGCCATATCCCTGCTATTGCTGAGCGTTGTATCTCACTTGATAACCATAAAGGTGCGTATTTAGCGACCGAATATTTGATCCGTCATGGTCATAGCCATATTGCGTGTATCGCCTCTAACCATGATATTGAAGATGCCAGTGAACGCGTGCAAGGCTATTTAGATGCATTAGCGGATAATAATATAATTTTATCAGCAAGTTATATTGAAAAGGCGACCCCAGATAGTGAGGGTGGTGAAACAGCGATGATAAATCTGATCACCAAATCATTACCAATGACAGCGTTGGTGGCTTATAACGATTATATGGCAGCGGGCGCATTAGCGGTACTACAAGAAAACGGCATTCAATCTCCGCAGAAGATGTCGCTGGTAGGGTTTGATGATGGCTTAATTGCCCGTTATACCACTCCAGGGCTAACAACGGTTCGTTATCCGATTCAGATGATGGCAGAAAAGGCTGCTAATCTCGCATTAGCTTTGGCTGATGAGCAACATGTTGATAGTGAGGCTATGCGTTTCTCTCCAACCATAGTTCGACGAGGATCGGTTGAACGATTAGCATCTGAGTAGTGCTTACATGATTGATATAACAAAGCCGACATGATGTCGGCTTTGTTATTGAGAGAAGCGAGAGAGATCTTTTAATGTCTGTTATTGATAATAAAATGTGTACGTTGTGGAATAATCATATTGTTCATTAGGCTTCAGAAAGCAACTGGTTTGCTCCCATTCAGGATGGTTAGGGGAATCGGGTAAGAACTGGGTTTCTAACGCCAATCCTGCGTAATCTTGATACTGTTTACCCTCTCGGGCAGGGGTACTTGTTAACCAATTTCCGCCATACAGTTGCACTGCTGGTTTATTGGTTTTTACTGTCATGATGACTTTGCTATCAGGGGAAATGACTTCAGCAATAACCTCATCAGGCTTTCTTGTTGGGTTTAGCACAAAGCTATGATCGTAACCTTTAGCTTGTTGCTGTTGTTCATCTGCCAGTAAGTCTTTACTTAGTGTTTTGCTTGTTCGGAAATCAAAGCTGGTATTTTCAACTGGTTGTGGCTTATCTAGCGGTATGCCAAGGCTATTAGTTGGTAAATAGTAGTCAGCATTAATACGTACTGTGTGTGAGCTATTATCACCGTCCCATGTTGCCCCTTGGAGATTAAAGTAACCGTGATTGGTTAAATTAACGGGTGAAGTTTTATTACTGTTAGCAAGGTAGTGAATGGTCACTTCGTTGCTATCGGTTAGGGTATAACGCACAGTAACATTTAATGTACCGGGAAAGCCCTGATCGCCATCTTCAGAGATTAAACTAAATAAAACGCTATCTTGGCGTTGCTCTACTATCTGCCAACGGCGTTGATTAAAGCCATCTTCACCACCGTGAAGGCAATTACCGTTTTGATTGGTTGAGACTTGATAAGCTTTCCCATCAATACTAAAGCGACCATTGGCAATACGGTTAGCGTAGCGACCGACAGTTACACCCATATAGCTTTGTTGAGCATAAAAATCAGAAAGGTTATCGACGCCTAGTAACACTTCACGTTGTTCGCTGTCGTTTAATGGCAGGCAACAACTTAACCAAGTAGCACCAATGTCCATTAGCACGATACGCATTCCATGGCTATTAGTGAGTTCAATGATATTAACTGGTTTACCATCATGGGCGAACTGCCGAGTCATAGAGTGCATGAGTGGGCTTTGCATTGGTGCTCCTTAACTGTTAGTTATTTAAGCGGCTTAATGAATTAAGCAATCTTGCCTGCGCCATCTTTAGCTTGGCAGACGTAAATTGACTCTTTTAGTCCTGTTGCAGCTTGGTATTTCGCTTCAACGGCTGCTTTTACATCATCCACTAATGTTGGTGGAACGAGTGCGACAATACAGCCACCAAAGCCGCCGCCGGTCATGCGCACACCACCTTGCTCGCCAATCACGTCTTTGACGATGTTAACAAGGGTATCGACCTCAAATACTGTGATTTCAAAATCATCGCGCATAGAAGCATGGGATTGTGCCATTAGCTCAGCCATACGCTTCATATCGTGATTACGTAGAGCAGTCGCCGCTTCAACGGTACGATCGTTTTCAGTGATCACATGGCGAGCACGTTTTGCTACTAACTCATCCAGTTCGTGCGCTTTGGCATTAAATTGTTCAATGGTGACATCACGCAGTGCTGTGACACCAAAGATACGGGCAGCCTCTTCACATTGCTTACGACGGGTATTGTATTCGCTATCTACTAAGCCGCGTTTTTTGTTGGAGTTGATGATCACAACTGCCATGTCTTCAGGCATCGATACCGCTTGGGTTTCTAGGCTACGGCAATCTAATAACATCGCATGATTTTCACGACCTTCGGCAGAGATCATTTGATCCATAATGCCACAGTTACAGCCAACGAATTGATTTTCAGCTTGCTGACCATTTAAGGCGATTTCTGCTTGGCTGAGCTCAAGATTATAAAGCACCTTAAAGGTTTGACCTATCACCACTTCCAGCGCTGCAGATGAGCTTAATCCTGCACCTTGCGGAACGTTACCTGTTACTGCGATATCAGCACCTGTAAAAGTAAAACCACGTTCAAGTAAGCATTTCACTACCCCACGAATGTAGTTTGCCCACATTTTATCTTGTTGGAATTCGATAGCTTGGGTGAGATCAAATTCATCGGTAGAATTGTCATAATCAACTGATACCACACGAATGATATTGTCGGTACGAGGCGCAGCAGCGACCACGGTTTGGTAGTTGATGGCACAAGGTAAAACGAAACCATCATTGTAGTCGGTATGCTCGCCAATCAGGTTTACACGACCCGGTGCTTGAATAAGGTGGCTTGGTTGGTAGCCTAATACCGTGGTGAAGGCGTGTTTAACATTTGAAATTAGATCTGACATAAAAATCTCACAAAATAGAGTACTAATACCGCAGTTATATTTATGAAAAAGTGTAAGTAATAACTTATTTTTGTTCTTTATAGTGAATATCGCTGAGATCACGTAGGCGTTGTGCAGCTTGCTCTGCGGTTAAATCACGTTGGGTCTCTGCTAACATTTCATAGCCGACCATGAATTTACGCACGGATGCGCTACGTAGTAGTGGCGGATAAAACAGTGCATGTAATTGCCAATGATCAATGTCAGTGCCTTGTTCAAAGAAAGGGGCGTAATGCCAGCCCATGCAATAAGGGAAAGAGCATTGAAATAGATTATCGTAACGACTTGTCAGCTTTTTAATCGCTAACGCTAAATCGTCACGTTGCGCATCAGTGAGCTCACTCATACGACGGATATGCGTCTTTGGTAACAGCATTGTTTCAAATGGCCATGCTGCCCAGTAAGGCACTAGCGCAACCCAATGTTCGGTCTCAACCACAATGCGTGAACCGTCTTTTAGTTCGGCTTCAACGTAATCGACCAATAGGTTGCGACCATTTTCTTGGTAGTAAGCCTTTAGGTTGTGCTCTTTACGTTCGATTTCATTAGGTAAAAAACTATTCGCCCAAATTTGACCATGAGGATGAGGTTGAGAGCAGCCCATGGTCTCGCCTTTGTTCTCAAATGCTTGTACCCAAATGTAATCTTTACCTAACTCTTCAATTTGATCGTTCCAGGTATCAATCACGTTACGAATCTTTTCAACCGGAAGCTCTGGTAAGGTTTTGCTGTGATCGGGAGAGAAGCAGATCACACGACTTAAACCACGTACTCCTTGAGTTTTAAACAACGGATTAGTCGATTGTGGTGCTTCTGGTGAATCTGGCATTAGTGCAGCAAAATCATTACTAAATACATACGTACCTTGGTAATCAGGGTTTTTATCGCCAGAAATACGATCGTTCGTTGGGCAAAGGAAACATTTCTCGTCATAGCTTGGTAGTTGCTCGGTTGATGGCTTTTCATCTTGACCGCTCCAAGGACGTTTAGCACGATGTGGCGAGACTAAAATCCATTGACCAGTCAGCGGGTTATAACGGCGATGTGGATGATCAACAGGGTTAAATTCAATAGCAGACATGTGTTTTACTCTCTTAATTAGTAACCGTTAGGATTGTTTGATTGCCAGTTCCAGGTATCGACCGTCATCTCTTTAACGCTGCGCGTCGCTTTCCAATTGAGATCACGTTCGGCTTTGTCTGTGCTTGCCCAACACTCTGCAATATCACCAGCACGACGAGGACAAATAACGTAAGGCACTTGATTACCGCACGCTTTAGCAAACGCATCGACCATTTCTAATACGCTAGAGCCTTTTCCTGTGCCGAGGTTGTAAATATGCAATCCGGCTTTTTCACGCAGAACGTTAAGTGCAGCAATGTGACCATCTGCGAGATCCATAACGTGAATGTAATCACGAACACCTGTGCCATCTGGGGTTGGGTAATCGTTGCCAAAAATAGATAATCGTTCGCGACGACCAATCGCCACTTGGGCAATAAATGGCATTAGGTTATTGGGAATTCCTTGCGGATCTTCACCTATAGTGCCGGAAGGGTGCGCGCCTACTGGGTTAAAGTAACGTAGTAGGGTAATGCTCCAATCGTTTTCAGCATGGAACAGATCTTTAAAACATTCTTCCACCATGTATTTACTACGACCATAGGGATTAGTGGTGGCTCCTGTTGGTGAGTCTTCAGTGATGGGGATAACCTTAGGATCGCCATACACGGTAGCTGATGAGCTAAAGATAATGCTTTTCACGCCAGCTTTACGCATCGCACGAGCTAACACTAAAGAGCCATTAACATTGTTGTCGTAGTATTCCAGTGGTTGTTCGACCGACTCACCCACGGCTTTTAAGCCAGCAAAGTGGATCACGGCTTTAATATCGTGTTTGGCAAAGACGCTATCGAGAAACGCTTCATCTTGGACGCTACCTTGATGAAACACTGGCATTTCACCGGTTAACGCTTCGATACGTGCCAATACGCCGATTTTTGCATTGGATAAGTTATCGATAATGACAGGAGTGATGCCGGCTTGAAGCATTTGTACGCAAGTGTGGCTGCCGATGTATCCCATGCCGCCGGTGACTAAAACTTCCACTATTTTCGCCTCTGCTGAATTTATGGAGAGAAGAGCCGCGCCTTGCGGTTCTCGACTTTATGCTAAAAGTTTATCAATTAAATGCGTTGACGATCTGTGATCTACCTTGCAATGTGTAAACGTTTACACAGAAATCATAAGAGTTTGCGCATTGATGATAGAAGAAAAGACGATATTGATTTTAACTTGTTGAATATATGTATTATTATTTTAATTTTTTGTTTTATGAATTTTGGTGTAGTGTGACACCTTTTACTAAAAATATTAGTCACAACATAAAACAATAATTAAAAGTGTTATTTTTAAAATATCTCACTAGGATAGTGATCATTGTTGATGGGAAGCAAACTAACTATGGCGACATTAAAAGATATAGCTAATGAAGCAGGGGTTTCTCTTGCAACGGTATCGCGTGTGCTCAACGACGATCCGTCATTAAGCGTAAAAGAACAGACCAAACAACGTATTTTTGAAATTGCTGAAAAACTCGAATACAAAACTAGCAGCTCAAAAAAAGCCGTGGTTGAGAAAAAACAACAGCATTGCTTTGTCGCACTTTATAGCCATAAGCAAGAAGCGGAAGTGAATGATCCGTATTATCTTTCTATTCGTCATGGGATTGAGACCCAATGCGATAAGCTTGATATTGATTTGATCAACTGTTACGACGGTAAGTTTGATTCCCATGATGCAACGATTTCAGGGGTACTGATTGTTGGACGCTGTTCAGATAAGTTATTGAAAGAGCTATCAAAGAAAACCGATAATATCTGCTTTGTGGATTTTTCAGATAATTCAGAACGTTACGACAGCGTGGATATTGACCTTGAAAGGATCAGTAAACAAATTGTCGATTTCTTTATTGAGCAAGGCTATCCACGTATTGGTTTCATTGGTGGACAAGATCAGGCAAATAGCGCTGATATTCGTGAAATCGCGTTTTCTGAATATGGCCAGTTAAAAGGTGTGGTAGATAATAAAGACATTTACCGCGGTGATTTTTCTAGCGCTTCTGGTTATAAATTAGCGAAGCAGATGTTTGCTAATGGTGATTACCCCAGTGCGTTATTTATTGCTTCTGATTCTATTGCCATTGGCGTCCTGCGTGCGATCCATGAACAAGGACTGGCTATTCCAGAAGATATTGCGCTGATCAGTGTCAATGATATACCGACGGCTAAATTTACCTTCCCTTCACTGTCTACTGTGCGTATTCACGCTGAAATGATGGGGATACAAGGGGTAAATTTGCTGGTGGAAAAGGCGCGAGATGGGCGGATTATGCCATTACAAGTTTATGTGCCAAGTAAGTTAAAGCTGCGTGGTACGACTAAATAGCATCAATTAAGCATTTATAAGGCACTGTTTTTACAGTGCCTTTTTATTTTCTGTGAAAAGCGTTGTTTTATTTACACTGTTTTATTTCTGTTATCTGACCTTCGGCCACTTCCTTTAAGCCGATCACAGGATTGGTTTAAATCCCCTCGTAAAATGTGACTCACGTAATGTAAAACGTTTTCATTGATTTATTTTAGTAAAACTTTTACTAAAATCACTCCCAGCAGATTTATCGTCATTAGCACGATTGATCACAGATTAAAAATGTCGGTTTGAGCCGGGAGGCATAACGTGAACAACTGGGAAAACTTCCAACATCTGCATGAGAACCGCATGGCACCACGTGCTTATTTCTTCTCATACGATTCAGTTAAGCATGCAACGACTTTTCAACGTGAGCTAAGTAGCCGTTTTATGCTGCTTAGTGGTCAGTGGCAATTTGAATATTTTTCAAATCCATTATTAGTACCAGAAGAATTTTACAGCCAGCCAATGACACAGTGGGAACAAATTACCGTTCCTAACATGTGGCAGATGGAAGGTCATGGCGATCTTCAATACACAGATGAAGGTTTCCCATTCCCAATTGATGTACCGTTTGTACCATCGGATAACCCAACTGGCGCTTATCAACGCACATTTACATTAGGTGCAGATTGGAACAACAAACAAACCCTTATCAAGTTTGACGGTGTTGAAACTTACTTTGAAGTGTATGTGAACGGTCAATACGTTGGTTTTAGCAAAGGTAGCCGTTTAACTGCAGAATTTGATATCAGCGCATTTGTTCAGCAAGGCAATAACTTACTGTCTGTTCGTGTAATGCAGTGGGCGGATTCCACTTACATTGAAGATCAGGATATGTGGTGGACTGCGGGTATTTTCCGTGATGTTTATCTTGTGGGTAAAGAGCAGCTACATGTGCGTGATTTTACGGTACGTACTGACTTTGATAGCGGATATCAAAACGCCACATTAAGCTGTGATGTTGAGTTAGAAAACTTAACGGCAAGCGCACAAACGGCATTGGTTGAATACCAATTAATGGATGGCACAACACTTATCGCTGAAGGTACTGTGGCTGATCTTCATGTTGCTGATAGTGCTAAAGCGCAGTTTGCCATTGATGTTACAGCTCCTGTGCAATGGAACGCTGAAAATCCATACCTTTACCAACTACTACTGACGCTAAAAGACAGCCAAGGCAATGTACTGGAAGTGATCCCGCAACGTGTTGGTTTCCGTGATATTAAAGTGCGTGATGGTCTGTTCTATATCAACAACAAATACGTGATGCTACACGGTGTGAACCGCCACGATAACGATCATCTTAAAGGTCGTGCTGTAGGTATGGATCGTGTCGAGAAAGATTTAGTGCTAATGAAACAGCACAATATCAACTCTGTACGTACGGCTCACTATCCAAATGATCCACGTTTCTACGAGTTATGTGACATTTACGGTCTGTTTGTAATGGCGGAAACCGATGTGGAAACACACGGCTTTGCTAACGTCGGCGATTTAAGCCGTATTACCGATGACGCTGAATGGAAAACGGTGTTTGTTGATCGTGCGGTTCGTCATGTTCACGCTCAGAAAAACCATCCGTCAATCATCATGTGGTCAATGGGTAACGAATCGGGCTACGGCTGTAACATTCGTGCTATGTATGCGGCAACTAAAGCGATTGATGATACTCGCTTAGTGCATTATGAAGAAGATCGTGACGCTGAAGTGGTGGATGTGATCTCTACTATGTACTCACGCGCACAATTGATGAATCACTTTGGTGAGTTCCCACATGCGAAACCTCGCATTATCTGTGAATACGCACACGCAATGGGTAACGGCCCTGGAGGCTTAACTGAATACCAAAACGTGTTCTACAAGCACGATCATATTCAAGGTCACTATGTATGGGAATGGTGTGATCACGGCATTCTAGCTCGTGATGAACACGGCACTGAATTCTACAAATACGGTGGTGATTACAACGATTACCCGAACAATTACAACTTCTGTATGGATGGTTTGATTTACCCAGATCAAACACCAGGCCCTGGCTTGAAAGAATATAAGCAAGTGATTGCGCCAGTGAAAATCCGTGAAGTGGATGCGAAACAAGGTCAATTTATTGTTGAGAACAAATTGTGGTTCTCGAACATTGATGATTACACCATTACCGCAGAAGTGCGCGCTGAAGGTGAAACCTTGTTGGTTGAGCAGTTCAAACTAACAGATCTGGCTGAAAACTCAGAGCAGATGATCACCTTAGCGTGGCCTGAGCTTGATGAGCGTGAAGTATTTGTCAACTTCACTGTACGTAAAGATTCTCGCACTCGCTACAGTGCAGCAAATCATGATATTGCGGTTTACCAGTTCGAGCTAAAAGTGAATACCGCACAGTTGGAAAGCTTTGTTAATCACAATGCGACTGAATTAGCGATTGAAGAAACACGTTTAGATTATATGGTGAAAGGTTACAACTTTGCACTTAACTTCTCGAAAGTAAACGGTAAGTTGACGTCATGGATAGTTGATGGCAAAGAGCTGATTCAATCTTCACCTAAGCTGAATTTCTTCAAACCAATGATCGATAACCACAAGCAAGAGTATGAAGGTCTGTGGCACCCTGCTCACCTACAAATCATGCAAGAGCACTTCCGAAGTCTTAATGTGGAAATCATCGATGGTCAGTGTGAAATCACTGTCACTAGCATTATTTCACCGCCAGTGTTTGATTTTGGTATGCGTTGTCATTACCGCTACCAAGTCAATGCACAAGGTCAGTTAAATGTGGAATTAAGTGGTGAGCGTTACGGTGACTACCCTCATGTTATCCCTGTGATTGGTTTGGATTTGGGCATTAATGGCGAGTTTGATCAGGTGCAATACTACGGTCGTGGGCCTGAAGAAAATTACCAAGATAGCCGCCAAGCTAACATGATTGATGTTTACAGCACTACGGTTGCTGACATGTTTGAAAACTACCCATTCCCACAAAATAACGGTAACCGCCAGCACGTTCGTTGGGCTGCATTGGCTGATAAACATGGCACAGGTGTATTAGTGAAACCACAGCAAGAAATAAACTTCAGTGCATGGTTTTACACTAACCAAAACCTTCACCAAGCACAGCATACCCATGAGCTTGAGAAGAGTGGCTATATTACCTTAAACCTAGATCACCAAGTGATGGGCTTAGGCTCTAACTCTTGGGGTAGTGAAGTGCTGGATTCATACCGCGTGCACATGAATAGCTTCCGTTACGGTTTAACAATTTTGCCATTTACTGCTGGCGATTGCCGACCACAAGCATTGGCAAATCACGACTTTGACTCAGCGTTTTTTACAACAACGGCTCTACAAACGAATAAGGCGTAATCCATGATCGTATTAGATAGCTTAGCGCAATTTAAATTGGTGTACCGCAATGGACGTAAATGGAACCGTTGTGTAGAAGCCATTGAAAATATTGAGAACATCCAAGAAGGTGTGATGCATTCGATTGGTGATTCACTGGTGTACATGGTGCAAAACGGTGTGACACCAACCAATGGTATGTTTACTGGTAATCGTCGTTACTTCGATGTGCATTACTACCTTGAAGGCAGTGAGCAAGTGGAAGTTGCGGATAAAGCGCAATTAACCACAGAAGTGGCTTATCAAGATGAAACAGACCGTGAAACTTTGGTGGGCAATGGTGAAGTCATTGCGTTATCGAAAGGGCAAATTGCGATTTTTGAAAACGACAAAGCGTACCGTTTCTTAGGTGAAAACCCAGTAAGAAAAGTGGTGCTAAAAGTAACTATCGAAGATGGCTACTTCTTGAATAAATAGTTCCAAGCAGCGTAACAATCAGGCTCACAGTGTGGGCCTGAACTTTTGATATTGATATTCATGAGATTGGCAACGAGTCCCATGGATAGTTTTTTTGGAGTAAATATGACGGAAGTAACTCGAGGTACGATAGGCAAATTTGCCTTATTGTCGATGACATTCGCAGCGGTATTTAATGTTCGTAATATCGTTAACAACAATATCGAATTAGGATTAAGCTCTGCGCCAATCTTCCTATTGGCGACCATGATCTATTTTATTCCTTTCGTATTTATTATCGCTGAATTTGTATCAGCGAATAAAAATTCAGAATCAGGTATGTACGATTGGCTAAAGCAGCCTTTAGGTACCAAGATGGCGTATATGGGCTCATTCCTGTACTGGTTCGTTAACCTATTTTTCTTTATCTCATTACTGCCAAACGTGATTGCTTATGCTTCATACGCCATGATGGGGTATGAGTACAGCTTCTCACCAATCGTAACGTCAGTCATTTCGATTGTGTTATTTGCTGCAGCAACCCATATTTCAACCAAAGGCGCATCATGGTTAGGTAAGATCACCGAAGTAGTCGCTTATGGTGTATTTTCACTGTTTGCTATTTATGTAGTAGGCGCATTGTTGGCGCTTGGTAGTGATCATCAACCAGCGCAACCGATCACATTAGAAGCGATGAAGCCAACTATCAACTGGGCGACATTAGGTATCATGTGTTGGATTTTCCAAGCCGCTGGTGGTGCTGAAACAGCAGCAGCGTATCTTAATGATGTCAAAGGCGGTCATAAGTCATTTATTAAAGTGATTATTGTCGCGGGTATCGTAATTGGTGGTATGTATGCGCTTGGTTCATTACTTGTGAACGTATTTGTGGCGCGTGAAGATTTAACGTATGCGGGGGGCATGGTTGAAATTTTCATGGGTATGGGTAACTACTTTAATATCTCTGAAGCCTTAGTGGGGCGTTTGGTGGGGATAGTTCTATTCATTGCGATGTTTGGTTCAATGATGATGTGGACGGCTGCACCTGTGAAAATCCACTTTTCTGAAATTCCTAAAGGTGTTTACGGTGAGAAAACCACAGAGCTAAACGAGCATGGCGTACCAGTACGCGCTGCATGGTGGCAGTTTGCGTTTGTATTTGCGATGTTAGTGGTTAACGGTTTTGGCTCTGAGTCAGTACAGCAGATGATGAACACTGCTATTAACTTAACCGCTGGTACGGCAATGTTACCGCCAATTCTTATCATGATCGCTTACTTCGTTTTCCGCTGGAAGCATGATGATACCCCACGTGATTTCCGTATGGGCTCACAAAAAGTAGGTATGGGGGTGGTATCTGTTCTTATCGTAATTTTCATGGTGAGTATGACGGCATCTGCGTTTCCTCCAGGTGTTGACTTAGTGCGTGCGTTCTTCATTAACGTCTTTATGACGGCGGTATTCTCTGGTCTTGCGTGGTGGTGGATTTCTCGCTTTGAGAAGAAACAACAAGCCATTATTCAAGCTGAAGAAAAGAAACCGACAGTAGCAACACAACACTAAGCAAGATCGCGAAATAACTATAATATAGATAAGCCGCTCACTTTTGTGAGTGGCTTTTTTTATATTTAATTTAAGTCGATTTTTTTACTTTTTAATTGTTTTTTTTACTGAAATTTTTAGGTTTATTTAAGGATGAAACAACAAATAACACAAAAATAAAGATAAATACTGAAATACCGTATTTTAATGACTGTGATCTTGCTCATGAAGTTCCATAAAAGTAAGCGGGGTGATTTTTTACGAATGTTACATAAGTCATTTATTTTTATTTGGTATTTTGGGGTTAATATCACTGTGAGTGATATGGCTTGGGGGGAAGATCTACTTTTACATTTAATGATTTAAGAAACATAAATAGATAAGCAATGACTGTGATTTCATAGTGTGAAATTACTTCAAAAATAAAAGAAACGTTACTTTTAATCTTTGTATCTAATTGTTACGTGATATTCCTAGGTTGAATTTTAGTAAAATAATTTATGTGACCCGCTTCAATTTTACTCTTGGTTTTAGCCCTTAATATTCCTTCCGCGTACAGAGTAATACCCAAGCTACGCTAAAACTAAAAATACCATAACAGTCCAAATTTTAACGTGGAATGTCTCTTTATATTGAAGGTGTAACAATGACGAATAATCCAATAGTAACTAAGAAAACATTACTTGCCGCAGTGATCGGCTCTTTATTATTGACTGCTGGCTGTAATAGTGATGATTCGTCTAGTTCATCGTCTGAAGAGAAAAAGAAACCAGAATTAGCCCTGCAGTTTAAAGACATTATTGATCGCACAGGTACACCAAAACACCTTGCAGAAGTTGGAGCGGGTAATCACATGGCTTATACGCCATTACATGATGACGGCGCGTGGCATGGTCACCTATTACCAGATTTAAAAGCAAATCCAGAAAATAAAGGTGGCTTTGGTGTGACGGCTATCGCTGAAGAATATAATACTTCGGTAGCAGAGTATTTCGATAAATTATCTATTTTAAAAGATGGTCAGCCTGTTGATTTTAAAGCTGTTGCTTACAGTATTCCTGGCGCGTTAATTCAAACATTAACCGCCGATGATATTCGTGTTGAGATGACATTGCAGTTTGTTTCTTCTCGTTCCTCATTGGTTGAGACGGCCGTTACTAATAATAGTGGTCAAGATCTTACGTTATTGTGGGACGGCAAATTAGTTGAACGTTTCTACGCCCTAGATGGTGTTGAAAAGCCAGTATGCAGTGAATTAGATAAAGATGATAAGCAAGAATGTTATGAAGCAACAGTCGCTGAACAATTACCTGATTTAACGCGTACTTTAACAACGGATAATCATGGGAATATTACTCTACAGTTTGGTAAAGAGCGTGATTCATGGTGGGTGAGAACCCGTGGTGATTCAGCTTTTTATATTGATCGCAGTATTGCCGCTAAAACAACAGTAAAGGGTTTGGAATATCAATCAACGTCAGATATTGGTAATGAAAAAGAAACCAAGATCTATACCGTCTTTAGTCATACTTTAACGGCGGATGAGTGGAAACAAGAGCAGCCAGTTGTGGCTGATATTTTGAAAAATCCTATTAAATATATGAATGCGACCACTAGTCGTTGGGAAAGTTACTTAAGTCATGGTTTAGTAAATGACAATGCAACGACAGAACAAGAGCGGGTTGCAGTGAAAGCGATTGAAACCTTAACTGGTAACTGGCGCAGCCCCGCTGGTATGGTAAGCCATGATACAGTAACGCCATCGGTAACCGCACGTTGGTTCTCTGGTAACTTAACGTGGCCGTGGGATACGTGGAAACAAGCGTATGCAATGGCGCATTTCAATCCTGATCTTGCGATGGAAAACATTCGCACAGTGTTTGAACACCAAGTGAAAGCTGACGATGTGTTACGTCCATATGATAAAGGCTATTTGCTTGATGTGGTGGGTATGAACATGTCTCAGCAACGTGGAGATGCATTGGGCTTAACCGAATTTAATGATGCACAAACATGGAATGAGCGTAATACAAAACCATCACTGGCGTCATGGGCGGTATGGGAAGTCTACACAGCGCTGAAAGATAAATATAACCGTCCAAGTGATGCCAAAGCATGGCTTGAAGAGATGTACCCACAGTTAGTGGCATACCATGATTGGTGGTTAACTGCACGTGATACTAATAAGAACGGTATTCCTGAATACGGTGCGGCAGTGGATCCTGAGCACACGAAAGATGGCCAGCTTATTTACAAATATAAGTTAGAAGGCGATACAGAATGGCAAGTGGCTTATGGTATTGATAATTACAATGCACTGTTAGAGTCGGGCAATTACGTTGATATTAGCAGCCCTGCACAGACTGCAGCGTCTTGGGAGTCAGGTCGTGATGATGCCGCGGTATTTGGTTTTATCGACACTATTGCTGATGCGCAAGGGCTGACTGATTCTGACGAAATTGCTACCATCGATCAGCTAGGTCGTTATGCGAAAAAGAAGTACGAGTTTGATAATAGTTATAATATCAATGCTAAGACTGTGACTTACCGTAATACTGATGCGGTTAATACTGCAAAACTGAATCTGGCGAAAAAAGATTGGCAGGTGAAGTTTAGTGAGAACAAAGACGCATCTGGTGAAGTGATTGGTTACTCACTGATGCAAGAATCGGTCGACCAAGCTTCATACTGGTACAGCGATAACAAATATCTTGCTCAAATTGCTGAGGTATTAGGTCATAGCGATGCCGCAGAAACCTTTACGCAAAAAGCAGTAGAGACTAGGGACTACATTAATAAATGTATGTTTGATACTGACACTGGTTTCTACTACGACATCAATATTGATAGTTCTGAAGCGAAAGAATTAAATAATGGTTGCGCGGGTAAGCCAATTGTTGATCGTGGCATGGGAGCTGAAGGTTGGTCGCCACTGTTTAATGGCGCAGCAACGGATGCAACCGCTAAAGCCGTTGTTCAAAATATGATGGATACCAGAAAGTTTAATACGACAGTGCCACTGGGGACTGCATCGGCTGATAACCCAGCTTATGGTGCCGATATTTACTGGCGTGGTCGAGTATGGATTGATCAGTTTTATTTTGGTGTGAAGGGGATGGCGAATTATGGCTATACCAAAGAAGCGCATGAGATGGTAAATAAACTTTTTACTAATGCAGAAGGTTTAACTAAGCAGCTTCCGATTCAGGAAAATTACAACCCTGAAACAGGGGCGGTGCAGGGCGCAAATAACTTCTCATGGAGTTCTGCTCACCTTTACATGCTATACAACGACTTTTTGAAATAAGTCGTTCAGTGAAAAGTTAATTTGATTCAGCATTAATCCCCCTAATGTTGATAACTCCAACGCCAATACAGAGAACGTATTGGCGTTTTTTATATCAAAGTGGTGAAAACTGTATCTTGTTCTATCTCCTGTCAGGATGTAAACAGCTTATTTATTCATAATTCAACGCGTGAATATATTGCTTTGACCTTTTTTCGACATGGGTGCAGTTATCGTACATCTTCTATATTTACTAAAAGGTGAAAAGAAGATGGTATGAAAACGTCACTATCCATTAGCTGAATCTTTGTTTGCATTTAAGATATAAAGCAATTTATATAGTTATTGGTTAATTGTATGAATTTATAGATATAATTCGCCGCCAAAATGGAACAGATTCGCCAAGGTTGGCATGACGTTAATTGTGAACTGGAATGCCAATGTTCACGCCATACCAAATGATGATAAATACTCTTGGGAATAGACACATGAAATTTCGTTTAACGAGTGTGCTATATACGCTTTTAATCGCACTGTTTTTTACGGCGATACAAAATATTGCGTTATGGCGACATATCACTGAATTATTTGAAGCCAATCCGCCAAATAGTCTTATTTTTGCCATATCCATACCGATCTTTATTTGTGCGGCATTAAATATCATCTTTACCTTACTTATTTGGCCGAAGATATATCGTGTTTTGATCCCTGTACTGATTATTCTGTCGGCATTAGCAACCTATGGTATGTACAGCTATGGCGTATTTTTCGATTACGGTATGATCGTTAATATTTTTGAGACGAATACCGGTGAAGCGACCAGTTATCTATCGCTCGGTGGTGGGATATGGTTATTGGTTATCGGGATTATTCCTGCCATCATCTTTACGTCGATGAAAGTACAATTTAAGCCCTTTTTTAAAGAATTACTGTCAAAATTAGGATCGATTGTTGTCTCGTTGCTAGTGATTGGCTTGATTGCTGCTGGGTATTATAAAGATTATGCGTCTTTGGTTCGTAACCACTCTGAAATTAAGGCGCTGATTAACCCAACTAACTATTTGTCAGCCACTTATCGTTATGCGCAGTACCAGTTAATTGAAGCGAAGATGCCGTTTAAACACATTGGCACTGATGCGGTAAATGAACACGCTGTTATCTCTGAAAAAACAGGTAAACCGAATGTGGTGGTGATGGTATTAGGTGAAGCATCACGTTCGATGAACTATTCACTCAATGGTTACGATCGTGATACCAACCCTGAGCTGGCAAAATTGAATGTGATCAGCTTTAAAGATGTTAAATCTTGCGGTACGGCAACGGCAGCTTCTGTGCCTTGTATGTTCTCTGATATGACTAAAGCGAACTACAACCCAATGACCGCACGTCACCAAGATGGCGTATTAGATGTGATGCACCACGCGGGGATTGATGTGTTATGGAAAGATAATGATGGTGGTTGTAAAGGGGCATGTGATCGCATTAAACATGTTGAGATGAGTGCTGAAATTGATCCTAGCTTGTGCCATAACGGCTCGTGCTACGATCAAATCTTATTGAAAGGCCTGCAGCAATACATTGATGATGCGAAGCAAGATACCTTTATTGTGCTGCATATTATAGGTAGTCATGGGCCAACCTATGACGATCGTTATCCTGCTAAATTTAAAGTGTTTACCCCTACCTGTGATACCAGCGATTTGCAAAACTGTACTCAGCAGCAGGTAAAGAATACCTACGATAACACTATTGTTTATACCGACTATATCTTGAGCCAAGTGATTGATATGTTGAAGCAAGATGATCATCATGCCAATACAGCGATGTTCTATATGGCCGATCACGGTGAATCTTTGGGTGAAGATGGCGTGTACTTGCATGGTTTACCTTATGCAATAGCGCCAAAAGAGCAAACAACGGTACCATTGATTTTATGGTTATCGCCTGAATATCAGAAAAGCCAGCACATTAACCGTGCTTGCTTAGAAAAAGAAGCACAAGCCGGTGGATATTCACAAGATTATCTGTTCCATTCACTACTTGGCATAATGGACGTAAAAACCAACGTTTATGAACCTAAACTAGATATATTTTCACAATGTCGTAGTATTAGCGCCCATTAATGCAATGCTAGCTAACTGATTATAAATAGAGAGAAAAATAATAATGAAACCGGGTGCGACGGGAATAACTCGAATTATTAATGCCGCAGGCTATTCTGTTCAAGGATTGAAAGCTGCATGGAAGAACGAAGCGGCATTTCGCCAAGAGTCAGTGCTACTGGTGCTAATGACTGTGATTAGCTTTTTCTTACCGGTGACTGGGGTAGAGCGAGCAATCATGATTGCTTCATTGTTGTTAGTGATGATTGTTGAGTTGATTAACTCAGCCATTGAGGCAGTGGTTGATCGTATCGGTCCTGAACACCATGAGTTGAGTGGCCGAGCGAAAGACATTGGTTCGGCAGCGGTATTTGTTGCGATGGTACTGGTTGTTGTTGTGTGGGGCGGGATCTTAATTAGCTAGCGACGACACAAAATAATAAAACAGCACACTTAAAGAAATGCCAGAGTGAAAGCTCTGGCATTTTTGTATTTATATACCCAAGTGGCTTCAAGGTGCCTGATTCAGAGCGAGGTCACTGAGTCGAATTCAAGGAAGGCAACGAAGCGGAATAGCGAGCTCTTTCCAAGTTGTCTGACGCAATAAGTCGGCTCAGTGACACGCTCCCAAAGGGCGAGCGTCCTTAGCTCTCAGACTTTGTTAACGATTCTCAATGTAGAACCACTATATCTTCGAATCGTTGCCGCGCCTGAGAACTAAGGTCGTCTCGCTGAACACTGCATCTTGAAGTTACTTGGGTATAGGTATGTGCTTTATCGTTTATTTAATATCTGCTTTCTTATGAGTTAATGCCCATAGGT
Source organism: Photobacterium sp. GB-72 (assembly GCF_003026095.1). Lineage (NCBI taxonomy): Bacteria > Pseudomonadati > Pseudomonadota > Gammaproteobacteria > Vibrionales > Vibrionaceae > Photobacterium > Photobacterium sp. GB-72. The sequence continues at coordinate 151,154 of NZ_PYNV01000005.1, read as the reverse complement.
GCAGCATATCGGTTGCAATTGTTGCTGCTGCAAGGGATGTCATATCAGCGTGATCGTAAGACGGTGCTACTTCAACCACGTCCATACCAACTAAGTTAATACCTTCTAGCGCACGGATAATTTTCAGTGCTTTATCTGATGTTAAACCACCACACACAGGAGTACCTGTACCCGGTGCGAACGCAGGATCTAAACAGTCAATATCAAAGGTTAAGTACACAGGCATATCACCCACTTTTTCTTTGATAGTTGAAACGATTTGCTCAACCGACCAATCATTAGCAGTGCCAGCATCAATCACGTTAAAGCCTAAGCTGTCGCAGTGATCGGTACGAATACCAATTTGTACTGAGTGGTGAGGGGCAATTAACCCTTCTTTCGGTGCATGGTAGAACATGGTGCCGTGATCAAACTTACTGCCTTGATCATAAGTGTCAGTGTGGGCATCAAAGTGGATCAATGCCATTTTACCGAACTGCTTAGCGTGAGCACGAAGCAGCGGCAGGGTCACAAAGTGATCGCCACCAAAGCTTAACATTGCCTTACCTTGTTCTAATAGGCCGGTTGCGTGTGCTTCTAGACGCTCACACATTTGTGCGGCATCACCACAATCAAATACCAGATCACCACAGTCAGCAATCTTGATAGTTTTAAATAAGTTAAATGTCCATGGCCAACGTTTACCTTCCCATGCTAGGTTGGTTGAAATTTGGCGAATCGCGCCAGGTCCCATGCGACTCCCAGAACGACCCGTGGTTGCCATATCAAATGGAATACCAGTGATCACCACATCAGCATCAGACTCCATTGGTGAGAAGTTGAGTGGTTGACGCAAAAAACCAAACGCATTTGCGTATAGTGAGTAATCTGGGTAGTTAGCTAATGTTGCCATGGTTCTCTCCAACAACAATCTTGGGCAAAGCCCTGTTAAGACATCCTATCACACAGGATTGACGTGATAGGGACCTTATTTAGTCTATAAATTAATTAGATAGCACGAACATCTTCGAGGTAAGTGTAGCCTTCAAGACCTTCTGCTAATTCTTGTAAAATTGCATCACGTTCGTGAACAGTTAAATGTTGCTCAGCCATTGTTTGGTATTGGCGTAAAAACTCTTTCGAGTCTAAATGCACGTAGCGCAATACATCGCCAACACTATCACCGCGATCAATTTTTTCTATTTCATAACCACCGTCAGCACGAGTACGAACAACAGCGGTGTCGGTATCACCAAATAGGTTATGCATATCACCTAAAATTTCTTGATAAGCACCGACCATAAAGAAACCAATACGGTAAGGCTCTTCAGCTGACCATGTTGGAACCGGTAGTGTGGTTTCAATACCCTGGCTTTCAACATATTGATCAATGGCACCATCTGAATCACAGGTGATATCTAAAATAATCGCACGACGTTCAGGGGCTTTATCCAAATTGCTTAAAGGCAATACAGGGAAGATTTGATCAATACCCCATGCATCTGGCAATGATTGGAATAAAGAGAAGTTCACAAAGAACTTATCCGCTAAACGCTCATGCAACTCATCTAAAATCGGGCGGTGAGCTCGGTTTTTATCTGAGAGTTTTTTCTGTAATTCGTAACATAGGCGTAAGCTAACTTGCTCTGCCCATGCACGGTCGATAAAGCTGATCATCCCAACCCCAAATAGGGCGTGAACTTCGGCTAAATCGCTTTGGTTATCATGGTAGATCTCAACTAACGAGCGTTGATCGGAATGCTCAGAGAGCTCTTTCCACGACATCCACATGTTCTGTAGCACTTGTGGTGCATCTTCAGTAGGTGCACTAATGCTTTCTGGTTTGTAGCTTTCTACACCCACAACATCGGTGATTAAGACTGCGTGATGCGCCGTTAAGTTACGCCCAGATTCTGAAATAATGCGTGGCATAGCAATATCATATTCAGTACAAATATCACCTAATACATAAACAATGTTGTTTGCATATTCGTTAATACTGTAGTTCATTGAACAACTGCTCTGGCAACGGGTACCTTCATAGTCCACGGCCAAACCACCACCAACATCTATAGTTGTAATACCAACACCGATTTTTTTCAATTCTGCGTAAACTCGGCCGGCTTCACCCACACCATTTCTTACATCACGAATGTTGGCGATTTGCGATCCTAAGTGGAAATGCAACAATTGCAGACAATCTAGCATATCGCGCTGGCGCAGTTCATCTACCACAGTTAAAACCTGAGATGCCGATAATCCAAACTTAGACTTCTCACCACCACTGGCTTGCCACTTACCTTTACCTTGCGAGGCTAAACGAACGCGTAAACCAAGACGAGGAGTAACGCCAAGCTCTTTTGCTTGCTCTAAGATAATGCGTAGTTCTGATAGTTTTTCTAGGACGATATACACTTCGTGTCCTAGCTTTTCACCTATGAGTGCAAGGCGAATGTATTCTTTATCTTTATAGCCATTACAAACAATGACTGAGCTCGCCTCTTGCGCCATAGCCAGCACAGCCATAAGCTCTGGTTTACTGCCCGCTTCTAAACCTAACTGACGTTGTTGCTTAGCGTATTGGCTTTTAAGAATTTCGCTAACGACTTCCTGCTGTTGGTTGACTTTGATGGGATAAACCGCAAGGTAGTCACCAGTATAGCCATAATTTTCAATAGCTTGGTTAAACACACTACATAAGCTGTCGACACGGTGATGCATTATTTCTGGAAAACGCACCAATACCGGTAATGAGGCTCCTGCGGCAATCAGTTCATCAGCAAGTTGCGATAAACCAATGGTATTGCCGGGAGCTTGTAAATTAGGACGTGCAACCACTGAACCATCTTGTGCAATATCAAAATAGTTTTGGCTCCAGTAAGGCGTATTATAAACGTCACGTGCGTTATTAATTGTCCACTCACTCATAGTCTTAATCCTTGCAAGGTACGCGTCAGTTTTTTAAGGCGAACAAAAGCCCTACAGAACTGCAGAAAATATAAATAAAATAGAAGGTTATGGTTACTGACGTCATAAAAGTCAGGATCTAAAGGTCACGCTAATAAAAAAGCAGTCCACATCTAACAGTAGTGTGTTGCATTTAATTACACGTAACTGGGACTATCCGAGTTCGTTTCATCATTACTATTAATGAATATACGTGTCGATCGTCTAGATTGGGTTGGTCTGGTGCTGTTGGCTGCGTTGTCGCATACTTTATTCAGACAAGAAAATGCTTGTAGGTATAGTGCTGCGAATAATTTCATTGTCATTTCCGAACAGGTCGTGCTGCTACTAGCACGGTATGACATAACGTAAAGAGAGGAATTCCAATCTCAGTCTACACCTCAAACCGAAAAGAGGGTGCTTGGCGATTAGACAATTGAATGAGGCTAACTGCAATCAAAAAAGATTTATCGTTATGATAAGAAAGATTAGCCATTAGGCTTTATACCGACTTTAATTGAGAAGAGCGCTAAAGTGCGGTAAAAAAACACTGATTTTTATTTTTATTGTATAGGCAGTATAATGCTTAACTGTATGTTGAATGCAGTCAGTATTAACAGTTTAGTATTAACATCTTATTGTTAGTTTGTGTATTTAAGAGCAATGAGCTCTTAATGGAAGGAGTAGTAACCTGTGGCAGGTGCAAGTTTATTAACTTTGTTAGATGATATCGCGACCGTATTAGACGATGTTGCTGTAATGACAAAAGTAGCAGCACGAAAAACAGCGGGTGTGTTAGGCGATGATTTAGCATTGAATGCCCAACAGGTAACGGGGGTACGTGCTGAACGCGAAATTCCTGTTGTATGGGGTGTCGCAAAAGGCTCATTTAAAAATAAGCTGATCTTGGTTCCCGCAGCGTTATTGATCAGCGTAATAGCCCCATGGCTGATTCAACCAATGCTGTTATTAGGCGGTTTATTCTTATGCTTTGAAGGTGTTGAAAAAATCGTTGAGAAATTATTTCATTCAGAGGCAAACACGGAAGATAAAGTTGATGTGTTAGCGCAAAGTGATGTTGATATCGCAGAGTATGAAAAAGAGAAAATAAAAGGGGCTATTCGTACTGATTTTGTTCTTTCTGCTGAAATTATTGTGATTTCTTTAGGGGTTGTACAAGATCATCCATTTTTAACTCAAGCCATTGTTGTCAGCGTAATTGCCGCGGTTATGACGGCAGGTGTTTATGGCTTGGTTGCAGGTATTGTGAAGCTAGATGATGCGGGTTTATATCTTGTAAATCATAGCGAACAAGCGAGTTTGAAAAACCGTTTTGGCTCGCTATTGGTGAACATAGCACCTTATCTTATGAAGGCTCTGGCGTTTGTCGGCACAATTGCGATGTTTCTTGTCGGTGGCGGTATCGTTGTACATACATTGCCGCATTCCCATGAAATTGTGGAGAACATTGTACAAGCTGTCAATTTGCCTGGTTCAGCGTCTATTCTACCACCATTAATGAACGGTATTGTGGGTGTTATTGCGGGAGCCGCGGTGGTTGCTGTGGTGACGTTGATTAATAAAATTCGCGGTAAAAAAACACACTAGATTGAGTGTTTTTTACCTTTTAAAAGAGAAACTAATTGTAAAGCTTTGCTTCTTCTTACGCGAATAAATTGTAACATATTGTTTTTATTAGTCCATTCAGTGTAAATACAGGATTTGTGAGCAAAATGTTAATTTAACGTCCAAACTTATATCGTTGTAATAGCAGATTGCTTTATTGACGGAGGTTATATTGAAAAAGTATACAGTAGCATCTTTATGTCTAGTCGCAGCACTTGGTGTATCAGGTTGTGCGCAAAATCCATATGGTAATGCTTATGATGTCGGTGAGGCACGCACAGTACAAAATGTATTAACCGGTACGATCATCAAATTAGATGCCGTAACCATGAGTGGTGGCGGTGAAAATATGATTGGTACTATTGCTGGTGGTGCCATTGGTGCCATTCTGGGTTCGAAAGTTGGTGACGGTAGTGGTTCTGATATTGCGGCTATTGGCGGCGGTTTAGCTGGCGCAGCTTTAGGTAATAAAGCGGGTGATGCAATTAGTCAGCGCAATGGCGTTAATATCGTGATTAAACTTGATAGCGGTAGAACCATTGCGGTTGTGCAGGAAGTCGATCCAAATATGATTTTCCGTGTAGGCCAACGTGTTGATATTTATCAGCAGGGTAATACGACACGCGTTGTGCCTGGCAACTAATCGCTAAAAATGAAATGTTTATCAATTTGAAAGGCAGTCTATCAGGCTGCCTTTTTTATATGTTGTGAAATTATAGTTGGATAAATATTTATATCGCTTACACGAGAAATAGACGCTACGCATTCTACATCCCTGCTGTTATTACCGTGGTATAGGCCATTATCGCGGCTGTACTGATGCGTGGTAAGCCTAAAAACGACTGATTACCTAATGTTGGTGTTATTGATTTGTACGATTATCTGGGGTGATCGTAATTACATTACCAATGTAACGTTAATGCGTTAATAACGTATAAAAAAAGCGACCGATTAGTCGCTTTTTGTTTAGGGTTGATGTGCTTGTCGATTAACGAATCGAGTTAAGCATAAACTCCATCACTGGATCGATATCCGCATCTATCTCTAGTGCTTTAGGTAAATAATCGGGTTGTTTTAAGATCCCGCGCTCGATGAGTTCATCAAGCAGGGGCTTAAATTCAAAGCCAGTCTTACCAATAAATAATGATGTTAAATCTTCATTCTTATACGCTTGAATCGCATCTTTTAAGCCACGAAGATATAAGAAATCTTTAGTGAAACCACCACCACGATACACACGTGCCGTTACGGTAAATGCTTCATCATTACTGATGCCATACTCATGTTTTAAACTATTAAAACAATCGTTAAAGCTATCACCATTGACCATCATCTCTACAGCGACAACACGCAACGCCAATGTTTTTAGGCGGTGTAGTGGGAAGCTACCTGATAAGTGCTCACAAAGAATCGCAAGGCCTTCTTGTGTATGCGTATTACCAGGTAAACCCAGTTGTAGGATCTTCAATGGTTGACGTTCAGCATTGACTGACGTGACTAAGTGCACTCCCAGTTCGTGATGAATTAACGCATCTAAATCACCTTGTGTAAAACGACTGTTTGGGTTCACCTTGATCGTTTTACCACTGACCATTGCACGTGCAATTAGCTGTTTAGAAGAAACGATTTTACAAGGAATGTCGTACTCTTGCGCCGCTTCTTTAAACGCTTCTATTGCTTCATTGGCTGTGATTGTGGCAGGTTGCTGCTCTTTGTATTCACAAGCATGAAGAATAAATTTTGCATTAGCAATATCACGTTCATCAGGCTGACCGTAGTAACGTAATGAATTATATAAGAACTCATCAGTACCAATACTACAAAGTAGATCAATACGTACCGCTAATTGGTCGATAACTTTGCGATACATTTTTTGTACGTCAGCATCACGGATACCTTCTACGGGTAGTCGGTAAAGTTGCTCACGGAACTTGTATGGGTCTAAATCAAGTTGGCGATAAGTGAACTGTGGCTGATAGCTATGCGGCTTACTTAAAAAGCGTCGCTTTTCTTGCTTAAGGTTCGTTGGGTTGATGTAGCTAAGCGTATTGATACCACGAGCAATACGATATAGCTGTCGATCCAGTTTGACTACTTCTTTGGATAAGTTCGAAGCAAGCAGATCATTACCTGTTAAACCTTTGGCTTTTGTGCGTTTAGTGATAGTGAAAGCAGCATGTTCCGTTATCACGGTTTTCATGGATTCTTTCAACTTTTCAATCACTAATGGATACGCTTCGCCGCCTTCCTCATTCATGAATACTTTTTTTACTTCAATCGGTAGGATTAATGTGTTTTTAAAGTTTTCTTTAATGAAAGTAGCTTGGTAACCCATGCCTTTAAAGACATCGTTTTCTAATGCTGTTACTTCAAGGTTAGGTAGCTCTATGCTATTTAAACCTTCAAGCATGGCATCAATCTCTTTCCGCCAACGACGACAGTTAATTTGCTTAGTACCGACATTGAATGTTGGTGTTTTCTCGTCAATACGTTGGTAGTTATATGAATGGATGTCATATAACAAACATAACCCAAATTCTTTTTCTAATGTTTCAATAAGACATTTAAGAATACGATAGTAGCGGTTATGTTTTTCATGTGTTTCCGCACGCTCTTCTACCGTTAATGGCTCAAGCCATACTTTTTTACCCCACGCATCGTCATAGATGCAATTGCTTGGGTCACGGTTAAGATCGTATTCGTAACGTGAATCTTCACCCTGAAGAATGATTGGCAGAGATGAAATAAAATCGCCAGTAAATGGATCTTCTTCAAAGTAGCGCTCTTCTTCTGTTAGCGCACATTTTTCTTTTAACTCGCCACGAAGGTTGTGTCCATGATGAATGGCTGTAGCAATATAAGGCTGATATTCGCTAACACGAATTATCAAGCTGCCATCATCAAGTTCCGCTTCAAAGGGAGTCAGGCTGCGGATTTTCTCCAGAACCTCTAACTCAGTATGCAGCATCAGCAATCACCTTTCGAAAATCATTTTTACGTGCAATGCCGACTTCTTTCGCCATTACTACGCTCTCAGCAAAATCCAGGACATTACGTTGAAGTTTCACACGGTTAAGACGATTGATACGGGTAATACCGCCAGGGCTTAATACATTTACTTCAACCAGCTTGCCGTTAATAACGTCTAGTCCAACAAAGAACAGGCCGTCGCGCACAAGCTTAGGGCCAATGTGTTTACATAGGTTAAGTTCTTGCTTTGTTAGTACGTGTTTTACTTCACGGCCACCGGCATGAATGTTTGAACGTACATCGCCTTCTGCTGGTACACGGCGCATTGCACCAATAGGTTCACCATTAAGCAGTAGAATGCGAACATCGCCTTGTTCTGCACCTTCAATGTAATCTTGTAAGATCACATAGTTTTCATCGTCACCAATGTAGAAATCAAGTAATGATTTAACGCTTGATTTTGCACTCTTTTCAACCAAGATAACGCCTTTACCACCGTAACCATTTAGTGGTTTTAGGATCATGCGATCTTGCGTTGATTCGTCTAATACACGCTCTAAGTATTCACGGTTCTTTGATACGTGTGTTGCTGGAATATATTCATGGTTTGGATCGGGTAGCGATGCTGTATATAGCTTGTTATTAGCCACACGCAGACCATCAATATCATTGATAATGAAAGTATGCTCACGCACAGAATCTAAGAAATTAAGTGCCATGGTATCTAGAGGTGGGTTAGCACGCATAAAAATAACATCAAAGCCCGCTAATGGTAGCTCGGCTTTGTTAAATTCAGCTTTGCGGTAAAAGCTTGGAATATTGTTTGATACATCACCTTTTTTTAATACGTTACAGAATGCAATAGCCATGCTGTCACGCATAGTTAAGTTACTTGGTGTTGTTATAGCAACCGTGTGACCGCGGCTTGCGGCTTCATGGATAAGACGTAGTGTGGAGTCGTTTTCGGCTTCAACTTTGTCCCACGGATACATAACAAAACAAATTTTCATAGCTCTACCAAGAAAGTGCCTGTTTACAGGCTATTAAAAAGAAATAAGCCATCGCACGAGAGTGGGATGGCTTCATTGTTACTCGATAAACAGAGGTGAGCCCTCTGATAGTAATTAATAGTCTAAATCGCTATCACTACCACTATCGGCATCATCATCGTCGCCGTATACGCCATTGTTGGGACGTTGCGACACGCATAAGGTATAACTGCGTGCTTTATGAGTGGTGTGGTTCAGGTATTTTAACCAACACTTACCAAATTCAGACACTGCTGCTTGCTGACCTAACACTTCAGCAAGGAACTGAGTTTCAGACTCATCGATTGGTTGAGTAGTCCCTTCATGTAAGGCACGCATAATGCGTCCGTAATTTTCTAAGACGCTGGCTTCACTAATTGTAAAAACCCCCGAGCGATTAAAGCCACGTGGGAAATTTTTATCGTCGTAAAATTTACCTTCACTTCTCATTCATAAAGTCCTTGATGTGATTTGCGGTGATATTTATCCAGACTTGGTGAGTTGTAAATCAAACATTTTTTATCGTTCTAATGAATTTTTTTAATGATTTGATACCATAAATCATCATATCGTTTAAGATCTAGATTAAGCTCTTGCTTATTAGATATATAATGCTTAAATAGCACGATAATCACGCAACTTATCCTTCTTATTCTTGAGAATTTCGCTGTGGATACAGAATTACTAAAAACATTTTTAGAAGTAACTAAGACTCGTCACTTTGGCCGTGCAGCTGATAATTTATATTTAACGCAGTCTGCCGTCAGCTTTCGTATTCGACAGCTTGAGTCTCAGCTAGGTAACCCGTTGTTTTCTCGTCAACGTGGTAATGTCCATCTAACTGCAGCTGGTGAGCGTTTACAGCCTTATGCTGAAGCTATTTTGCAAACATGGGGGCGTGCGAAGCAGGATGTTGCATTAACAGATAGCCTCAATACCCAATTAGCCATTGGTGCATCTCCTTTATTCTGGGAGTTTGATGGGATTTCTGATTGGATTAACCATATCTATGCCAATATGCCTGGGCTAGCATTACGCTTAGAGTCGGTTAAACGTGAAGGGATGGCAAAACGCTTGTTTGATCAGAGCATCGATCTCTTTATTACCAGCGAACCACCGAAAATTGAAAATCTCAATGTACGTAAAGTTCGAGATTACCAATTACAGTTAGTGACTAATAAAAGTAATTGTTGCTTACATGATACGCGTGATATTCCACTTGTCTTTTTAGATTGGGGCACACGATTTTCTGTTGAGCACAGTCGTATTGCTGAGCTTCAGCGTACACCAATTATGCATACACATTCTGTTAAAATGGCGCTTGATTATATTTTAGCGAATGCTGGAGTTGGTTATCTGCCATCGCCTGTTGTCGAAAGTGCTAAGAAAAAAGGCTTACTTCATGTGGTAAAAGACGCGCCAGTTATGGATCAAAGCTTATATTTAGTATGGCGAGAAGATAACGAAAAAGAGGACTTGATCAACGCTTTGGTCGAAGTTCCTTTTAAGAATGTGACCGAAAACAATGGATAAGTTTTTTTGCTGATAAGCAGTAAAATATCTTGTTGTACAGAGAGCGAGTTCCTGAATTAGTCTTAGAAAAAATACGAATTAAGCAATAAATCAAGTGGAAAACAAACAAGGCAGTTGTCACTGATTTTACAAAAAAGCGACGTATTTTTGTCACAATAGAGCATTAATATTGCCTGTGTTCTATTTATTAATTACTTACTCTGGATGTAGTTCAGGAATCGCAAATGGCTAAGTTAGACCAAAAGTTTCACAAGGGCAGCAAATCAAAATTCAACTCTGAATTTAATGATGATTTTCAAGATTTGAATCAATCTCGTAACAAAAAGAAACGTCGTATGACACGTTCACGTTTTGAGAGTCCGGAGTACAGCGATTTCGATTATTAATAGTATTTAGTATCGGCAATAAAAAATTTAAAAAAAGGCGTATCCTAAGGGTACGCCTTTTTATTTAACTATTAATGATGCGAGGAATGGTTATTTTTCTTCGCTTAATGCTGCGTAACGATGAAGTAATTCTGTCAGTACACTTATCCAACCAAATGCGTTGTCAGGCGCATTGGCTAAAATCTTTTCAACTTCAGCACAGTGCTGCTCTAATGTGACAGCTTCCTCTAGCTGGAATGAGATAGCGTAAAAATGCCAAAGAATTAAGCGTGTCATACGTTCAATATTTTGCTTAGCGTTATCCGATTCTGAAAATGCTTCCTTGACTTCACCCAAAGCAACCGCTGTCATGCGTAGCATTGCATCAAATTGTGCTGACTTAAGGCGTTCTTCACTATCCACTTCTTCTTGTTCAAAAGTGAATATTTCCTGCATTACATCTTCCGGCACCATGCGGCTGATTACGCGTAAGCTAAATTCTTCAAGCTCATGGCGAGGCATTGTTAATAGGCAGTTTAAAGTATAATCACGTTGCATAGCTATCTCATGGTACCTGTGCCCGATCGGAATTGATCGCTGGCTTTCTTAAAGGCGTTATTGTGGATGATTTGCGAATAAATTGCGACCCAAAGCCGGATGAATTAACCGCTTATTACGTCACAAAGCATTTGTCATGCCTAATGATACGAAATCAAACGCTGTCTTTTGAGGATAGGTTAATCTCATTACTACGGAGATAGATGTTCAACGAACGCGCCATATAAAATAATGTTTTTTGCCAGCCTTGATAAAAAAATCATACAATATAGAACTGACACTAGGATGACATGATCATTGATAATTAGGATTATGTTTAGCCCAACTATATTGATTTTATATAAGGTAGTAATTTAACAGCCATCTTATTTATCTTATTGTTTGATAATTATTTTTTAGTAAAGTCGTAGTTGTTAAATTGGAAAAATGAATGACATCAAATAAACATCAGCCTGATAATCAACAGGATAAGCCACAGCCATCATCAACGCGTAAATTAATTAAGCGTAGTATTCTTACTGTTGCCATTATTGGTGGCTTGGGCATGGCTTATCTTGGGAATAACTTAAACAAAACCATCAGTGAGAAGTTTTCAGGTCAACTGTGGCAATTACCTTCGGTGGTTTATGCTCGCGAGCTTGCCCTTCAACCAGGAGCGCCAGTTAGCTATAACTCGTTAGTGAATGAGTTAAAAGTATTGGGTTATCAAAAGGTCGCGAAGCCTGATCAAAGTGGTGAATATAAAGCGAATGGCTGGTCTGTTGAATTTGTTCGTCGACCATTTAACTTTAAAGAGGGTGCAGAAGGTGCTCGTCATGTTGTTGTGACATTCAACAGCGAAGGGATCAGCCAAATCAAGGATCTTGATACAAATAAAGAGCTTGGTTTCCTTCATATTGATCCTAAAATGTTGGGCATGTTAGAAGCGAAAAATGACCAGCAACGAATTTATCTCCCTGAAGATAAAATGCCTAAGTTATTAGTCGAAGGTCTTATTGATACTGAAGATCGTCACTTTTATGAGCATGATGGTATTTCTTTAGTGGGTATTGCTCGTGCTTTTGTCGCTAATATCAAAGCTGGGCACACAGTTCAAGGTGGTAGTACGCTAACACAGCAACTTGCTAAAAATATGTTTTTATCGAGTGAGCGCAGTTTATGGCGTAAATTTAAAGAAGCCTATATGGCGATTATCATCGATTATAAATATGGTAAAGAAGAAGTACTTGATGCTTACATGAACCAAGTTTATCTCGCTCAATATGGTGGACGTGGTATTCATGGCTTTGCTTTGGCATCTCGTTATTACTTTGATCGCCCATTGTCGGAATTGCGTCCTGATCAATTAGCACTGTTAATTGGTTTGGTAAAAGGTCCGTCTTACTACAACCCTTGGCGCAACCCTGAGCGCGCGAAAGATCGTCGTAACGTGGTATTAAAAATCATGTTAGACAATAAATTGTTAACGGATAAAGAATATCAAGCAGCAATAAAATTACCGTTGGATGTTCAATCAAAAGGACAACTTGCGAAACGTCAGCCTGCGTACTTTGATCAACTTAAACGTGAGTTAGAGCAAAAAGTAGGTGATGCTTTTGAAGAAGGTAAAGGCTTACGTCTGTTTACTTCACTCGATCCTCAATCGCAAAAGTTGGCCGAAGAATCTGTCGAGAAAATGATCCCGTTAGTGGAAAAACGTTCGGGTAAAAACTTACAAACCGCGATGGTGATTGCTGACCGTACAACAGGTGAAATTCGCGCTATGATTGGAGGAAGTAACCCTAATTTCCCTGGTTATAATCGTGCAATAAATGCACAACGTCAAATTGGCTCGGTAGTGAAACCTTCTATTTACTTATCAGCATTAGAAGACCCAGAGCAGTACACGCTTGCAACTTCACTCAAAGATCAGCCTCTTTCTATTAAGATGCAAGATGGTGCGGTATGGAGTCCTCGAAACTATGATCGTAAATATCGTGGTGAAGTGCCTTTATTTGTGGCGTTAGCCAAATCGTACAATGTTCCGACGGTTAATCTAGGTATGGCTTTGGGGGTTGAAAAAGTCTCAAAAACATTAACAAAATTAGGGATTCCGTTTGAAGAGATCCCTCAAGTACCGTCGTTATTTTTAGGTTCGATCGCCTTGTCGCCATTAGAAGTTACTCAGATGTACCAAGCCATTGGTAATAATGGCTATTTAGCGCCATTAACGGCATTAAATGCGGTGGTTGATGAAGATGGCAAAGTACTCTACCAAAATTGGCCTAAAGCTTCATCGGTAGTGCCAAGTCAGGCTGCATGGTTAACTATGTATGCACTGCAAGATACGGTAAAATTTGGTACCGCACATTCATTGAATAAATTGTTCCCAAATAGCCATTTGGCAGGTAAAACGGGCACGACAAACGATGGTAAAGACAGTTGGTATGTCGGTATCGATGGGCGTGAAGTGGTAACAGTATGGATGGGACGTGATGATAATAAAACTGCCCACCTAACGGGTGCGACAGGCGCATTGCGTTTATATACTGATTACATTCAGCATCGTAAACCTGAGCCATTAATCTTAACTCAACCTTCAGAATTGGAAGGAGAGAAATATACGGTAGCGGCGAACGGTACCTATATTGAAGATTGTTCAGGTACAACACGAATGCCTATTTGGGATCCGAATGGTGATCTTAAACAAAACTGTCAGGTACAAGCTGTGAAGCAACAAGCGAAAGAAGTGCAGAAAAAAGTCGAAGGCTTCTTTGATAAGTTGTTTGATTGGTAATGATATTTTTTGTTTTGCCATTATTGGCTTAATATAAAAATGAAAGGCTAAGTGTTCGCACTTAGCCTTTTTTATATCTGTATATTTTACACTGAAGATCGAACTGCTAAATCAGTTTGTCATACCCCATTTTAGCTCATCATCTAATTCTTCGATGGCATCATCAAGGTAACTTTCCACTTGCTCTTCAACTAAGCCATCGGGCTCTTCAAAGAAAGCAATATGGAAAATAGCATCACCTTCGTTAACTAAAGGCAATGTTTGCTGGCCAATGACGATCCCACCTTGTGGCGCAATAACAGGTGCTTCACTGCTGCCAGCAGGATCGCTAATAGTGGCGATGACTTGATCTTTCGATACCTTCTCCCCCAAGGCCACATGGGATCGAAGCAAGCCATCATAGTCGGCACGAATCCAACGGGTCGCTTTTGGCACCATTGGTTCAATAACTTTTTTGCTACGGCTAGTGCGCAGCATATTTAGATGACGCATTACCTTTAATACGCCTTGAACGCCAGATCCTACTGCATGTGGATCAAGACGTAACGCCTCACCTGCCTCAAATGTGATCACGGGTATGTTAAATGCTTCAGCAGCTGCTCGTAATGAGCCCTCGCGCAGACTTGCGTCAACGACAACCGGCGAGCCAAATGCCATTGCCATCTCTTTAGCTAATGGATTTTCAAGGTTAGCTCTAATTTGAGGTAAGTTAGTACGGTAAATTGCAGCGGTATGTAGATCGATAACATGCGATGCACGACGAACCACTTGATTAAAATATTGGTAAGCCATGCGTCCTGCAATTGAGCCCCGTTCAGAGCCAGGGAAACAACGGTTCAAATCTCGACGATCGGGTAAGTAGCGAGATTTATGAATAAAGCCAAAAACGTTAACCACAGGTACCGCAATAATCGTTCCGTGAAGTTTGTTTAAATCTATTTTTTCAATAACTTGACGTACAACCTCAATACCATTTAATTCATCACCATGAATCGCCGCATTGATTAATAATACGGGACCTGGGTGTTTACCATGAAGAATATCAACAGAAACCGAAAGAGGTGAATGAGTATAAAGACGAGCAATTTCTAATTCACAATTAATGTGTTTACCCGCGTCAATCGATAAGCCGGCAAATTCAAAAGGTGGCGTTTTCTTAGCCATAGATACTTCCTGTATTCGGTAGTGTATATAAGAATAGAAAATTGTTGGATGCCGATAACACAAGGAGGTCAATCATGGCGCATACAATGGCAAAAGAATAAGCGTAAATTCATTTTATAAATAGATAACATTGTCACAAAAATAGTGATGTTTACCGAGTAAAATGTTTCTAAATGTATCTTTGTTGTTATATTAAATTGTTATTATCGTAATAGATACTTGTTGCGAGTTGTTATGTTTGAGCTGAAATAAAAGCACTTCTATTTAAGAAGTGCTTTTCGTGTGTTTTATGATGATTGAACTAAAGCTTGGTGTATTATTTATTCACACTTGCGATTTGGTTTTTATCTTGTTCGACCGATTGTTTAATCAAGCTATTATATTTAGCGACCTCGCTTTCAAACTCTTTCTTTTCTTTACGAGGAACAGACGCTGCCAATGGAATTTTTGCTGTCATTGGATTTACTGCTTTTCCTCGAATTAAGAATTCATAGTGAATGTGTGGGCCTGTTACACGGCCTGTGCTTCCTGATAGCGCAATTTCTTGACCACGTTTAACATGTTGGCCTTTCTTAACCAAAATACGGCTGTTATGTAAGTAACGAGTGCTGTAGTTAGCACTGTGTTTAATGACGACATAACGTCCCGCATAAGGGTGGTTAGTCACTAACGTTACAACGCCATCACCTGTTGCGAGTACTGGTGTACCTGATGGTGTCGCAAAATCCACACCATTATGTGGTTGGCGACGGCCTGTAACTGGGTGAATACGGTTTGGGTTAAATGGCGAACTGATACGGAAATGCTTCGACGCCGGATAAGGGTAACGAAGGAATGCACGTTGTAAGCTATCACCATTTTGGTCATAAAAATTTCCATCAGTGTGTAAATAGGCTGAAATTAAACGTTTACCTGAATAAATGCGGATCGCTTGTAATTCACTATCATTGGTGGCTTGGTTTTTAATATATTTGCGTTTAGTGACAACTTCAAAGGTATCACCTGCTTTTAAGTCTTTATTAAAATTCATTTTATCTTTTAATAAAGACATGATTTCTAGAGTCTCACTGTGTGATAACCCGGCTTTACGAGTTGATGCGCTAAAGCTGCCATGAATTGTTCCAGTCGCAACTGTTTCACGCCATACCCCAGGTAATGTGATCTCTTTTACATCGAAATCGCCATCTTTAGTACGAATGTAATCAATTCGCTGCGCTAAACTGAACTCAAGCTCTAATTTATTCAGCTGGTGATCACTTTCATTAATCCAAAAACGTAATATATCGCCGGGTTTTAACTTATCAATTTGAAGCGTGTTTAAATCGGCTTCCATAATTGATTGGACATCAGAATAGGGGATCGACAGTCGTGAAAAAATCTCACTTAAGGTATCGCCTTTTTTGATCTTATATTCATAACTCGGCGGTATGTCGACTGTCTTTTGCATTGCTTTTGGTGATAATGCTGGGAGAACAACTTCAGGTGTGGTTGAAATGGGTAGCTGTACTTCCGTCTGTTTATGAGGGGTTGATGTTGTATTAATAGATAAAACTGCAGCTACAGTAATAAGAGAAATACCTGCAAGGCTAATATAGCGAAAATTAATAAATTTGCTCAAGATTGTCGTTTTTAACGTAGACATAAATCTGGAATGCTCGTCAGTTTTTTATTTTTAGTGAGTGCAATCGGCACTAGCTTATTTTTGCGATGGAGTATAAAAACATAGCTTTTCTGAACCGTAAATGAACTAATGTTGTGATTAGTAATTCTACGGTGTATTTTTATTAAAAGTAGATAATATCTTACATAAGTTAGTTATTTTACAATGTTTTATATTTTTACTGTTTAAATGATAGACATTGTTCCGATGATTTATTGACAATTGTTATGGGCCTAAAACCATTCTTGTGTTGGTGTTGATATAATATTCGTTACGTTATTGACTAAAAGCCCAAGGCTGAACTGAATGATTCAAAACTTGGGCTGATGAATGAGATTATTTATTTCTATGTTCTTCTCGATAGCGGTTGTTGCTTCGGTTTATACGGGTTTCTTCCCACCGGTTTCTTTCTAAATGCCCTTCCTTATGCCCTGTGGTTGATAAGTAATTATTGTTATTTATTGTCGTCAACACATGGCTTTGTTGTTGCTGATTGGAATTTAATTGTTGAGTATGGTCCAGATACTTAATCGTACTATCTGTGATCTGTTGGGTATATTGTGGAGAACTGGCGGTCATGGCAAAAGCTGATAACGAATGCAGTGTTAATGATAAGACTAGAGTCGTGATAACGCGTTTCATGGTTGTCTCTCTATATTAAGAAGGACACAGTAAACGATATTTCCTCTGAATTAAGCATGATGCAAGTATTCATATTTCATTCATAATTCAGTGACATTTTATTAAAAATAAATACGTTATTATTCACAAATGCTTTTTTTTATGATTCAGCATACACTAGATGTTTTATTCGAAGGTGTATTGAAACCATGAACCACGATTTTCAAGAACAAGCATTTATGATGCGTGCACTTTTATTATCTCATCAATCATTACCAGCCTGTCGCCCGAATCCTCCTGTTGGATGTGTATTAGTTAAAGATGGTGAGGTTGTGAGTGAAGGATTTACTCAGCCGCCAGGGCAACACCATGCTGAAGCGATGGCGCTAGCTAATTATGACGGTCCTTTTACGGATGTTACTGCTTATGTGACATTAGAACCGTGCTCATTCGTCGGACGTACTCCTTCTTGTGCACATACATTGGTTGAACGAGGTATTAAGAAAGTTGTTGTTGCAACACTGGATCCAGACAGTCGCAATAGTGGTAAAGGTATCGCGGTTTTAAAAGAGGCGGGTATCGAGGTTGAAGTTGGGCTTTGTGAAAATGAAGTGTTAGATTTTATTGAGCCTTACTTAATTAGAAATTGATAATATAAATAGAAAAACCCAATTAATAAAAATAGACTTTCATTAATTGGGCTCTTAATCTTTTTATATTATTCTTATTTAAATAAGAACGTTATCTCAACTAAATAGTCTTATTTAGTTGATGTTTTGTGGTGTAAACGAGATGACTCTTTATGGTCATGCTCTTTAGTTTTATGATGACGATGCTCATCATGTTCATGACGATCGCCATGAGTTTGTTCTGGGTGCTTATGACCTACAGGATCACCACCATGTTGTGTATGTGGGTGACTTTTCTCATGATCACGCATTTCATGATGATCACGGTTATGTTTATGCTCAGCACCGTCATCGTAACGACGTTCCATTTTTTCATGCTCGAACTCAGCGCCATGTTGATGACCGCCTTGTGAACCTTTGTGCTCTTGACTATTAAAATGTGCCATAACTAAATCCTTTGATAAACAGCGTTAAAAATAAGTTGGTGTCTGTCTATGGATTTAAATTTACGCTTAATTTAAATATTGAACAATACACGTTTTTATAATCAAAAGTTTTGTTTTTGGTAATTGCTGATATAACGAAATAGGTCTATTAATTAAGGTTTATTCATTTTAAGTGTTAAATGTTCTACGTAAGAAATTAATTAATCTTTACATGTATAAACAAAAATAAAATTGTCAAAATATGCAACTTGACATAGGGTGATTAAATGTCTGAACAGAGCTTAAATTATGTTTTTTAACACCTATAAAGTCACATCACAATCAGTGTTATCTAATGAAGATAAGGTTAATTTAATCAATGACATACATGAACTAATAAGCCGGAGATTTGCTGGTAAAGGGATTAAATTAATTAAAGACTTATCAACTGAAGGGCACTTAAAGTTGCGTTTTGAAGTGAATGGGGAAGAGCTATTACAGCTTAATGTCTCTAATCAGTTGCTTTGAATATGTAACATTTAGTACATTTTATGAAAGTAAAAAGCCGAGCTTTAAAGCTCGGCTTTTTCATGATTATTAAGCGATTATGCTAATAATTCTTTTGCTGTTTCAACAATATTATCTGTTGTAAAGCCAAACATTTTAAATAGCTCTTCAGCTGGTGCTGATTCACCAAATGTTGTCATACCGATGATACGGCCATCGAAACCAACATACTTGTACCAGAAATCAGCAATACCAGCTTCAATAGCAATACGTGCTGTTACATCTGAAGGTAATACGCTTTCACGGTATGCGGCATCTTGCTTGTCAAACAGATCTGTTGCAGGCATAGAAACAAGGCGTACCTTACGACCTTCAGCCGTTAGTTGCGCGTAAGCTTCGGCTGCAATACCGACTTCTGAACCTGTTGCAATTAAAATTAGCTCAGGTTGACCTTCACAGTCTTTAAGGATGTAACCACCCTTAGCGATGTTAGCTACTTGTGCAGCATCACGATCTTGTTGTGTTAGGTTTTGACGAGAGAAGATTAGCGATGTTGGACCATCTTTACGCTCGATTGCGTATTTCCAAGCCACTGCTGATTCAACTTGGTCACATGGACGCCATGTGCTCATGTTTGGTGTTAGGCGTAGAGAAGCAATCTGCTCTACAGGTTGGTGTGTAGGACCATCTTCACCTAAACCGATGGAATCGTGCGTGTAAACTTGAATGTTCTGAATTTTCATCAGTGCAGCCATACGCATTGCATTACGTGCATATTCCATAAACATTAGGAATGTTGCACCGTAAGGAACAAAACCACCGTGTAGTGCCATACCATTGATGATTGCAGTCATACCAAATTCACGTACACCGTAGTGAATGTAGTTACCAGAAGCATCTGTTGGAGTGATTGACTTAGAGCCAGACCACATGGTTAGGTTTGATGGTGCAAGGTCTGCAGAACCGCCCATGAATTCAGGTAAAATTTTACCGAATGCTTCAAGTGCGTTTTGTGATGCTTTACGAGAAGCAATATTTGCAGGGTTTGCTTGAAGATCTGCAATAACTTCCGATGTCACTTGTTCCCAGTTTGCTGGTAGCTCGCCGTTCATACGACGTTTGAATTCAGCAGCTAATTCAGGGTAAGCAGCAGCGTATGCGGCAAACTTCTCATCCCATGCAGCTTCTTTCACTTTACCTGCTTCTTTCGCATCCCATTCAGCATAGATTTCTGCTGGGATTTCAAATGCGCCGTAAGTCCAACCTAGGAATTCACGTGCTGCTTTAATTTCATCAGCGCCTAGTGGAGCACCGTGACAGTCGTGAGAGCCAGATTTGTTTGGAGAACCAAAACCAATGATTGTTTTGCAACAAATAAGTGTTGGCTTACCTGTTTCAGCTTTAGCTGCTTCAATTGCTGCATTAATTGCTGCTGCATCATGACCATCAACAGCAGGGATGACATGCCAGCCGTAAGATTCAAAACGCTCTGGCGTATTATCAGTGAACCAACCTTCAACGTGACCATCGATAGAAATACCGTTGTCATCCCAGAATGCGATCAGTTTACCAAGACCTAATGTACCTGCTAGTGAACATGCTTCGTGAGAAACACCTTCCATTAGACAGCCATCACCAAGGAAAGAGTATGTATAGTGATCAACAACGTCATGACCTTCACGGTTAAATTGTGCAGCCATTGCTTTTTCAGCAAGTGCCATACCAACCGCATTAGTAATACCTTGGCCTAAAGGACCTGTTGTTGTTTCAACACCTGGCGCGTAACCGTATTCTGGGTGACCCGGTGTTTTAGAGTGAAGTTGACGGAAATTCTTCAGATCATCGATAGAAAGATCGTAACCTGTAAGGTGAAGTAGCGAATAGATAAGCATTGAACCGTGGCCGTTTGATAATACAAAACGGTCGCGATCAGCCCACTGTGGGTTTTGTGGGTTGTGATTCATGTGACCACGCCAAAGTACTTCAGCGATATCTGCCATACCCATAGGTGCGCCAGGGTGACCAGAATTTGCTTGTTGTACACCATCCATGCTTAGAGCACGAATCGCATTCGCTAACATTTTATGTTCCATAGTGTTTCCACCAAATATATGAGATTTAAACTTAAGAAAGCGGCAAAGGCCGCTTTCTGGAATACTTAATTAAGCGATTAAAGACGCTCTGCAATCATAGCTTCAAGTTTACCTTGGTCAATTGCGAAGTTACGGATACCTTCCGCTAGTTTCTCAACGGCCATTGGATCTTGATTATGTTCCCATAGGAACTCAGCATGTGTCATTGCTGCCGGACGATCTTTCAGATCAGTTGTTGCTTTTAGTTTCTCAACAACCTCACCTTGTGCTTCTTCTAGTTCTTGAAGAAGTTGTGGACTAATCGTTAAACGGTCACAACCTGCTAGTTCAAGAATTTCACCAGTATTACGGAAGCTTGCGCCCATAACTACGGTATTGTAACCGTGTTCTTTGTAGTAGTTATAGATATTCGTTACAGAAATCACACCTGGATCTTCTTGTGGTGCAAAATCACGACCTTCTTTCGCTTTGTACCAGTCCATAATACGACCAACGAATGGCGAAATAAGGAATACGCCAGCTTCAGCACAAGCACGAGCCTGCGCAAAAGAGAATAGAAGCGTTAGGTTACAGTTGATACCTTCTTTTTCTAGGATTTCCGCTGCACGGATACCTTCCCAAGTAGAAGCTAGTTTGATTAGGATACGATCGTTGCTGATACCAGCATCGTTGTACATTTTGATAAGTTGACGTGCTTTAGTAACACTGCCTTCTGTATCGTAAGAAAGGCGTGCATCAACTTCAGTTGAAATACGGCCTGGTACAACGTTAAGAATTTCTTTACCAATGCTTACTGCAAGCATGTCGCAAGTATCTTGTACTTGTTGTGCTTTATCATCACCTTGTGATTTTGCATAAGCGATAGAAGCATCGATAAGTGGTGCGTATTCAGCGATTTGTGCCGCTTTTAAGATCAAAGATGGGTTAGTTGTTGCGTCTTCTGGTTGGTATTTTTTAATGTCTTTAATATCGCCAGTATCTGCTACAACAGTAGTTAGTGCGCGTAGTTGTTCTAATTTTGTGCTCATATCTATTGACCTTATCTATAGGGCTCATGCCATGCCAGCCACTATTTATAACGTGAAATGCTGTCATGCTCAAAAGAATTTATTACTTATTCTTAACCTGTTCATACAAAGCCATTTACACACATTGTGAGCGAATGGTTTATGTAAGAGCATTTGATGAATTGATAATTGACTTTTTCAGTGTTTTTGTCAATTCAAAATGCGAATAAATCCTGTTTGGATCCCAATAAAAGTGGGTTAAATTGAAGTTAACCGCGAGATGTTGCTCCTAACTAGAATAACTTTGGTTTTAAATGCTGAGCGGATGATCTTTGGGTTGATCATATGTTCATTTTTAGTGAGGTAAACGAATAAAAATTCCACAAAAATCAGATTGGGTAAAAATATCTAACGTGCTTTACTGCAATAATGAAAAAAGCCATTAACTTTCGTTAATGGCTTTTTTTCAATTAGAGATGATCACACTACATTAGAAATTGTAGTTAACACCTACGTAGTACATCGTTGTTTCTGAGTCGATGTTTAAATCTTTGTCGTTATCCGCTTTTTCAAGATCTGTTGATAAGTAGTCAATACCTGCACGAAGATCGATGTGTTCAGCAACGGCAAAGTTAACACCCGCACCCGCAGTCCAGCCAAAACCATCAACATCAATATCGTGACGGTTCATATTGCCGATGCCATCGTAATCGCCATCCACAGCAACGTAAGCAACACCAGCTTTCGCAAATAGGGATAACTGATCATTAATTGGCATCATTACGCGAGGAGTCAGAGTCGCGTAACCTTTTTTAATGTTATCTTGTTCGCCAGTTTGGCCTAATGTTGCTTCAAGACCAAGATTTTCAGTGAAGTTGTAACCACCGTATAAGCCGTATGCAACTACATTTTCGTCGTAGTTATGTTCCCAATGGTCAGCTTTAAGATCCGTTGTTGCATTACCAAGGCTTGCACCTACGTATGGACCAGTCTGATCGGCAAGTGCTACGCCAGATGCTGTTGTAAGAACAAGTGCTAATGGTAATAGAATCTTTTTCATCATAATTTCCTTTATGTTTTTATTGGTTTTTCAAGAGTTAATACTCTAACTCTTGAATGTCACTAACTGCTGATTGGGAGAATATGATGCATTCACAAGCTAAATGTCATGGAATTGAAAAGTGTTTTATTGCGCGGGTTGATTTGACTTTGAGTTAACAATTTACGGACATGACTCAAACAAAACGCACAACGATTGCATTGGTAGTGAATGAATGACATTAAAATACATATTTATAAGCAAGTTTCATTGTTTTTAGTGAATGACTATTCAATGCGCGTTATCTAGAAAAACTGAAAGTCAAAAAATAGTTTATATAATTACTATGAATTCAATCGCAAATTGACATATGTTTCGTGCTACAAACCTGACGCGTATTTTTTATCCGGTATGGTACCTATTACTCAAAAAAGCGTAGTTACGTTTTTGACTGTTGTAATGGGGGAAAAAATGGGATTGATGATCAGATATTTTCGGTATTGGCTTTTTTTGTTGGCTGTAATGATTTCAACGTTTGCTGCAGCAAAACCCCAATATATAAATCCAATACCACTTGCCCAACTTATTAATACGCCAGTTTCAAAAGTTAATGAACAGACTTTTGAACTGCCAGTGATTACTTGGGGCGCAGATATTAATACGATTTATGCGAATGGTAGCCAATCGATCACCTCAAGTAATTCTCTTTTTTCTAGTTATGGACTGAAATTTAGATTAAGTCGAAATGATAAATTTTCAGATCAGCTCACGAATTACTTATCAGGAAAAACGCCATACCTTCGCGGAACATTAGGGATGGTTAATGCTGCTTCTGATTTACTTGTCAGCAACCCTTCTGTTACCCCTATTATTATTCATCAATTATCTTGGTCATCAGGTGGTGATGCTTTAGTTGTTAAACCAACTATTCGTACCGTGGCAGATTTAAAAGGTAAGACGATTGCGCTTCAAGCGTATGGTCCGCATGTGGATTATATGGGAGCTGTATTAAAAGATGCAGGATTAACACCTGATGATGTCACCATTAAATGGTTGCCCGATCTTACTGGAACGAATAATAGCCCAGCCAGTGCGCTATATGAAAATGATGTCGATGCTGTATTTGTAATTCTACCTGATGCGTTAGCACTGACATCGGGGGGAGCTGTAGGTACTGGATCTGAAGATTCGGTTAAAGGCGCGAAGATATTAATGTCAACTAAAACGGCTAACCGAGTGATAGCGGATGTTTATGCGGTGCGAGCGGATTATTTTAATAGCCATCGCAGTGACGTAATGAATTTTGTAAAAGCGTTAAATAGCGCAACAGATGAAGTGAAGGTTTTGTTTAATAATGCGAACGCTCAAAACGCAAAATTGACACCGTTATTGTCTTATTCTGCTGATCTGTTGCTTGATTCTCCCGATGCAATAGAAGATATAAAAGGGCTTTATGCTGACGCAGAGCATTTAGATATTAACGCTAATAAGCAATTGTTTAGTGACATGGCGTACCCAAGAAATATTACGAAAGTCAGTAAAGAAATCCAAACGACGTTAAAGCGACTCGGTTTAACGTCAGCTTCCTCACTTCCTCAATTAGCAAATTGGGATTTTACCCAATTAGGTGCTGATATTGAGTTTAATAATAAATCACGTTTTAACAGTGAGCGTGTCGCTTCAGTGGTTGCAAAGAAACAGCAACAGAATTCATTGGCAGATGGCGAACTGTTTTCTTTTGAAGTCGCTTTTCAGCCTAACCAAAACAACTTTAATTCGTCGCTATATCAAACAGAGTTTAAGCGTGTAATTGAATTGGCCTCTACTTATGGTGGTGCGGTGATCACTGTTGAAGGTCACAGTGATCCTTTGAAATATTTACGCTCTAAGAAAAAAGGCGAAACCGGTGTGGTGTTAAACCGCATTAAACAATCCAACCGCAATATCAGCTTATCGCGTGCGCAAAGCGTTAAACAAAGCGTATTAACATACGCTACCGATCAAGGCATTGCTTTAGATGCGAGTCAGTTTGCTTTAGTTGGTCATGGTTTTGGTAATCCAAAAACAGGGATGTGTGGCAATGAACCTTGTGCTCCTGCAACTGAATCTGAGTGGCGATCAAATATGCGTGTCGTCTTTCGTATTATTCAGTTAGAAGCTGAATCTGATGTATTCCAACCTTTATAAGTGGGCATGATATGAGATTTATAATTTATTCTTGCTGCCTTATTGCTTTTGCTGTGGTGTTTTTTAAACCGAGCTCTGGGGTTAACTCGACAGGATCAAAAGACAGTAGTGCACAGATAAAAAAAACAGATGCATCAAGTGGATATGGATTTGACGCATTAAAAAATGATTGGCCAGCATTAAATAATGATAATGCACTCGTTTCCGATAATTGGCTGGCGACTAACTATCTACTAATTTTTGATGGTAGCGGTTCGATGGATAATACTAATTGTGGTAATGGGCAAAAGAAAATTGTCGCGGCAAAGCAAGCAATACAAACTTTTATTAACGATATTCCTAATTCAGCCAATGTCGGGTTATATGTTTTTGATAATAAAGATGCGTCATTGCGTGTACCACTTGGCAATAATAATCGAGCGACATTAAAACAAGCGATTTATGACGTAACAGCTGGTGGTGCAACACCATTAAAAAGCTCTCTAGATTCGAGCTACGCAGCATTAGAGCGTCAAGCCAGTAAACAATTGGGTTATGGGGAATATAACGTTGTGATTGTTACCGATGGTGATGCAAGCCAGGGAGAAAACCCACAACCTGCGATTAATCGTATCTACCGTGACTCACCCGTTACCATTCATACCATAGGCTTTTGCATTGGTGAGCAACATGCGCTTAATGCAAAAGGGATCACCTATTACCAATCGGCTAATAACCCAGAAAAACTGTTAGCAGGGCTAAAAAATGTATTAGCAGAATCTGCAGAGTTTGATGTCGCTAGTTTTAATTAAGAAAAAGGTCATATATGCAAAAGCATAGTAAGTTTGCTCTTTTTATTTTAGTGCTAGGGGTAATGGGTTTAATTAGCTATAAGTTTTTACAGCCCCATATTGATGATCATGTTTATGCTGATACATCGGATGCGCGTAATACCAAAGGTGTAATAAAAATAGGGATGGATAACTGGGTTGGCTATTACCCACTATGCTCTAAAGAAATGCGACGATTATTACGCAATGAAGGTTATCGTTTATCTTGTATTGATGATGGTGCTAATTACTCCCAACGTATGGAAGGTATAGCTAACGGTGAATTAGATTTTGCCGTTGCAAGTGTGGATGCTTATATTACATCTGGTAAAGTATACCGTTACCCAGCCAGTATCGTAGCTGTCATTGATGAGTCACATGGTGGCGATGCTATTGTCGCGAATACCGATGTTGTTACGTCGATTAATGATTTGAAAACGAATAAATCCTTATCGATTGGTTACACTCATGATTCACCCAGTGAACACTTACTGAGCGCGATATCTTCTCATTTCGATCTTAATCTTTTTAAATCTAACAATGTTAAACGAGTTGCGACTGCTGGCTCAAGCGATGCGTTATCACAATTAATCGAAGGCAAATTAGATGTTGCTGTATTGTGGGAGCCTGACGTGTCAACCGCGCTTGCCGAAGGTAATTTTGAAACCATTATTAGTACTGATGATACGAAAAACTTAATTGTTGATGTACTTCTTGCCAATAAAACCGTGATTAAAAATAAGCCTGAAATACTTGATCGCGTATTAGCAACCTATTTTAAGGTACTTAAATATTATCGTGATAATCCTAATGTATTAGTTCAAGAGCTCGAAAGTATTACAGACTTACCGAATACTCAAGTTAAGCAGTTGCTTAACGGTGTACGATGGATAGGGCTCAACGACAACGTCTCTGCTTGGTTTAGTCAATCCCAGTTACTACTCGATACCATCGATAGCACTATTACAATTATCAATGATACATCAGCAACGCCACAACAGTGGTTACCCAATAATGATCCTTATAGGATAATACATTCCCCTCCTATTCAAACTGTACAACAAACACTTAATGATATTGCTTTAAATGAACCATCACACAGGCCAGTTAGCCAAGTATTTGCTGCATTAAGTGCAAAGCAATGGGCACATATGAGTGAAATAGGCACGTTGAAAACCCGTCCAGTTATTTTCTCTAGTGGTAGCGAGCGACTGACACCAAACGGTCAGCAGCAACTTAATCTTACTGCTGAAAGTTTATCGCATTACCCGAATTTTCGAATTCTAGTTGAAGGTCATACGGGTCTACGTGGTGATAAAGCGTTAAATATCGAGTTATCAGCCAAACGCGCAAAGGCAGTAAAAAGCTATTTAGTTAATCAACTCGGCTTTGAAGCCAGTCGTATTCATGCTGTTGGTAAAGGAAGTGATGAACCATTAATTCAATTAAGTGGGGAAAGTCAGCGCCGTTATGCCAATAGATTAATGCGCGTTGAAATTGCGTTGATGAGTGAAACTTATTAAAAGGAAGTAGATTGGATATTCTGTCGCCTCAAGCTATTAAAAATCAGGTAATTTCAAACAGTATTCAACACCCGATTGTTATATATAGTGGTGTGGTGGGCGCGATTGGAGCCGTATATAGCTTATTGTTCTCTGGTGAGTTATTGAGCTGGGGAGTCACGATTGCAGCTACTGCATTATGCTTTAGTAAATTACTGTGGGGATATAAGGTTAATTATAATTCTCATGCTAAGGCTATTGTTGAGAAGTATCATCGCAGTTTATTACAACAACGAGAGCAAACGCTGGTTGATTTAAAGCAAGAGCTAAGCCAAATAAAACAGCAAGATGCGCTAAAGCAAGTTGATCAATTAGGTTTAAAATTCAATGCGTTCCAGCAGGTATTAGATAGGGTCTTAAATAAAGACGAATTAGCGTACTCACGCTATATCACAATGGCTGAAGCGGTCTTTGTTGGAGCGTTAGATAATTTGCAGACAGTGATTGTAAATACTAAAGCCGTCTCAGGTATTGATATTGACTATATTCAACAGCAACTCAGTGATCTTAATTGCCAATTAACACAAATCACATCGCCTCAAATCTTATTAGAACAAAAAATAGATGCTTTGCAGCATCGAATTGTTATCTATAAAGATGCTCATCAGCATATCACAACCGTATTAATCGAAAACGAACAAGCAATGACAGAGCTTGATCGTGTCACAACGCAACTTTCTCAAATATCGCTTCTTTCATCGCAGCAAGGAATGGAATTAGAAACGGCAATGGAAGAGTTACGTCTACTTGCACAGCGCGCACAAAAATACAGTACTCGTTAAGGATGAACAATGGCACAGGAAAATACGACTCTTATAGTAGCGACGCCTGATACGGTAAAACAAGCCTTAGATATTCCAGTATCAGTTCCTGAAACTCACGATAAAATCAGTACGAAAGTAGAAGAAACCGTTTCAATGTTATTAGCTATCGGCGAACGTGATTTAACGCAGCAACGAGACATGACAAACTTGATGACCTCTTTAGGTGAAGATAGTTGTCGTCAGTTAGCTCAATGTAGCCAGTTATTGAAAACCCCATTGCATACGTTAGTTGATGATGCTCAAGATGGTGGTGGAACAGCAAAAAGCTTATTAGACTTGCAACAACAAGTGAATGCGGTTAACCCCAATCGTACTGATTTTACCATGGGCACGATACGACGTTTACTCAGCTTTCTTCCTTTTGTTGGAACCCCTATAGCGAAATGGTTTTCACGTTATCAAACGGCAGAAGGGGTGATTAAGGATATTGTGCAATCGCTTAGAGGCGGTCAAGCACAATTACAACGTGACAATATCACGCTTGAAGCCGATCAAATTCGTTATCGTGAGCTAACATTTCTGCTTGAAGATTATGTTCGTTTTGGTCAATTGCTTGACGAGAAAGTAAATCAAACAATCGAGACAGCCCAAAATACAGAAACCAAAGTTAAGTTTTTACAAGAGCAGGTGTTATTTCCATTACGTCAGCGTGTGATGGATTTGCAGCAAACATTGGCTGTTAATCAGCAAGCGGTGATTACCACTGAAGTTATCATGCAAAATAACCGCGAGCTTATTCGAGGTGTTGATCGCGCGATAAATGTGACGGTATCTGCGCTTGAAACAGCGTCAGTCATGTCGATTGCACTTCAACATCAGAAAAAACTATTAGATGCGACCCAAGCTGTTAATGACACTACTAATGATCTGATATTACAAACCAGTGAGCAACTTCGAGATCAAGGGGTCAGTATCCAAAAACAAGCTTCTGAGAGCCAATTAGATATCAGTAAGTTAAAACAAGCCTTTTCAAATATTAATGCTGCATTAAATGATATTAGCCAGTATCGAGTTAAAGCTTTACCGCAAATGGCACAATCTATTTTAGAAATGGATCAATTAACCGAACAAATGGAAAGCCGTATTAAAGATGCTGAAAAGGGCAAAGACATTCAACAGAACTTGTCTCAGTTAATTGAACTTTAATCTTTGAAAAGGAATTTAAGATGGAAAATGGAATCAAGAAAAATTTACTACCAGCGAACGGCACGCATTGGAAAAAATGGTACGTACCGTTAGAAGAAGAAAATGCCACCATTAGAGAATGTTTAGCGACTCAAGCTCCAGTGGCTGCTGGCAGCGCAGATATACCATTGATTGTGAGATTAATTGAGAATCCTAAGTTTGATATCCCTGGGATCAATTTATTTAATGGCGCTGTTAGCTTAGAAGATCATGATGTTATTCACCTTTTATTAGGGCGGGGAATGCTACCGAAAGATGAGGCATTTGTTATTGGTTTTACGATGGGCTCATCAAATCGAATGTCAACGGCAGAAAAGAAGATGTACGCGTTTGCTGCTAAATATTTATACCCAGGGCCGTATAAATTTTCTGATGATGATATTGCTGTATTTAAGAAAGCGGCGCATCTTGGATACGTTTCTGACTGTCAGCCATTAGATACCATTAATTGTGCAGAACTAATGGATTTAAGTTTAAAAGAAGCGCGTCAGCGAGTCGGGATAGAACCTGATTTACTGGCGGCTTATTATCAGATTGAAAGTCAGCGTTTTAGTCAATTTGAAGAATGTTTACGTATAACACCTCAAGGTCGAGAAAAACTTGAAGCACAGATTAATGCTGAAAAATTAGCAGGATAAATAAAATTAGAACTTTTTGTGTATGATATTTAAGTAAAAATGCGCGCTAAAGCCTGTTTTTTAAACGAATGGTGGATTTGTTTAAAAATAGGCTTTACAGGTGAGTGATTGCTAGGTATTATTCGCGGCACTTACGGAGAGATGGCTGAGTGGTTGAAAGCACCGGTCTTGAAAACCGGCATACGTTTATAGCGTATCTAGGGTTCAAATCCCTATCTCTCCGCCATATTATAGAGATTCGATTTATCGGGTTTCATAAAGAATTGGAGCGGTAGTTCAGTTGGTTAGAATACCGGCCTGTCACGCCGGGGGTCGCGGGTTCGAGTCCCGTCCGCTCCGCCAATACAACGAAGCCCCGTCAGAAATGACGGGGCTTTTTTGTATCTAAAATTTAAGCGGTCGTTGGTATGTGATTGATGCACCTAGCCGAGGTCGAGAGTCCCGCAGGAATGTCCGCACTGCTTTTCGCTAACATAATGCTGTCTTAGTGTGGTGATCTTGTTAATTAAAAAATACCGCTAACCAAATCGTCAGTTTATTTGGTTCTGTCCAACTTACGCGGTGCTTTTGGTGAGCTGGAATATAAAGGTGATCGCCTTTTTCTATACGTTTAATTTCACCATTGGTAAAACTCACTTCAGCTCTTCCTTCTAATACGATAACCCATTCATTTTCAGATTGATCGTACCATTCATCTACTGGTGTTATATGTCCTTGCGAGACAATGCGCTCAATTCGTACCGAATCGGTTTTAAGTAAGTCGGTAAACTCTTCATTATCAAGTTTAGCGGGTAATTGACTAAAAATATTCATCATGTCTGTTTTCCGTTAACAGGTGGTTGAAGCAAGTTTTCAAGTTCTCAATCAATACTGGTATGTCATCAATGGAGGTATTACCAAAGCCAAGTACAATACCCTGCCAGTTTCGAATAGTATTCGGCAGCTCATAATAACTCAGTGGTCGTACAATAATATTGTGCTTAAAAGCCTGATCACAAAATTGTTTTTCACAGACGTTCTGGTGCCATCTTACGGTAATATGAAGCCCCGCAGCTTGACTGATCACTTCCCATTGCTGGGCAAAACTGTCTTTAATACTTTGGAGCATTTGTTGATGTTTTGCTTGGTATAGCCGGCGCATTTTCCGAATGTGACGAAGCAAGTGGCCGTCATGAATAAACTCCGTCATTGCTAATTGAAGCTGGGCTTGCGTTTCACCGCTGAGAGCATCTTTTATCTCAAGGTAACGAGGAAGAAGAGCTTGAGGGACGACCATATAACCAAGACGAATACTGTTGCACATCACTTTACTAAAAGTACCAATATAGATGATATTCACATTGATATTGGTTTGAGCTGCAAGTCCTTGTAAGGAAGGATAAGGGCGGTGAGCATATTGAAATTCACTGTCGTAATCATCTTCAATAATGGTCACATTATGTTGGCTTGCCCACTTTAGTAATTGGATCCGTTGAGAGATATTAAGTGTTGTGCCTAATGGATATTGGTTGCTGGGGGTAATGTAAATGGCTTTCGCTTTTGTTTTCGATAACTGTTGAAGGTTAATTCCATCGAATGGAGTCACTGAAAGCGGTGCTATTTTTACATTGCATAAGTTAACCACTTTACGCATTTGAGCATAACCGGGATTTTCAACAAGGACTATATCGTTAGGCTGAGTGCTTGCCATTATTGCCATGATTAATGCTTGTTGTGCCCCCGATGTTGAAATGATCCTATCGGCGGTGACATCGACAGAGCGTGATGTTTTCAAGTAATGCGTTAATACTTCTCTAAACTCCCACTCACCTTGTAGATCGTTACAACCAAGAAACTGTGTTCGATCAAACTGTTGTAGATAAAGACGTTGCCACTTTTTTCTAGGAAATGCGGCAAGATCTGGTACGCCAGGAGCAAAGGCATTATTCGTTGTGTTTATTTGTTGTTTGGTTGTGGGTTGTTTAAGTGAATCTTCACTGCTCGTTGTCGTGAGGTAATGATCTGGTAGGGTGGCTGCGACATAAAAACCGCTACCTGCTTGGCTACGAATATAACCTTCAGCAACAAGTTGGTCGTATGTGGCAATAATCGTATTACGACTGACATCGAGTATTTGTGCTAGATGACGAGTTGATGGCAACTTACTGTTCTTCGGCCAATATCCTTGGGTGATTTTATCGCGAATAGCATTAAACAAACTCTGCTGGCGCGAGCCTTGATGATGGCAAAGGGTTAAATCTCCGGTATCAATTAATGTCAAACTGGATCCATCCACTATTCAAAACTGGCTCTTACCTACAGTACCAAAGTTTGATGTTATGTCTATTAGAAGGAAGTGTAATTGTGGATCAATAGGAGAGATTGCGATGTTATCAAGCACAGATAGAACGACGATAAAGAAAAATCCGAATAAAGCCGTTTTCGAGACAGAAAAGCTCTATCAAATAATTGACGAAAGCTTACTTGCACATATTGCTATTGAGCAAAATGAGCAACCTATAGTTATTCCGATGTTGGTATGGCGAGTTGATAATAATATCTATGTCCATGGGGCTAAAAATAGCCGTTTAATTCGTGCGTTAAAAAAGGGGCAACCTTGTTGTTTAACATTTACGTTATTTGATGGTTGGGTACTTGCACGCTCTGCATTTCATCACAGTGCCCATTATCGCTCAGCAATGGTCTTTGGACAGTTTGATGCTATTGATGATAACCAATATAAAAATGCGTTACTGAACCACTTTATTGAGCAAATCGCACCGGGACGAAGTGAATGTGTACGACAAGGTAATGAAAAAGAACTTACTGCGACGGAATTACTCATGATGCCATTAACAGAGGCGTCAGTAAAAATTGGCTGTAATGGAGTAAATGATGATGAACGAGATATGGATTTATCCGTTTGGGCAGGAATTATTCCTTATAAAACGGTGATTGGCCCATTACAAGATGATGAGAAGATGGCAAGTGGAATCGATCAACCTGATTATTCTTTAGCGTATGGAAATCGATGGTATAAATAAACACGATCAGAAAAACTAAGTCCAGATATAGATTACTGGACTTAGTTTTCGGAGTATTAGCAAGATCGATTTAGGTCAAATTATGCTTGATGATGCTTTCTTTGACCTTCTGTCGTTAAACGTGCATTACCATGTGAATGTGCACGACGTTTGCCTTTACATGTTTTCATATCGCCCTTAGCCATTGTAAATCCTTAATTATTAATAGAACAAAGAAGATATTTGTATGATAAATATTTTCTTTATCAGTGCAAGTGACAACTTTGCAGCTAAGTTATTGATACTGTAAATTAAATTATACAAAGTTCGCGTCTTTAATAAGAAATAATGGCAATTGTTTTCGCTATTTAATAAGCAACAAAAGAGAATTAAGGAATGTGCTCATTAGATTGAAAATAACGCTAGCGAGGAGATGAAAACTAGCGCTAATTATTTTAAGTCATTTCTTAACGAGTAAGAAAAAAGCCTGATAACTTAATGCTGGAAGGCGTTATCAGGCTTTTGTTACTCTATTCTATATAAATTTATTCCTCCCAGCGTACCAATGTATCGCTAGGCCAATCATGTCCAATATCCGAGTATTTTTGCTCGAGTACATGACGTTTAATTTTAAGGGTTGGTGTTAAAATACCATTCTCAATTGACCAAGGCTCTTTGATCATTAACACACCTTTGATCTTTGCGTGAGACTCTAGCTCGCGATTAATCGTTTCTATTACATGATGAACGCGTTTCTCGTAACGTTTACGATCAAAGTTAGGGAAGTGATGCGGGAGTGCTAATAAAATAGGGGCCGGCATTCCAGAGCCGACTAAACACATCATCTCGACGTTACTAAGTTCAAACAGACGTTTCTCAATCGGTACGGGCGAGACGAATTTCCCTTTAGCCGTTTTGAAGGTATCTTTTTTACGACCTTGGATGGTGAGGTAACCATCTTCATCAATAAAACCGATATCACCAGTATGTAACCAGCCTTCGCTATCAAAGCTTTCTTTGGTTGCAGCATCATTATTGTAATAACCGGCAAATAGGCCTTTACTACGTACTAATATCTCATCATCTGCGGCAATTTTCAGTTCAACGCCTGGGCCTGCATTACCAACACTACCGACTTTGTCACTTCGGTATGGGTGGTTTAATGTGCTATAGGCAAAAGATTCTGTCATACCCCAAGCTTCGGTAATATTGAGGCCAATACTTTCATACCAACGTAATAAACCCGCAGAAACGGGAGCAGAACCACAGCCTAATACTCGCGCTTCGTTAAGTCCTAAACCATCAGCGAGCTTGCGCTTTATTAAGCCAGAAACAAATGGAATCTTAAGTAACAGATTCAGTTTGGCTGGTGGTAGTTTCTCTTGAATTCGTTGTTGGAAAAGCGTCCATAAACGCGGGACAGAAACAAAAATAGTAGGGCGGTGCATTTTTACATCATCGATAAAGGTATCAAGAGACTCAGGAAATGCCACTTGAAGACCAGACATGATGGATGAACCAAAAATGTAAACCCGCTCAGTTATGTGTGCGAGTGGGAGATAAGAAAATAACCGCTCTGTTTCACCTAATCCAATATGATTGATTATTTGATGTGATGCCCAAGCAAAAGCGCCATAGGTCAGCATCGCGCCTTTAGGAAGCCCAGATGTGCCCGATGTATAAACAATCGACATTAATTCATCATCAGTATGTGCTGGACGTTCCTTGCTTGGGGCATGTTGTTCAATCAGCGTAGAAAAATTATATTTCCCTTCAGGTGTTCCTGGGTAGCTAAAAGAGATCGTCGGTATATCGGATAGCTTTTGTGTCACGCTATTAATGGCATCAGGGCTATCAAGTTTACCGATAATCACTAATTTACTGTCACTATGAGTAATGCAATGCTCAATGGTATCAGCCCCAGCTGTTGGGAAAATAGGAACACTGATATAACTACCTAGCATCATGGCCAAATCACAAATAAACCATTCCGCACAGTTTTTAGAGACGAGAGCAATACGCTCGCCCGGTTGGATCCCCAGTGCACGAAAGGCGCTGACTAGGCGTAAAGCCTTATCTGCAACATCTGCATAGGTGTAGTCAACAAATTCACGGTTGATAATTTGGCGAAGATAGATATCAGTAGGACGTTCTTCTGCCCATTGTAGGATCATGTCATTGGGTAGCAGTTGAGCCATATTAGTTTCCCTTAAATGGTTTGCTACAAGGATGAAATCGTTCGATGACATCGTTTGTTATTATAATGTTAAATTTAAAGCGTATTTTAGGTGCTAGTCAAGGTGTTGCGTAAGGAAAATCAGTGAGCTAAACAGACAATATTTTAAGTTCTGGTGAGTGACTCGGGTATTTATTATTATAAAATCAATCAATTATTTAAAACGCTTGTATGAAATCAATTCTGATTATTTATAGAATAAATTAATGACTTTGTATCAGATTTGTTAACACGATCATGTTTGTTTTGTTGTTGATAAAGGCGATAATAAAAAAGTACTTTTATTGTCGCTTAAAAAGATGACAACTGAATGTAATTTTGCGCCTTTTGGTAGAGTGTTTGATAACGCGATGACGTGCGATCTTGTGATTCACAAATACTGAGTAAATCTTCAATGAAATAACCTAATGCTCGGTTTTCGATGGTTTTGATTTGTTGCTGTATTACTAGAGGTAAATCATCGTAAATGGAAGCTGCACCAAAATCGCCAACCAGAATATTGGCATGCCCATCAAAGAGGACGTTATGGGCATAAATATCACCATGAGCCACACCTTGGTTTTGCATATGTTCAATCACGTTTGTCATTTGTGACACTATTTTTGTGATTTGCTCAATGGTTAACGTAAAGCCGTTAGGAAAGGTATCGCGCGTACAGGTTTCAAACGTTGGTGGTAAGCCTAAGTTTTTAAAGTGCGCAGGGATTAATGCCATGACTAGCGCTAAATGTTTAGGATCTGTAACGTGTGCTAATGACTCTACAAGGTTTGGGTGACGACCTGTTTTGAGACAAGCGTTTAATTCATCTTGCGGGTAACCGTCAGACGTCACCTCACCTTTAAAAACTTTAACTGCGATATCTGCTGCCAGTTGATGGGTATTATTTTTCCATTCGGCTAATGAAATAACGCCAGATGCGCCTTGCCCTAGCACTGATCGTAATGTGTAATCATTCGGTACCACTTCAGGCAATGTATTGTTTACCTGCTGATGGCGATTAAAATCATTACCAGAAAAGGCCAGCCACGCGAGTTTTGGCAAATTAAGCAGTTGAGTTGGAAATGTTTGTAAGCGGTTAGCAGATAAACGGATTAACTCTAAATTATGTAGTTGATCCATTGTGGTTGGCAATTCTGTGAGTTGATTACCTGCTAATGCAAGTTTCTGCAGGCGGGGGCGTAATCCTAAACTTTGTGGTAATTGAGCGATATTATTATCGGTTAAAATCAGCCACCGCAGTTTTTGAGGTAACGATGTTTCATCAACGGTAGTGATCTGGTTTGATTTAAACCCGATCATTTCTAAGTTTGGGCAAGCCCCTAAGACCTTCGGTAACTCGGTAAAGCAGTTATTTGACATAAACACAATGCGCAGCTTGGTTAGCTTGGCAAAGTCGTCAGGTAACTGGCTCAGTTTGTTATCCGTTAAATCTAGGATTTCCAAACTATTTGCTAGCGAAAGAATTTCGAGAGGAAATGTGGTTAATTGCTGCGAAATTTTTAGTCGGGAAATATGCGCCAGTTCACCAGAGCGTAGTTGTTCTAACGTATGCAAAATCTGTATACCTAATTATATGAAGAGTATTGTCTCTATTGTACCTTGTGTAGGGTGAATGCCAATTAACGAAATAGCGATAGGTATTTTAATGACTTATCTAGAAGTGTAAATAATGTGCAATATTTTGTTGTAAAATGTCCACACTATCGGTTGCGCCACGGCAAAACGCCAGTACACTAGCGCCTACTTTTGATGATATCTGTTACTGATTTCGTTTATTTCCAAAGATGACACTGCAAGTACCGAGGGTTTTGTGTTTAAAATAGCGTTATTGCCATTATTGGTTATGTTCACTGCTGTTACTGATGTTCAAGCAGCTTATTCGTACTCAACTTACCCTCCTGCAGGTACACGAACCGTTGATGATGTAATGAAGCGTTACTCTCCTTTCGTTGAGCCAAGGATGAAACGTTATTTTGAACAAGCTGGTTTATCTTACCCTCCGAAAAATATTGCACTCTTTGCGATGAAAGAAGAGATGTCAGTAGAACTTTGGGCAGAAGAGAAAGGTAAGTGGTCTTACGTTAAGCGTTACAATATCGAGAAAATAAGCGGTAAAAAAGGACCTAAACTACGGGAAGGTGATAAACAAGTTCCTGAAGGTATTTATCGTGTTTCTTTATTGAATCCCAATAGTCGCTTTCACCTTTCGATGAAGCTAGATTACCCGAATGCTTTTGATCGTAAATACGCAAAATTAGAAGGCAGAACGTCTCCAGGTAGTAATATTTTCATTCATGGTAAACAAGCATCGACAGGCTGTTTAGCCATGGGCGATTATAGTATTGAAGAACTATTTTTACTCGCCCAAAGAACAGGGCTTGAGAATATTGAGGTGGTTATTAGCCCACACGACCCGAAAAAAGGGAAGTTGCTGGCGTCAGTGAATCAACCGTTTTGGACCCAGATCCTTTATCGTAATATTGAACAACAAGCGAAAAAGTTTGGTCGCTAATTGGTGGACTGTTCTATTTAGTAAATGGCTTGTAAAGTAAATAATTACATTTGATTTGGCGCTTTTTAACCAGATACAACATGATGTCGCTAAAAATGTGAGTTAGCGCTAGTTAAGGGAATCACATTTTGTAATACTAATACTAGCCACTGATTTCAATGAAGGATAATTATTGAAATCGTACTGTTGCATAAAATGATTACAATAGAGTCAACTCATTATGCCAAAGCGAAGTAAAGAAGATACAGAGATAACCATTCAAACGATTATGGATGCTGTAATTGATCAAATTCTTACCTTAGGTTACGACAAAATGTCATACACCACGTTAAGTAATCAAACAGGGATCTCTCGTACCGGTATTAGCCATCATTTCCCAAAGAAACAAGACTTTGCGCATGCACTTGATGGGCGTATCTATCAGCTGTTTGTAGATAAGCTTGATTTAACAGACGATTTAGCAGCATTTTCTGCAAGCTGGTCAGTTGCGCTTGATGATGAAAAATTCCGTGCAATTTTACGCTTACTCTTCCATCATATTTCTTCTGCAGAAACATCACATGAGTTTGCCCACCGTGGAATTGAACGCTTATTTACTCTTTGTGAGCAGCGTTACGGTCAGCAAAGTATTGATGAATTAGAACGCTTATTAGGGCGCTCGTTGATTCGTTTAGCTCGATAGATCATTATTTGGGTATTTGTTTAATCAATACTATGATGTGATCCCATATTAAACCCGCTTGACAGTGGGTTTTTTTATATCTTTAGTAATAACAATAACGCAATAAGAGTATGCTGTTATTATTCGCATTATCTGAATAATATTCATACAGTTTATCGATAAAGCAAGATGGCTCTATACATAAAAAATTGTTTTGTTTTAGAGTTATTGCTCTAGAATAAAAAAGCATTAAGAAAAACTGGTATCAAAGGGTTACCTTATGAGAATAAAACCATTTATGGTTAAACCACTGGCTATCGCTTTGCTAGCGATCACACCGAGTATTTATGCATCACCCATTGCGTTTAGTGATGCGTGGCATACTGTCGTGACGAAGAATGATGGTTTGGCGGCCGGACGTTCAAGTGTTGAGCAAGCAGAGTACATGCAAGATGCGGCAAGTGACTTATATTTGCCAACTGTGACGATTGGTGCAAATTACACCCGTTTGGATCAAGATGTAAAACTGTCACCTTCAGATTTATTTGGCAGTATGCCTGTATCATCCACAGCAGCGGGGCAAGAATTAACAAAAATTATTGCCGAGCTTACTAAAGTGACAGGCCTAGACCTTAATTCTGCACTAACGTCAACGATTGCAGATCGTGATGTGCTAACCAGTTCTGTTCGTGCTATTTGGCCTATTTTCACTGGTGGTCGTATTAGTGCGGCACAAGATATTGCTAAAGGACAAACAGAAGAAGCGAAATACATGCTTGCCATGATGCAACAGGCTAAATTTGAAGATTTATCCCGCTTTTACTTTGGTGTTGTTTTAGCAAAAAATGTTGTCGAAACACGTAAAGAGGTTGAAGCAGGGCTAAAACGTCATTACGAACATGCGCTTAAACTAGAGCAGCAAGGTCAAATTGCAAAAGTTGAACGTCTACAAGCAGAAGCGGCTTACGATAAAGCAAAAGTTGACGCACAAAAATCAGTGCGTGATTTAGAAATTGCGCAAGTTGCGCTAACAAGACTACTGCAGCAATCGAGTACCACTGTACCTACTACTAATTTGTTTATTAATAGTTCTTTACCGCCCATGTCGGCGTTTATAAATAAAACGTTAGCAAGTTACCCTGGTTTACATATTTTGGATGCTAAGCGTAAACAGGCTGATGGCTTAATTGATGTAGAGAAAGGCAAGTATTATCCAGAAGTCTATTTGTACGGTGATTATAACCTTTACGAAAGCGACTCTCTTGCCGCTAAAATGGCACCTGATTGGGCTGTAGGTATTGGTGTTAGTGTTCCGCTTCTCGACAGCTCTGGCCGTTCAGGTAAGGTAAAAGCCGCGCATTCGATGGTGACACAAGTGAATCATTTACGTGCGCAAGCTGAGCAAGATCTGACTGTGTTAGTTGAGAAAACCTATCGAGAAGCTAATCAAGCAGTCGAAGAATATAACGGTTTACAATCGAGTCTTGCATTAGCAAAAGAAAATATTCGTCTACGAGAAAAAGCGTTTAGCCAAGGGTTATCAACGTCACTGGATGTGGTTGACGCTGAACTGTATTTATCCGCCGTTAAAACCCAGCGACTTGCTGCGGCCTATCAATATGTTATGTGTTTAACTCGTTTACTTGCGGTAAGCGGTGAAATGAACACCTTTAATAATTATCAGAAATATCAAGGTATAGAGGTTTAATTGTTATGAGTAAGTTGAAGTCTATAGCAGTAGCGGTTCCTGTAATTGCTGTTGTGGGTTGGTTGGGTTACACCTTCTGGCATGCTTACCAGCCTCAACCTGAACGTATGCAAGGTCAGATTGAAGCGCAGCAATATAATATTTCCTCAAAAGTACCGGGGCGTATTGACCAAGTACTTGTTCGTAAAGGCGATGAAGTTAAACCGGGACAACTTATTTTTACCATTTTAAGTCCGGAAATTGATGCCAAGTTAGAACAAGCAAAAGCGGGTGAGCAAGCGGCTGGTGCGTTGGCAGAAGAAGCGGAAAAAGGCGCGCGACGTCAGCAAATTGCAGCTGCAGAAGATCAATGGCGTAAAGCGACGGCGGCGGCGAAATTGATGAAAACGACTTATGTCCGTGTCAATAACCTTTATAAAGATGGCGTGATTGCAGAGCAAAAACGCGATGAAGCTTTCACACAATGGCAAGCGGCACAATATACCGAAAGTGCAGCATACCAGATGTATGAGATGGCCAAAGAAGGTGCACGAGTAGAAACGAAGCGTGCAGCACAAGAGAAAGTGAAAATGGCTGCAGGAGCAGTGGCCGAAGTAGAAGCGTATGTTGCTGATACCAAGATCTCTAGTTGGCACCAAGGGGAAGTTTCACAAGTGCTGCTGCATGATGGTGAACTAGCACCACAAGGTTTTCCTGTGGTGAATATTATTGATATTAACGATGCGTGGGCTGTCTTTAATGTGCGAGAAGATAAGCTAAAAGATTACCAAGAAGGTAAAGAGTTTAACGTAACCATTCCTGCATTAGGTGATAAAACCTATTCATTTAAAGTAACACACGTTGCGGTAATGGGTGATTTTGCTACGTGGCGTGCAACAGACACGGCGAAAGGTTTTGATATGCGTACGTTTGAAGTGGAAGCACGTCCAACACAACCAATTGATGGCTTGCGCGTAGGCATGAGCGTGATTGTAGAGCAGTAATATGAATAGCTTTCAGTATGTGAAGCAAGAATGGCGAAACATATGGAAAGATGGCTGGTTACGAGCATTAACACTGTGGTTACCTGCGGTGCTATTTCTCACTATGTGGGCTATTTTTTCTACGGGTATAGCGCATAACTTACCTGTTGGTGTTGTCGATCTTGATCATAGCCAGTTGTCTCGTCATTTTACTCGTTATGTGGATGCCAGCCCGACAATGGCTGTTACACGTCAATTCACGAGCCCAGATCAGGGCAGTGAAGCGATGCGAGCCAATGAAATCTATGCCATGGTGGTGATCCCAGATAATTTTGAAAAAGACACCAAGCTTGGTTTTTCGCCACAGATCACCACGTTTTATAATGGACAATTTATTTTAATAGGTAAATTGATCAACTCTGCAATGCTGCTGGCTGAAGGCACATTCAATGCAGGGGTTGAAACCGTTAAGAATATGGCGACAGGGGCACCAGTGCCGTTGCAAGCGATGGGGCAAGCGGTGCCTATTCGTGGGCAAATTACACCGTTATTTAACAGTAATAGCCATTATGGACAGTTTTTGGTTTCTGCCATTATCCCGTCTATCTGGCAGATCTTGATTGTGGCCACAACGGTATTAGCTATTGCCTATGAAGCGAGAACACAAGGACTATGGAAGTGGTTACAAACGTCACCTGTTTCTAAGTTACTGGGTAAATTAGCTGCTTATACTGGGTTATTTTTGATCCAAGGCTTGCTGTTCTTGTGGTGGATGTACGTAGCATTGGATTGGCCGATGCATGGTGATTGGCATATCTTGATTGTCGCGCAATTGTTAATGGTGCTGGCGTGTCAAAGTATGGGGGCTTTTATCTATTTCCTTGCGATGGAAGTACCACGTGCCATGAGTTTTGCCGCGGCATTTACAGCCCCTGCCTTTGCCTTTATGGGGATCACTTTCCCTGCCACTGATATGCCTGTAATTGCCAAAATGTGGCGTAGCTTACTACCTGTAAGTCATTATATTGA
Organism: Photobacterium sp. GB-72; assembly: GCF_003026095.1. Taxonomy (NCBI): domain Bacteria; kingdom Pseudomonadati; phylum Pseudomonadota; class Gammaproteobacteria; order Vibrionales; family Vibrionaceae; genus Photobacterium; species Photobacterium sp. GB-72. The sequence continues at coordinate 108,913 of NZ_PYNV01000005.1, read as the reverse complement.
AGTGCAATTACAGCAAGTTGATTATGGGACGGGGTGGTATCAGGCATCTCATCAATTGTTTGTTTTGTCGTGTTTTATGGTTGCAATGGTATTAGCAGTGATGTTGATGTTATTCCATCGCCGTAAAGCATTAAGTGGCGATGCTGTAAAAGGGGATGCCTAGATGAGCTGGTTAAATTTATTTAAGCATGAACTAAAAGCCATTTTTACGAATGTTTCTTTGGTGTTTACAGTATTTGGCGGCGTAGTTTTTTACTCGTTCTTATATCCGCTACCTTATAGCAATGAGATCCCTCGCGATCAGAAGGTTGCCGTGGTTGATCTTGATCAAACCCAGATGAGTCGTGAATTGATCCGTATGGCTGATGCCACACCCCAGGTTCATATTACTCAGCACTTAGGTAGTATTGATGCGGCAAAACAAGCGTTACTTGATCGTCAAGTAGAAGGGATTTTAGTGATCCCCCATGATTTCTACAAAGACGTGATGTTAGGGACTAGCCCAACACTGGCATATGCAGGTAATGCGGCATTGTTCTTGGTATACGGTACCATTGTGGAAGGATTAAGCGCTGCAGGCACTGATTTAGGTGTAAAGGCGAAGATAAACCATCTTGTTTTAAAGGGGGATAACTTCGTTCAAGCGACCGAACAGTACAGTGCAATGAAGTTAAACATGCGTCCAGTGTTTAATGTCACGATGGGCTACATTAACTATGTTGTTCCTGCTGTTTTTGTATTGATCTTACATCAGACATTGTTAATTGGTGTCGGTATGGTCGGTGCATCAGAAAATGAAGCGCGGGCGGCAGGTAAAAGTGGTTATTGGTCTGAATATCCAGTATGGATGATTATGGCGGTAAGGGCGTTTATCTTTGTCGTGATTTATTTGGTTTTAGCCGCGTACTATTTCGGTTTTACCTTCACCTATTATGGAGTAAATCGACTGGCGTCTATTCCTGATCTTTTTGCCATGACGATTGCCTTTTTGTTAGCGGTAATCATGTTGGGAATGGTATTAGGACAGTTGATTCCACGTTCTGAGTTAGTCACGCTGGTGGTGTTATTAAGCTCATTACCTTTAGTGTTTACCGCAGGCTTTATTTGGCCAACCTCTGAATTGCCAACATTACTACGAGAGTTAACCCAGTTAGCACCGTCAACGGCTGCTATTAATGGTTTTCTTGGTTTAAATCAGATGGGCGCAAGCTTTGCTCAAATGATTGGTTGGTGGCAGCAATTATGGTTACAAGCATTAGGTTTTGGTGCTTTAGCATTTTGGTTAATGTCACGAGCACGAAAGGCAAGTCGTTAAGCCAATAATAATTCAGCAGAAACAAAAAAGGTCACCATTAGGTGACCTTTTTTATATCAACAGCAAACTAAATATTAGTCAGCCATTTCTGCATTGTGGTAAACGTTTTGTACGTCATCACAATCATTCAATGCATCAAGGAATTTCTCGAACATTGCGATGTCGTCGCCAGCCAATTCAGTCATTGTCTGTGGAACGAAAGAAATTTCTTCAACATCTAATGTTACTTCTGGCATTGTTGCTGCAAGTGCATTTTTAATTTTGAAGAATTCTGTGTGAGGAGCGTAAACAGTGATCACGCCATCTTCACATGTGATGTCAGTCACATCAGCATCTTCCATCATTAGATTCTCAAGAACAGCTTCTTCATCTGTGCCTTTGAATTCAAATACTGCTTGGTGTTCAAACATGTGGCCAACAGTACCTGGGCTACCAATTTTTGCATTGTTTTTAACGAATGCTTGGCGAACGTCCATGAAAGTACGGTTGTTGTTGTCAGTTAGACAGTCAACGATAACCATGCAGTTGCCAGGACCAAAACCTTCGTAACGTGCTGTTGAGTAATCTTCACCGCCGCCACCTTTAGCCTTATCAATTGCTTTTTCGATAACGTGGCTTGGCACCTGATCTTTCTTCGCTTTTTCAATAAGACGGCGAAGTGCTAGGTTAGCATCTGGATCAGGGCTACCGTTCTTAGCACAAACGTAGATCTCTTTACCGTACTTTGAGTAAACTTTGATCTTAGCGCCTTGGGTTTTTGCCATAGACAATTTGCGTACTTCGAACTTTCTTCCCATGAGGAATCACTCTCTTTTACTATGTGTGACGGTCAATTTTGCAAGGATTTTACCAGTAACCCTCCTATTATTACTAGCGTGATCTGCTATTTAGCATAGAAAAGCGTCTTTTTTCTCACTTGATTGACGGTGAGGATCTCGGAAAAGTTACATCTTTTTTATTACTGTGATAATGCGTTGATCTTTAATTAACAAATTGAAACGCTATTTAAATGTTTATTAGACCGATAAATCCCATAGGGTAAGAAAGTTTCTTGATAGTAATTCAGTAAATATAAAGTGTTTAATATTAGGTTTCTTATATTGCGGTAATTAATTGAGTATTATTTTATATAATTCTCATCATGTAAGAATTTAATTTGCAGTATGGTTTTTTATTGGTTAAAAGTAATTATCATACAAAAAGAAGAAGCCAACACCGTGACAAATTCACTCAGTGCTAATGAAAAGCTGTTGCAAGTATTAATTCACATTGCAGCTTCACCTTTCCCTCTGCAAGCTCAGCAGTTAAGTGTCGAAATGAATATGCCTATTAGTAGTTTATACCGCTACTTAGCATTACTAAGAGATTGGAATTTAATCGAAGAAAATCACGGTCAGAATACATACAGTGCCGGGCCTGCGGCATTGCAATTACAACGTAATTTTCAGATTAACTCACCATTACCAGATGGTGTTCGACCGATATTGAAACGTTTGCAGCAACAAACGGGTGAGATGTCGGCATACATGGTGCCTGTTGGCTTTAATGCTTTGTGTGTCGATAGCATTGATAGTCCATACACTTTACGTTGTAGCTATGAAAAAGGGCAGAGCCAACCTCTTATCCGTGGTGCTTCATCAAAAGTTATTTTGGCGCATTTACCCCTTTCTCGCCAATTACGTATTTTGAAGCATTACGAGATCACAGAGAAAGAGCAATTAGACGCATGGTTAACAGAGCTTGATCTGATTAAACAAGATGGTTTTGCTATTAGTACGTCTGAAATTGACCAAGGTGTTTCTGGTGTGAGTGCGCCCGTTTTTATCGGTAATAAAGTGGCTGGCGCAGTGAGTGTCATGGCACCAGCTGAACGTATCAATAGCCGTAAAAATAAAATTGTTATGTGTGTCTTACAGGCTGCTCGCGCTTTACCACCACAACATTAAATTACAACGTTTTTGATCAAAGGAAGATAAACGTATGTTTGTAGATCATTTAAAAAAATTATTTAAAACTGATGATGTTAAGTCTCGTATTCCACATCGATCACATACGTTAATTTCTCCTTATATTGATCAACGAGAACAAGGGATTGTTTTACTCGGTATTATTTCTGATCTTAGTATTGGCTGGAATCGAGGTCGACAAGGGGCGAAGGAAGGACCTGCAAGTATTCGACGTATTCTTCCCAGTACACATTCGCATTCAAAGCTGCCCTTTTATGATGCTGGTGATATAGAACTGGTTGATGACGATACAAATTTCTCATCATTAAGTGATAAGCAAGCGCAAGTTGTACATGGTTTACTCCATTCTGGGCATTTCCCTATAGTGTTAGGGGGCGGTCATGAAATATCTATTGCAAGTTATCAAGCGTTATCTGATTTTGCCGATGATAAAGCAAAAATACATACCGAATGGCAAGTAGCTAAATCGATACCTGATAATGTTGTTGCTTTATCGGCTACGCAAGAAGATCCAACGATGAGTTATCAGCCTTGCCAAGCGCGTGTTGGGATCATCAATTTTGATGCACATTTTGAGTTGCGACCAACCTTGTCTGTTCGTTCTGGTTCGGCTTTTCATTCTGCATTATGTTATTGCAAGGAGCATCACCGAGATTTTCATTACCTTGGTTTAGGTATATGCGATCGTGCTAATTCACAAGCAATGTTTAAATTGGCTGAAGATTTGGGGTGTGAGTGGTTGCTTGATAACCAAATAACATCACGCAATAAAAAAGCAGTGCAAACCAAAATTGATAAATATATCGATAGTGTTGACGTTATACAGTTAAGTATTGGGCTTGATGTATTTTCTGCATCTATTGCACCTGGTGTGAATATGACCCAAATGCAGGGGGTTGGTTTACCTATGGTCGAATGGGCAATTAAACATATTATGGCAAGCGGAAAAGTAAAGTTAGTTGATATCGCTGAGCTCAATCCTGAATATGATTATGCTAACCAAACCGCGAAATTAGCGGCAAAGTTGATTCAACTTATATCTCGATGCTTATAGTATAATAAGCCACCATATATAACAGATGGTGGCTTATTATTAATGCTGTATGTCAACCATTAAACTCATCGTGATAGCTCATTACCATATTATTAATGTTATCCATTAAGGTATCGTATTTCTCATTATCTAAGTTGGCGAGAGATATACGAATAGACCATTTAGGAGCATCAAAACCAGCTCCTGGCATCACGATGATCGCATTTTCTTGAGCGAGTCGTACAACAAAATCTAGTGCGTTGTACGTTTTGGTTAACCACGTTAAGAATTTCTCACCATAAAGTTCATTAGCAATTCGTGCTATATCAATCTCAACATAATAAAACACGCCATTAGGATTATCTTCTGCAACCACTGGTGTACCTTTCATATGTTCCATTAAATGATGATAGCGGTCGCGAATGATATTTTTAGCGTCTTGTTTGTACTGCTGTTCATTGTCCATGAGTGAGAATACAGCAAAAAGTGACATTTGAATTTGCTGCGGTGTTGATAGCCCAGCAGTATGGTTTAAAGCTACTGCTCGACTATCTGAGACCAAGCGATCAATAAACTTCATACTATTTGGATCTAAATTAATATTTTTGTAGCGTTCAAACAGTGTATGTTTAACTTCATTTGATTGTTTTCTTAGTAACTTATCTAAAATATTATCAGGTTGGATACCGATAACACCTAAACGCCATCCTGTTGCACCAAAATATTTAGAGAATGAATAAACAAGTATCGTATTATGAGGAACGATCATTGCCAGTGAGGTAAAGTTATCGGCAAACGTGCCATAAACATCATCAGTGATAATAATAAGATCTGGACGTTGTTTAACAATATTTGCAATTTTAGTTAGCGTTTCATCACTCAATTTTACTGAGGGTGGATTGCTAGGGTTCGTGACAAAGAACGCTCTAATGTTTGGATCTAGTAATTTATTTAATTCAGTATCGGATATTTGCCAGATAAGATCCTCACTAGCTTCAATCTCAATACGGTTTAGCGCATAGTCTTCAAGATCCGGAATTTCTATATAAGGCGTAAATATTGGTGTTGCAATCGCAATATTATCACCAGCACATAATAAGCGATTACTTTTTAAGGTATTAAAGATATAAACAATCGCCGCAGTACCGCCCTCAACAGCAAATAAATCAAATGAGCTTTGTGGCAAAGTATTTTGATTATCGCAAAGCGCACTACTTAAATATTGTTGTATAATGCATTCTGCGTTTTTAAGCATTCTATCTGGAACAGGGTAATCATCACCTAGTACCCCATTGGTCCATTCAAATACAATCTCGTCAGGATTAATCGCTTGATTCGTCTTAAGATAATCAATAGCATTGAGTAAAAATGTTAACCCATGATTATTTTGATTTTCTGTTTTAAAACAAAATTGCTGTAAACGTTGGAAGATGCCAAGCTTATCTGCTGTTCCGCCAAAGTTATCATAATTTTTAAATTTTAAGTTAGCTTCACTCAGTGCAAATAACCCTAATTGAAAAAAAGCCTCACGAGGTAAGGTTGCTACCCAATTAGGATTGCCACGACCGGCGTCTATTAGGGCAATGTCGGATTGTGATGAAGCCAATGTTAGTAGTGTATTTTTAATTTCAAAAGGACTCAGTTGACTGAGTTTTTGTTCATCTAAGGCATTCATAATTTATATTATTGATCAGTTAGTTAAAGTTAGAAATAACTGGCTTATAAAGAGCCAGCAAAATATTTATTATACACAGATGACTGTGAGTACGTGTATTGGAACACTATTACCTTTTTCTATCAAAGTGGAAAATCAGGGGTGGCTCTGCGACTACCAGCAATTAACGCTAAGGTTTAATTGGATTTTTCTCTTGTCAATTACAAGACCTAAAGATATTGATAATGATAGTGAAATTAATGCGTAGGCTTTTAATTACTCCGTAACTACGTTCATAAATTCATGTTGAATAAATAGCTCATTTAAATTACACCTAAGGTTTAAAGTTATATAGCAACAAAAAAAAGAAGTTAAATATCATTAATATTGCGATAGATAATTTTTATACTGTATTCAGTGAATAATAAATAATATGAAAGTGTTTTATTTTTTATTAATATTTAAATAAATAATCTTGATAATTGTTAATAACGTTAAAGTGAAAATTTTGAGTGGCATGAATTGAAATTATTATATAGAGTCTATAATTAAGATAGAGAGCAATAACACAGTTATCGCTCTCTATCTATTTTTAGCTCTTCAGCATTTGCCAGTATTTTTGGTAAATATTGACAGCACTACCAACATCATTAGTAAACTCACCTTTATTTACTTCCTCATCTGTTGGGAAGATCATCGGATCGTTTTGTAATTCTTTAGGTAAGAATGACTTTGCTTGCTTATTTGGCGCAGGGAAACCGAGCTCTTCAACCAATTTTGCTTGGTTTTCTGGACGCATAAAGAAATCAATAAACTTAAAGGCTAAATCTTTATTTACGCTGCCTTCTGGCACAATAAAGTTATCCATCCACAGAATCGATCCTTCTTTAGGATAAACAAATTTTAGCTCTGGCATTTCTTGTTTTGCTAAATAAGCATTACCGTTCCATTGCATCCCGAGCATCGCTTCACCCGTCACATAAGGGACATGTGGTGCGTCTGAGTTATAAACGACAACGTTAGGACGTAAGTCGCGCAGTTTCTCGTATGCTTGTTTAATTTCAGCTTCGTTTGTGCTGTTAATGCTATGGCCCTGTGCTTTTAATGCCATACCAAATACATCACGAACATCATCTAATAGCATGACTTGGCGTTGGAAATCAGTATTCCATAAATCATTCCAGCCCGTTACCTGATCGTTTTTAATACTATCTGAGTTATAAGAGATCCCTGTCACACCCCAAACATACGGAAGTGAGTAATCGTTTTTAGGATCAAATTGTTGGCCTAACAAACCAGGATAAACATCTTTTAAGTGATGCATTTTGGATTTGTCTATTTTGGCTAACATGCCTTCACGCGCCATCTTTTCAATAAAATAGGTTGAAGCAAAAACCACATCATAACCTTTGTTATCCAGCAGTTTTAATTTGGTATACATCGCTTCGTTATTATCGAAAGTCGAATAGTTGACGGTGACATTGTATTCTTTCTCAAATGCTTGAATTACATCTGTTGGCATATATTCAGCCCAGTTGTAAATATTAAGCACAGCATCATTTGCCGAAACATTAAATGCTGAAAGTGCGAATGCTAGTGTTGTCACCCCTTTAAAAACTTTTTTCATTTCTATTTCCCTAAATGACCAGGTAAGTCAGTGAGTAGCGGATAATAGAGTTAACATTAAGCATGTCAAAGTTAATCGGCGTGATATATGACCACTATCACAGTAATAAATCCCTTGTTGTTGCATTAATAGCGTGACATTATCCGCGCGATTTTTTCTCTGTTCTTATCTATAGGCAATTGGAATGTCCATGCGTAGTCAATATATTGATAGTTATTACCAAGCAACAATTAATGCATTACCTGAGCAACCAGCACTCGAACAACAGATAGAAGCTGATGTGTGTATTATTGGTGGGGGTATGACAGGTTTGAATGCTGCCATCGAATTACGTCAGAAAGGTTTTTCGGTTGTCGTTCTTGAATCTCAGCGTTTAGCATGGGGGGGATCTGGCCGTAATGGTGGGCAGTGTCTCGTTGGTTACTGTTTGGGGCTGCGTGAAGTCGATGAGACCTATGGCCCTGAATGGGGAAAACAATTATGGGATCTCTCTTGTGAGGCGGTTGATATTGCACGCGAGCGTATTGAAACATTCAACATCGACTGTGATTTTCAACAAGGCTATATCGAGCTGGCATTGAAAAAGAGCCAAGAAGAAGAATTAAAATCTTGGTATGACTTAAAGCAGACTCGTTATGATTACCCAAGTGCAAGCTGGTGGGAAAAAGAACAAATTCAGCAAGTAGCGCATACCGATCGTTACCTTGGTGGGTTGTTTGATTCAAACAGCGCACATATGCACCCATTAAATTACACCTTAGGTTTAGCCAGTGCTGCAATGTCATTAGGTGCTTCGGTATTTGAAAATACCCCTGCGACTAAAATTGAAAAAGGCAATCCACATATTATTCATACCCCAAAAGGTCGTGTAAAAGCGAAACAAGTGTTATTGGCGTGTAATGCATATTTAGACGGGTTAAACCGTAAAGCACAAAGTGTCGTTTTGCCCGTTGCTTCTTATATTGCAGTAACAGAGCAATTAGGTGATCGTCAGCCTATTTCCAATATGATGGCAATGTCAGACTTAAATAACAGTCTTGATTATTACCGTCCGACACCTGATGGTCGTATTTTATTTGGCGGTGTAAATCACCCATTTAATGGTGAATACAGTGATTCAGCGGAGCGTCTACGTCAACGTATGATCACGGTATTCCCACAGTTAAAAGATGTGAAAATGGAGTACCACTGGGGCGGCTTATTTGCGGTCACTCGTTCTTACATGCCTCAAATTGATCACTTGGGGAATGATATTTATGTTGCTCATGGATACACCGGTCATGGCGTTGGTTTAACCAATATTGCAGGTAGAGTCATAGCAGAAGCAATGTCTGGCACAGCAGAGCGTTTTGATGTGTTTGCTAAGATCAAGCATGGCTGGATCCCAACACCTCAAGTGCTACGCAAGCCAGCATTAGCAATGGCGATTTGGAAAGCGAGAATTGAAGATTCGTTAGGCAAATAGCTGAAATTTACGGTGTAAACTGCATTATGTGCAAATAATTTTATTTTCTTACCGAACTATGACGACTTTTATGCAAAAAAAGTTACAATGACCTCTTACTTTCTAGTGAACAGGAAATATCATGATTGAACGTTTGGAAACGGGTGCTCGAATGAGCCGTATTGTAAAACATAACGGAACTATTTATCTGTGTGGTCAAGTTTGTGCTGATGCAACAAAAGATATTACAGAGCAAACACAGACAATGTTAGATAAAGTTGAAGCGTTATTACTACAAGCGGGAAGTGATAAAGAGCATATGCTTTCTGCAACGATTTACATTAAAGATATGAGTATGTTCGCAGAAATGAATGCAGTGTGGGATAACTGGGTTCCTGAAGGTCATGCACCTGCGCGTGCTTGTGTGGAAGCCAGCATGGCACGTGATGCTTTATTGGTTGAAATATCAGTAGTTGCAGCTGAAAAATAAGATTATAAACATCCTAATTAGGCTCAATAAAATGGCATCAGTGATGGCAATATTGAGCCTTTTTTATGTCTGCTGCTAGCTCAGTAACTGTTCTAATGTTATGGGTGAAGAGGCAAGCCCTAATCGTTGCGCAGGAGTTAATCTGTATTTATCTTGGCGACAGAGATTATGCCAAGCGCGATAAATATCAAGCAAGGGTAATAATCCTGCAGGGCGAAGTTTACGTCTTGGCTCGTTGATCAGTTGGCTAAATTGGTCTTGAAAACGGTTTTGATAAGATGAAATAGCACGGTATGTTGCGTGTTCTAGCCATTGTTTATCTTTCGAGGTTTCTCCACCAAGATGGCAGATCCCTTTACTTGCGTTCTCTAAATGAGTAAAAGCCCACCTATCTTGCCACCAACCTAGTAGAACAATATCGACATTGTCTGGCTTATCGCCGTGTAGCCATTGTTCATCTTCAAGAACATAAACAGGATCAATTCGTTTCTTTTTAATATGATCAATAAAAACTGAAATACAGGCAGAGCGAAGTAGTGTTTCTTGAGGCATAAAAACCGCAAGATAGTCGCTATGTTGGAACATTTGCTTTAAATAAAGGTAGTGGCTATATACGGTGTATTGAGGGTGGATTAATGTTCCTTTTGTTGGGTAATTAATGAGCCTGCCATCAGTCAATGGATTTTCCATATTGGAGCGACTAAAAATTTTCCTATAGGTTGTATCTACTCGCGCTAATATTCCTTGTGGGATAAATGTTTCTGTCAGCGTTTGATGTGGTGTAGAGAGCGCCATATAGCGAGCGTTATCTTGATAAGCATCATGGTGCTCTTGTGTTGATTCCACGGTTTCTTGTTGATAATTAATATGCTGAGCAACAACATACCCTGACTGCGCTTCTGCACTGGCAACCCATAGTACACCGTTCATACTTTTCTCTTGCAACGCTTTTATATTGGAAGCCAGTTGTACTTTATGTTGGTGCTTAAACAAGCGTTCATCAAACAGAGCAAGTTGGCGGCGACACCTTGCTGCGATGTGGTTTAATTGATCATAAAATGTTTTTGGATTTATCTCTAAGCGACGACAAATATCTCGCACGGGATAACCAGTAAATAATAACCCTAAGAGTTTTTGTTGTATAAGATGTTTATTATTACTACCAGACCAACGATCAACAAATGTTTGGTCGCATGCTTTACAACGATAACGTTGCCTGTCACCACTAAAGCCAAATGCGTGATATAAATGTCTATGTGTTAATGCTGAAAAAACGTTATTTTCACAGGCGTTATTTGTGCATTTAGGAAGATCGCCGCTTTGTTGGGTTTGGTAACGTAGCGCTTCTTCTACAATATCTTGGTTATTCAATAAAGGAGGAAAAGCACCACATTCACGGCATACCAATATCGGACGATTTTTGTTTGCCTGTTGTAGCACATAGTCATTTGGATTATGTGAACCAAAGTTCTTACAACTCAATGTCTTACAGTGATTAAACTGATGGCCATTAAAAGCCAAAGGTAACTGCTCAATGGGGTTTGCTGTTGTAAGAGATGTCGACATAATCAAACCTTATTTTTGAGGGGTCTTAACAATGAGTATAAATATATTATCAAGGTTGTTACTAAGCAGGCGTGGGATTTGTGAGAAGGGGCTGAGTAAATAGTACTCAGCACTGTCAGAGAACAATACGTTTCAATAATATGTTACCTATGATTGTGTAAGACGCCACATTTTACATTATCGAGCTGGTTTCTATTAATTGAAGGTACTGATTAAACTAACATCCCTTTAGTTTTTATCTTTGTATAGAAATAAGCGGTCAACATATCGGGGAAGAATGCCTCCCGCTTATGGAGTATTTATAACGAAATTGCTGTTTCTAGTGCGATATTCATCATTTCATTAAATGACGTTTGACGATCTTCTGCACTGAGCTTTTCACCACGTTTGATATGATCAGAAACCGTTAAAATAGTCAGTGCTTTTGCACCTAACTCTGCTGCAACACCGTAAATACCAGCGGCCTCCATATCTACGCCAAGGATACCGAGCTTTTCCATTTTATCGAAAAGATCGCTTTCTGGACTGTAGAATAAATCAGCAGAGAAAACATTACCGACACGAACAGGTACTTTCTGTGCTCGTGCTTGATTGACAGCAGTTTCTAATAAGTGATAATCCGCAATTGCTGCAAAGTCATGATCTGAGAAGCGAATACGGTTAACTTTCGAATCTGTTGAGGCGCCCATACCGATGATCACATCCATCAGTTTTACATCATCATGGACAGCGCCACAGCTACCAATACGGATAATATTTTTAACACCAAAGTCTTTAATTAATTCGTGGACATAAATAGAGCATGAAGGGATACCCATACCATGCCCCATAACTGAAATACGTTGACCTTTATAGGTACCAGTGTAGCCATACATACTACGTACGTCACAAACACGCTTAACATCATCTAGGTAAGTTTCAGCAATATACTGAGCACGTAGAGGATCACCAGGCATTAGTACTGTTTCTGCAAAATCGCCAAGCTCTGCGTTAATATGTGGGGTAGCCATATATTGCTCCTAGATTTTAATAATTAACAAAGGTTATTGTTGCGTTTCAATGGAAGCAGTTTATGAGAGCAGGATGATTATTCTCGCGATCAATATCACATAATTTAGGCTGTTTTAGATAAAATAGTAAGTTGTTTACTAATTCTGTTGAAAAAGAGAGGGTGGACTTCTTTTTTGATAGTTGATTACGCAAATTTTGCCATAAGAAAACCCAAATGATTATGATGCATGGCTATTTTGATCACTTTTGTTTTTAGGTAAAATGAATCAATATAATTAAAGCGAGCATAATTGATGTATAACCTTACGTTACTGTCTGATGGTGAAAGAACACGTATTGAATTAGATAAGCAGGCAGCTTATACCGTATGGAAAGTAAAAAACGGTAAGGTTGGCTATGAGGCATTTGCTGAACTTATTAACAATATTGACGATGATGATGAGCGAGATTTCTGTGAGAAATCAGTGACCAAATATAAACATCAAATGGGTGTTAATTAACGGTTCAGCATTACTTTTATCGGAATTTGGCTACTGCAATGGTAGCCGTTTGTTTACCTTTCGCGAAAATTCTCCTTTTTAAGAAAAGAATAATATATTCTCAGATATGCTTTAAAGACTACCTTTTTATCGTGAGACAAAAGATGAAAAACATAGTCTTAATTTGTGATATTGATGTAAAAAAAGGTAGTAGTTTTTTGGATTTTTTAATTCAGCTACCGGATTCAAACAAACACTTCATTTTATTCGCACGATCTATTTCAGATGACGCTTATTCTGTCTTAAAATCAAAAAACTATACCTATTCCGCTTTTGCAAATTCCGCCCAATTATTTGCTTTACTACTACGTTATCGTCCTCATCTTATCCATTTCCATTTTTATGGTATTGGTCACCTTTATACATTTATTGCCCGCATTTTTTGTTCGAAAATTGTGCTTACCATGCATAATTCACCACCAAAACACGTTGAGATAACAGGATGGCGTCGATGGAAGCAATGGGTTCTTGGTATGCCAATTACTCGTCTTTGTGCGATTTCACCTTTTATTCAGCGATGGTTAGAAGCGTTTATGCCCTCTGAAAAAATAGTGCTGATTAATAATGGTATAAATTTATCGCGATTTAACTATAAAAAATTACCGCCAATTACGAATAAATTACGTTGTTTTTATATCGGAAGTTTGAGTGCAGAAAAAGGAATCCACTACTTATTAGATCTCTTTTCTCAACCAGAATTAGCAACGATTGCACAATTAGATATTTATGGGGATGGAGAACTGTCTGAGCAGGTGAAGCTCACAGCCTATCGAGAAAATTCGATTTATTACCATGGGCGTTCAGCAAAAATTGAGCAGGATTTACAACACGCACATATTGTATTAATGCCATCTTGTTGGCAGGAAGCTTTCGGATATGTCGCCGTTGAAGCAATGGCAGTAGGGCGACCAGTTATCGCTGAACCTATCGGTGGGCTTGCCGAGATTTTTACCGATAAACAGCAGGGTTGGTATGTGTGTTTTGAACAAAGAGATCAGGTACAAAAATTGCTTCAGTTTCTTTATAGCCAAAATAAATTGCTTGAATGTGTTGGTTTAGCTGCGAGAAGAAAGGTAGAACAAAAATATGATATCGCAATACAAATCGCCCAAACTCACGCATTGTATTCATCTTTGATTGGACAATAAAGTGCTTTAAATAAGTCGTAAAGGTGGTGATTAATGTTAATAACGCATCGAATTCGTGCTTATATCAAACAACAAAACACGCCATTAAGCCGATTGTTATACCGAGTTTCAAAATGGTTCGTTTATGGTCAACTGCCTGATTTAGCATGGATATATCGGCCTATTTATGTTCTTTATCGATTAGCGAGTTTCACTTTCCAACGCTTATTGAACATTTTTCTATATCTTCCTATGTTACAGGCACGGTTAGAACATTACAGCCCTGGGTTGAGTTTAGAAAATGGCTTCCCTTTAATTCAAGGGCCGATAAAAATTTATATTGGTAATAATACTTGTCTAAACGGAGCCCTGAGTATTCACGGCCATCCTGATAGTGGTTGTTGCGAAATAAGAATAGGTGAAAATTGCTATATTGGTTGGCAAACCGGAATTTCAGTTGGAAGGAAAGTACTTATCGGCGATAACGTTATGATTGCAGGGAGAACGAGCATTAATGCCCATAGCGGTCATAGCCCAGGTTTAGACAGGTATGAACCGCCAGTAATGGCTGATTTAGTGATTGAAGACGATGTATGGATCTGTACTGGTGTCAATATTGTAAAGCCTGTCACTATTGGACGTGGCTCAGTTGTTGCTTCTGGATGTGTTGTCACTAAAGATGTGCCGCCAAATGTATTGTTTGCAGGTAATCCTGGTAAAGTCATTAGGATGTTAAGGGGGAATGAATGAATATATTTTATTTTAGTTACTTTTCCCCACCGTTATTAAATGTTGGTGCAAACAGAAGTCGACGATTTAGTGAGTCTTTAACGCGTTTAGGACATCGAGTGGTGGTCTTTCGTGAAGCCCGAGATCATCGGTTTGCTAATGTTGATAATAAAAATAAGATAGAACTTCTCGCAGATATCGTTCCTGTATCTTCATGGAATATTGATTGGTGTTGGAAATGGCCAACAATTATTCACAAACAATGTTATCGTTTAAGACATTGGCGCTCACCAGAAAGAGATGGTGATATTGCTAAAAAGTATTGGTTGATTGATATGCATTGGGGCTGGGTATTCCCTGCTCTTTATAAAGCATGGCAAAAAAGTAAATCGATTAAACCGGATGTGATTGTTGTTTCTTGCCCTCCTTTTAGTAGCGCTTTAATTGGTAGGCTACTCTCAAAATGGCTCAATGTTCCTTTGGTGTTAGATTTTCGTGATGCGTGGTCGCAAGCGAGTTATTTTTCCGATGAAAATGACGTTAAATCTGAACAAAAAATAATGCAGCAAGCGAGTGCTTTGATAGTGACGTCGATGGCTGATTATCACACTTATCAATCTTTATACCCCCAACATAGTGTTCGTTATATCCCTAATAGTTATGATCAAATCCTTGATCATGTTTCCGATAATCATAAGGTGTTGACCCTTGGTTATAGCGGGACATGGGATGGTTTTAGGCGCAGCGCAAAAGGCCTATTTAAGCAATTAGCGCAGTGTGATTTTCCTATTCGCCTTATCAATGTAGGTGATGTTCAAGATGAAATGATGCAGTTGATACGCGAGTATAAATTAACCGATAAGGTTGTAATGATAGGTGCTCAACCAAAAGAAAAGTTACACGATATTTTATCGCAATGTGATGTGTTATTTATTCAAAAAGGTAAACCAGATAAAGGTAAAGCGGATACGCATTTAGCGACTAAAGCGATAGATTATGTGGCAAGTGGCAAGCCGATTTTAGCTGAATTACCCGATGGTGAAACATCAGATTTTTTAAGACGACACGCCACACAACTTTATGAAGTGTCAATAGAAGAGCCAGCGATCTATTTAGATCAACTAAGACATTTATATCAATTGTTTGAGCGTAATAAATTAAGCGTAAAAAAACCGTCTTCTGATTTTTACTACCAGTATGGTTGTGAAAAATTAGCGTCTGACTTTATTCAGGTATTAACAGATGTCACAACTTCTAGCTTTACTGAGCGAGTTAAAACATAACGGTGCTGTTGTACTACCGGAATGTATTACAAAAGATGAATTAGTTAAAATGCAAAGGATCTTTCAATCTCAATTGGAGCGCCCTGCTTTTAACTCATGGACAGGGTATGCGCAAACGGATAGAAAACGATTAATGGTCGAACAACTATTAACATTAGATCCTCATTTTTGCCAACTGCCCTTAATGCCATTAATTAATAGTCTTATTGTTGAATATTTAGGGAAAGATGTTTGTTTACAAGAAGCGAAAGGCTGGCAAAGTCTTCCGTTTAAAGACAATTTTCATCCACTACATCGTGATGAATGGTATTGCACTGAATATTATCAATCTAAGTCTATTCCAAGATCATTAAAATTAGCTTGTTATCTTGATGATGTAGAGTCAGGAGCATTTGCGTTTGTTGCTGGTTCTCATCGGCATCAGTATCAGGGGCAAGTAGGGGAGTTGCACCATCAAAAAACTGAAGATTATGAATTAAAAAGAGTAATTGGTAAGGCTGGAACGCTCTTTTTGTTTGATCCAGAGTGTTTACATCAACAAAGTTATCCAAATTTGACAGCAAGAAATGCGCTGTTTTATCACTTTTTTTCTCCTTCTGTGGTGTTGTCAAATAATTTCACGCAGTGGGGGCGCTTTCAACGTTTGTTGATAGAATCAAGCTTTTTATCGGGACTAAATCATCAGCAATTGGCTTTCCTTGGCTGTTCTCGGCAACCTTGCAATGATATTCCGGATATACAGCATTTTTTGAGCTTAACTAAGCCGTTGAATATAGCAGTGCGTTCTTTGAACGAAGCGCACTTTTTGTTCGAGAAAATCAAAGCGAGATTCTTTGGTAGATAGAGTTAATGGTGGTGAGTCATCTCTTTCGATTATTTTTGTTATTAAATAATGCTTAAATAACAAATAACGTTGTTTTGATAAGCGATTTTTTCATATTATAGTCCATTATATTGATGAAAATACGATCAGTAATCAATGAAACGAGTAGTTGCTGTATTTACCTATTCTTCTTGGTTATAGGGTAGTAAAGGTGTGGTTACAGTATTGCAAGTATGTATGGATATTGTCGAATAGTAATGAATTCAGTTATACAAATATCACAATTAATCGATATTAAACAACACATTAATTACAAAAAAACATTATATATGACGATAAAATGAAACTTAGAACATTATCTATCGAGTAAGAATGCTTATTGGATAGTTATTTAGTATCATTATCGTAGTAATTGATTTAATGGTGAACAACGTGAAAACAACAGATTTTTCGGCAGTAGATGATGATAACGGTGATGTTATGCTTTCAATGCGTGCAGAGCAGCGATCTCAATCTACAAAAAAGTCGTCGTTAACTGCAAAATCATCGAGTCAAGCAGGGGTAGCAACGAGATCTAAACGTTTAACGGATTGTCCTGCTTGTGAAGGTATTGTGTCTCGTCGTGCACATTTTTGTCCTCACTGTGGTGAGCCTGATCCTTCTCGTCATATGCAGCGCTCTAAATGGGTATCGCGATTGATTTGGACTGCAATTATTGCGGCGGGTTGCTGGTATGCCTATGACCAATTAATGCCATGGGTTATTGAACGTCTGAAGTGATTTTTTAGAAAATTTATAAAAAAACCGACACGAATGTCGGTTTTTTTTTATCTGTAGCATTTGATTAACTAAGTTTGTGATAAGGTAATTTCTTCAATTAGTTAAAACCAAATGTCATACCAGCAGCAACGCCCACATTATGATTAGAGTTATATGATGTATCTAACGTCATAATAGTATCAGGCGAGGTATTAATTTTAGCGGCTAATGCAATAGCATCTTGATCGCCATAGTAACCAAGTCCCATACCAATATTATATTTGCGGTTTGGTTTAACTGTGATAGCTGCCATTGCCATAGCAGATGCAACTCCCGCATCTTCTCTATGTTGTAAACCTTCTAATTTCTCATTAAAAGTATTTGAGAGTTGATTTATACGTTGATCTGTATAGTTATTAGCACTCTGCAATGTTTGCTGCGACTTTTCATCCGTATACTGTTTCGAACGGTTGTAATATTCGAGCACATGGCTGTTGGTGTAGTTCACAGACTCTTGATGTAACTGACTAATATTATTTGCATTTGTATGAATTTCTGTACTGTTTGTTGTAATGTTTTGGCTATTGTTACCTATAGCTATTTTGTTGTTGTTAACACCGACAGTATTTTGTTTTATGCCACTGCTGTTATCTGCTATTTCCGTTTTATTGGTCGTAATGGCTTGGCTATTGTTAGTGATATTATTGGCATTATTACTAATGCTCGTTTTGTTATTTGTAATTGATTGCGTATTTGAACGAATATTCGTCTCATTATTGGCAATTGAATTTTTATTAACATCAATAGCTTGTGTGTTTTGGTGGATATTAGCCGTATTGTTTTTTATATCACTGGTATTGTTTTTAATGTTATTAGTGTTATTGCTAATATTTTCACTATTGTGGCTTATTTCACCTTGTAAGGCATCCTTTGCCTTAGTTAATTGGCTAACATTGACTGCGTCAGTAGCATTAATACCTGCGCTAACATTAGTAAGACGACGCGTTAGATCTGTATCTGTTACTTGTATTTTCCCGTTAACGATTTTTCGGTTGACGACTTCACCACCAAAGCTCACCGTATTCTTTTCTTCTGCTTTGCTGTTATTACCAATAGCAATACTGTTATTTGTCGCATACGCCTTAGTACCGATAGCAAGCCCATCATTAGCATAAGCCTGAGTACCAATAGCAACGCCATTATTAAGTGAGTTCGTGCTAGTACCAATAGACTCTGAATTATCTTTAGCGTGACTGTAATCGCCAACAGCAAGAGAATAATTACCAACGTTGACATTAGTGCCAAGTCCAACGTTATGTGAACCTGTAATAACAGGGGATGAGCCAACAACAGTATTATTATATTGATCATTTGGTAGCTGTGATTCTGTCTTATTTATAATAACATTACTACCTGATGTACTTGTAGCATCCTCTTGTACACTAGGTTGCGAGACAGACTGTGGTTGAGCTAAAGAGTTATTCTCCGTAGTTACTGCATGTACATTATACGCTACAAATAGCGGTAGCGAGTAGAGTAGCTGTTTCATTTGACTATTCATTATTTTTAACCTATTAGTGATCATTTACTGAACAGTATAGTCAATAAAATGCCAGGTAAACATTTCGCGATGCAAAAATAGAAATCATTAATAGTGGTATATGCTTGAAAGGCTTCAAAGTGTTTGTTTTAGAACCTGAAAGTTATCATTTATTCGAGCTGCCAATGAGCCTGTGATCTCTAGAAGAGTCACAGTAAAACAGCTCTATTACTGCTTTGAAGTCTCGTTTAGTTTTGAAATAAGCATCGTTTCTGTTGAAGAGTTAGTGTGATTTTCATGGCTGCTGAGCATGTTCCCTATCTTAACGAAAACAACACCTTCAATGATCATGGGTATATAAAGTCGCTATGAGTACATCGTCACTAATATTGTTATTAGTGACGATTTGAGGAAAGTAAGGATTAATGTGTTTTTTGCATACCACGAGTTTGATTCATGGTACGAGAACCTGCGGTACCATAGGTATTAATGTCGTATCGATTTGGTGAGTAACCAATACGCGAACGATAACGGCGATCAAGCTCTGATAAATTAATACCATAGTTTTGATTTAATTGTTTAATAACAACATTGATCTCTTTTTGAGAACTATTTTGATTACGTAAGTAGTAGTATAAGTTTTCAGCACGTTGTTGGTTCATTATAACCTCTCATAATGGCTACATAAGGATATTTAGTGGTGGTGCGAAACACCTGCTAAATTAATTACAGCAACACCTACTGCAATAATTGCCATCCCAATCCATACTTTAATATCGATGTGTTGTTTATAAATAACACTTGAAATTACTGTAACAAGTGCAATAGCAAGACCTGTCCACGAAGCATGGACAACACCTACTGGAATATTTTTCATTGCTTGAGCTAGAAAGAGAAAGGCAGTGATATGGCCGAGAATAACAACGGCACTTGGTAGTGGATTGGTAAAACTGTCTGTCGCTTTTAATGCGACATGTGATGTAGCCTCAGCCAAAACACCTAATAGAAGAAATAACCAACTCACAACCACACTCCAATCTAATTCGTAAATGAGGCTGTATTATAATTGTTTCTGAAATAATGATAATTGCACAGTAATGAAAATTACTTTTACCAGTGGGTAATAATTGTTATTCCAAACAGGAATGCTGACGGTATAGCTAGGTTCTGCAGTAAACTATTAAGGACTTAAAACAGATAGGTAATTGTAGTGCTTCAAGATCGCGCCGGACAAATGACAATATTTCATACTCTTGTAAAAAGTGGCAATTTCACTATTGCTGCGCAAAAACTCGGGGTATCAACATCGCATGTAAGTAAACAGCTGGGTTTATTAGAAGCAGAGCTGCAGGTGAAATTAGTGCAGCGAACAACACGTAGCTTTACTTTGACCGATGAAGGTATTGAATACGCGAAATATTGTGAGCCGTTAGTCTCAGCGGTGTTAGATGCTGATGCGATGATGGCAAATATTCGTGATGAGGTATCAGGTACTTTACGCTTAGGCTTATCTCAATCTTTTGGCACAATGCATATTATCCCTGCAATAGAGCATCTTCGCCGACAATTTCCTGATCTTCATGTTGAAGTCAGCTTATTTGATCATCGTGCAAATATGGTCGATGAAGGGCTGGATTTATGGATCACCAATATCGAAAATATTCCTGAAGGTTACGTAGCGCAACGATTAGCGGATACCCGTTTTATTGTTGCGGCATCTCCTGAATATCTTATTCACCACCCAGCACCTAATCATCCTAGTGATTTGCAGGATCACAACTGTCTGGTTTATCAAAATAGACAAATAAATCACGGCACCTGGTCATTTTTACGCGATCAAGAAGGCTTATGTGTCACAGTATCAGGAAATTATCGGGTTGATTTAGCGGAAGCGGTTCGTGATGCATGTGTGTCTGGTTGGGGGATTGCCTATCTTGCAACGTATCTTTTAACGGATGAATTCAAAACCGGAAAGCTGATTCAATTACTTAATGATTGGGAAGCCAATCAGGGCATGCACTTTTATGCGGTGTACCCAAGCCGTAAGCATCTGCCTAAAAAGATCGTCGCTGCTATTAGTTTTTTTAAGCATTATATTGGTGAAACGCCGTATTGGGATGAAAATCTCTCAAATTATGTCAACCTGTAAGCATGCAGAGTAATCTTGCACCATTGCCACTATCGTAAAATTGGTTCTGTTATAAAGTCTTATCAACATACCAATAATGTTAAATACTGATCGAGGAGATAATGAAATGACAAAGTCTCATGGAATTAAAATCGAAATTGATAACAACGGTGATGAGTTTTTTGTTGAATTAAAAGCGACTGGTAAATTAACCCATCAAGATTATCAGCTAATTACACCTGAAATTGATGATGCATTAGCCGATGTCGATAAACCCATTGTTGTTGTGTATTTTGATGGTACTGAGTGTGATGGTTGGGATATACATGCGGCTTGGGATGATCTAAAGCTAGGCTTAAAACATGGTAAGCAATTTCGTAAAGTAGCGTTATATGGCAATAAACATTGGCAAGAAGTTGGCGCAAAAGTAGGGAATTGGTTTTTATCCGGTGAAGTGCGTTATTTTGATAACTCAATCGATGCATTAAATTGGTTAAAAGAAGAATAGTTGCAGCAAAATATTGTAAGTGGTGCGTAGAATATTGCCACCACTTATTACGGTGTTAATTTCATAACAAGATCGAGTTTTGTTTTCGTTTCAGTATATAATCACATCACTATTGGAATGATGATAAGTTTTAGCCCTTCGTAGGCTTAACGCTTAAATACAATGAAACAGGATGAAACAGATCGGTTTATGAATAAGACATTGCTTGCGAGCGTATTACTTAGTGCTCTTTTTTCTTCAACAACTTTTGCCGCAGAAGAATTATCAACAGAAAATTCAGCTTATACCCCGAGTGAGCCGCTAGTTTTAGAGCCTGTGGTTGCCACTCCTGAAAATGGCTTATCACCAATTGAAGATGAAGTGCCAAAATTTGATGACACAATGCACTATTTCGTAGGGTTAACAGGTGGAATGGCTGATATGAGCTTTTCTCTTGTTCATGCAACGTCTTCTTCAGATAAGGTGTCAGCACCTTCACCTGACGCAAGTGGTTTTGCTGGCGCTGATATCGGTTTTTATACTGCTGGTGGTAATGGAAGAATTTACTATAGTTACCAGAAAATGAGTGGTGAATCTGAGTTTGATAATAAAAAGATCGCCGATACTGACGTCACTCTTCATTTATTAAGTGCAGATTATATCTTTCGAGCAGATAAAGCGATTAACCCATTTGTGGGTGCGCATGTGGGTTATATGATTGCTGAAACAACCAGCGAAAAATATGGTTCTTATAAGCAATCAAACCCTGTGCTTGGTATTCAAGCGGGTGTTGCTTGGCGAATTTCTGACCATTTTACGACAGAAATTGGTGCCCGTCACACCGCGAGTCAACGTAAAGATCAGAATTATTGGTCTGGTTCAAAAGTTGATCCTACGGAAATCGTATATCCAAATACTCAATCTGATCTAAAGAGTATTACGACGTTCTACATCTCAGCGAACTACCGTTTCTAGTTCTTCTTAAAAGACGGGTATTAATGAGAGCAGTGATGATAATCATCGCTGCTTTTTTATATCTTGTATTTACTGATTTTGCTTGTTTACTCATTGCGTCAGCAGCGTATAATGCATTCCCCTAGAAACGACAACCATTATCAATAAGGACTTCACTTTGAAGCTATTTGTCAGAGATCTCACTGTAATTGATGCGTCATACCTATGTACCGATCGCGGTATGGTTGGCGAAAGTTGGATTCTTGATGTGGTGATGTCGGGCGAGTTAAATGAAATGAGCATGGTGCTTGATTTCAGTCGTGTTAAGAAACAGATCAAACAATTAGTTGATCAATATGTCGATCACCGTTTAATTGTGCCTGCTAAATCTCCAGCAATTCACACTGCCGCGACTAAAACGGGCTATGCGACAGTCGATCTTCTGCGAGAAGATAAAAGTATTCACTTACATTGTCCTGAGCAGGCTTTCTGCTTTATTGATGCAGAGACAGTAACGATTGAAAGCGTGACTGAGCATGTTTACCACGTGCTAAAAGACAATCTACCTAAGAATGTACAAGGTCTTGAAATAACACTTCGTCACGAAGCCATTCAAGGTGCTTTTTATCATTACAGTCACGGTTTGAAAAAACATGATGGTAACTGTCAACGCATTGCACACGGTCACCGTTCTCCGATTGAGCTTATTGTTAATGGCGAGCGCAATGCTGAACTAGAGAAGCAATGGGCGAAGCGTTGGCAAGATATTTACTTAGGCTCAGAAGAAGATGTATGCAGTGTCAACGAACTGAATTTAAGTGAGTGTGCCAAATCGGTATTGGACGAAACCCACTATGGTTTCCGCTACACCGCACCACAAGGTGAGTTTGAACTGGCGATTGCTCGTTCAGAAACAGAAATGTTAGCCACCGATACCACTGTTGAATTACTTGCCAGTTATATTGCTGAAAAGGTTAAACCAAGTTTATCTGCTGCTGATTGCCTTGATGTTGTTGCCTACGAAGGGGTAGGTAAAGGAGCCATGGCAACCTTGTAATCGCGTTACATTACGCAATAAAAAAGCCTAACTTACTGAGTATTACTATATTAAAAGTGATACTAGCAATGTTAGGCTTTTTTGTGCCTAATTTTTCAGCGCTAAACATTAAAAAATGAGACTAACGCCACTTTTTATAGCTTAAGTCTCTAAAAAATCAATATTTTATTAGTAGACTGAAGGTAGACGTCGTAACGAGAGGGATCGATTATGTCAGTTAAACCTCTAACCAGTGACAAGCTGTATCGCGTATCAGCGCTAAACGGATTGAGTGATGAGTGTAAGTCAACCAAACACCTTACACCATTAGATGAAATAGTAGGACAAGAGCGAGCACAACAGGCGGTTGAGTTTGCGATGTCGATTAAGGAAAAAGGTTACAATATCTATGCGATAGGTCGTAATGGATTAGGTAAACGCACCATGGTGATGCGCTACTTAAATCGTCACGATCCTAATGGTAACGCCAATACATTGTATGACTGGTGTTATGTTTCAAACTTTGATGATACCCGTTGCCCTAAGGTGCTAAAGCTGCCTGCAGGTCAAGGTAGTGCATTTAAAAAAGATATTGAACAGCTCATGAAGCGCTTAGTAAAAGCGTTTCCAATGGCATTTGATAATGAGCTTTATATTAGCCGAGCTGAAAAGTTAAAAACACAATTAGCGCAGAAACAAGAAAATGCGTTAATGACAATGAAAAAGGGCGCAGAAGAGCGAGGTGTTGGCTTAACCATTACTACCCAAGGTGATTATCAGCTGGTGGCGATGAATGGTGAAGAGCCGCATACCGAAGATTCATTTGCTGAATTAAGTGATAAAGAACAACAAACGTTTGAAGAGACGATCAATGATCTTGAAGTTGAGCTGCGTGGTATTGTTCGTCAGTTAACGGAATGGGAAGAAAAGTACTCGGATAAGCAGCAAAAGCTTGATGAGGATATTGCCAAAGATGTGACTGCGCATTGCATTAAAGATCTGAAAGCGAAATACAGTAAGCTGCCTGAGATTAAAGCTTACTTATCAGCAATGTATAACGATATTCTAGAAAATATTGATATTTTCTTAGAAGAAAGTGAAGAGCAAGTCGCATTAGCTTATGCATCGTTAGACAAGAAAATGCCGCGACGTTACCAAATCAATGTACTTGTTCATCAAGATGTTGATCGTAAGTTTCCTATCGAGGTTGAAGAGAGCCCAAACTACCACTCTATTTTTGGCTATGTTGAAAATGCGACGTTCAAAGGAACCGTCTTTACTGATTTCTCTTTGATCCGTGCAGGTAGTTTACACCGCGCTAATGGTGGCGTGTTAATGATGGATGCGGTAAAAGTTTTAGAGCGCCCTTATGTTTGGGATGGTTTAAAACGTGCACTGCGTGCGCAAAAGTTGAATTTAAGTTCACTTGAGCGTGAAGTAACATTGTCTGGCACCATTTCATTAGAGCCAGAGCCGATCCCATTGAATGTAAAATTGATTTTGTTTGGTGATTATCAAACCTATCAGTTACTACAACATTACGATCCAGAGTTTAAAGAGCTATTTCGTGTCACAGCAGATTTTGAAGATGATATGCCGCGAACAGATACCTCTGAAGAGCAATATGCTCGCTTTATTGCCAGTATCGTTCATGATGGCGATATGCTCCATTGTGATCGAAAAGCGATAGCAAGGATCATTGAATACAGCTCTCGCCAAGCGGATGATCAGCATAAGCTGTCATTACATTCTGCTGATATTGCGAACTTACTACGTGAGACTAATTACGTTGCGAAATCATCTAACGCGACCATGATCCGCAGTAGCCATGTTGAGCAGGCATTACAAAATCAAGAGCAGCGTGTGAGTCGCTTAAAAGATCATGTGATGCAAAGCTTTGTTACAGGGACGACTCTCATCGATGTTGATCATCAAGCCATCGGACAGGTTAATGCATTATCTGTGATAGCAACGTCTGATTATCGATTTGGGGCACCAAGCCGAATAACTGCAACTACAGCGTACGGTAGTGGTGAAGTATTTGATATTGAACGTAGTGCTGAACTGGGCGGAAGTATTCACTCGAAAGGTGTGATGATTCTCTCGGCATATCTAGCATCAGTATTTGGTAAAACAGCGAAGATCCCATTAACAACACATCTTACCTTTGAGCAATCTTACGGTGGTGTAGATGGGGACAGTGCATCAATGGCTGAAGTATGTGCGATTGTTTCGGCTTTCTCTGGTTTACCGCTACGTCAGGATATCGCCATCACAGGTTCGATGAACCAATTTGGTGAAGCGCAGCCGATTGGCGGGGTGAATGAGAAGATTGAAGGTTTCTTTGATGTATGTGCGATCAAAGGAAGAACCGCTAATCAAGGGGTGATCATTCCACAATCTAACGTACATAACTTAATGTTACGCAAAGATATTGTAGAAGCAGTAGAAAAAGGTGAGTTCCATATTTGGGCGATTGACCATGTTTCTCAAGCCATTGAGATCTTCACCGGTAAACAAACGGGGACTGATGCAGAGCAAGGCATATATCCAAATGATACTGTCTTTGGTATTGCGCAAACTAAGTTAAATGCATTAAGGCGATAATTACTTTATCTCTTGTTGCCGTTTATCAATGTAAAATAAAAGCCGCATATATTGACTCTTTTGAGTTGAACATATGCGGCTTTTTTATCGTGATAAATCACGTTTGATTATTTTTGCGGCTCCAATTTGAGTTTTTCACAATGTTCATTCACTTCATCGAAATGACGTAGTGTCTTTTCACTCGGTTGTTCACCTTTAAGGCTGACAATAACCAGTGCTGCTGATGATAAAATAAAGGCGGGTATGATTTCATAGACGCTAAATAAGGTTGAGTTCGGCCAAGCAGCATGTGCAGCTATCCAAGCAATAACGACTCCTGCACCAACAACCATACATGCGATAGCACCGTGGGCGCTACAACGACGCCAAAATAGCGAGAATAATACAACAGGTCCAAACGCAGCACCCATGCCAGCCCAAGCGTGTCCAACAATAGATAAAATCGTGCTTTGTGGGTTACTAGCAAAAATCATCGCGACTAACGAAACAGCAACAACAGATAAACGTCCAAGGACAACTTGTGATTTCTCGCTCAGTTTGATGCTGAAAAAGTGAGTGATATCTTCTGTTATCGCACTCGATGAGGCTAATAACTGAGCCGCAACAGAACTCATTACGGCAGACAATACAGCGGCAATAAGGATTGCAGCGATCCATGTTGGGAATAAGCCTTTCGCAAGCTCTAAGAATATCATTTCATTATCAAAGTGATGAGCGGCGCCAGAGTAGTACATTGCGCCAGTAATACCAACTGCAAATGCGCCAACTAAAGAGACAATCATCCAACTCATACAAATTTTACGAGCAATACTCATACCTTTGACATCCCCAATTGCCATAAAGCGAACCAGAATGTGTGGTTGCCCAAAGTAACCTAATCCCCATGCCAGTAATGAGAACACGCCAATAGCGCTCGTATTTTCACTAATAACGGAAAAATAATGGGTCGGTAATACATCAGGTGCAATGGCTGGATCCAGGTTATACCAAGTTACGACTGGCGTAATGATGAGTGCAAAGAACATCAATGAACCTTGGAAAAAATCGACCCAGTTAACGGCTAAGAATCCACCTATCGCGGTATAAACCATTAAGAATATGGCTCCAATCCAAACTGCGGTAGTGTAAGGAATATCAAATAAAGTTTGAATTAAGAAAGCACCACTAACAAAACCCGCAGCAGCATAAAGAGTAAAGAACGTGAGTATAACGACAGCAGTCATAAAGCGAAGGGTGCGGTTAC
Source organism: Photobacterium sp. GB-72 (assembly GCF_003026095.1). Classification (NCBI taxonomy): domain Bacteria; kingdom Pseudomonadati; phylum Pseudomonadota; class Gammaproteobacteria; order Vibrionales; family Vibrionaceae; genus Photobacterium; species Photobacterium sp. GB-72. The sequence continues at coordinate 81,551 of NZ_PYNV01000005.1, read as the reverse complement.
CACTACCAAATCGCGTATCAAAATAAGAGGGAATAGTTATCGCATCGCCGACGTTTTCGGTATAAATACGTAACTTTTTTGCTACAAAGCGCCAGTTTAACCATGCACCAATGGTTAAACCAATAGGTAACCAAATTTGATCTAAGCCTGAAACAAAAACTGCACCGGGAAGGCCGAGTAATAGCCAACCACTCATATCAGATGCACCAGCCCCGAGTGCAGTCACACCAGGGCTTAAACTACGACCACCAAGAACATAATCTGAATTACCTTCCGTCTTTCTTGCTGCGAAAATACCTATAGCAAAAATAATGCAAAAATAGATCGCGAGAACGACATAATAAGTAAACATTGAATTTCCTGTATTGCTTTACCTGTAAAGCCAGCCAATTAATTGGTTTGGGTGTTAGGAGTACAAGTACATTTATTTTTTGTTTTATTTAGATAGCTCAGAAATAATTATTTCATAGTTTTAGAATCTGACTAACCCGTATAGACACTGTAATAAAGTGCTTCATTCTAAATAAAACATGAAGATTGCTCTGCTAAATAAAATACGGGTAAAAAATGTGTTATACAAATAAATAACCCCATTTTGGTTATAAAGTGAACTATTTTGTGTAAGATTTTATAAAAGTATGTATAAATATGTATAGGTTTAAGGTGAAGGGGGTGATGATTGAAAATTATTCATCGTTATTATAATCGATTATTTATCTGTAGCATTGAGTATAAATAAACGAATAAGGTTGAATTTATTGATACCATTATTTTAGTTATTAAAACTATAACTAAAAACGATTGTTTTAATAGACATTAAATTTATTCCGCTAATTTAAAGGTATGCCTGTGGTTTATTTCCACAGACATTTTTTATGCAAAACTAACTTCAGCATTCGCAATAATTGTAGAAGAACAAGCAAGAATATAGCCTTGTTCGATTTCTTCTTTTGTTAGTGGCTCATTTTATGCTGACGGCATCGTCTGTTTCCTGCCATCTATCAATACAAATTAATGGGATGGGTGTTTGTCCAGTTAGCTAACATATATAAGCTCTTATAAGATAAAAAACGCCCCTCATTGATATATATATATCAATGAGAGGGAGGTAAAAATGTTACGCGTTAAGGATTGTTTTTAGATCGTTTTCAACGGTTGTGATTGGGCGCATATCAAATTTATCTTGGATAATTGCAAGTAGGTTATCGGTCAAAAAGGCAGGGGCGGTTGGGCCGGTATAAATGCCTTTAACACCTAGCGCAAATAGCGTTAGTAAAATCACAATGGCTTTTTGTTCAAACCAAGACAATACCAGAGTGAGTGGTAGCTCATTGATGCCACAGTCAAACTCTTTAGCCAATGCCAAAGCAAGTTGAATAGCAGAATACGCATCATTGCATTGGCCAACATCAAGTAGGCGAGGAATACCATTAATGTTACCAAATTGGTTTTTATTAAAGCGGTATTTGCCACATGCAAGCGTTAGAATTACCGAGTCTTCAGGCGCTTGAGCAGTAAAATCGGTGTAGTAACTGCGTTCCGACTTATCGCCGTCACAACCACCAACAAGGAAAAAGTGACTAATATTGCCTTTTTTTACTTCATCAAGCACAGCAGGCGCTGCACTCATAAGCGCATTGCGGCCAAAACCAATTGTGATCATGTGTTCGATTTCATTATGTTTGAAACCTTCTAATGCGAGTGCACAATCAATCACTTGGCTAAAATCATCACCGTCAATATGCTCAACGCCAGGCCAACCAACAATACTACGGGTAAATAAACGATCAGCATATTGACCGACATTCGGGTTAAGTAAGCAGTTTGACGTCATTACAATAGCACCAGGGAAGTTGGCAAACTCTTTTTGCTGATTTTGCCAAGCACTACCGAAGTTACCGACTAAATGTGGATATTTTTTTAGCTCTGGATAACTATGAGCAGGTAACATTTCGCCGTTTGTATAAACGTTAATAGCTTTCCCTTCTGTTTGCTGAAGGATTTTTTCTAAATCATGTAAATCATGACCAGAAACTAAAATACATTTACCTTGTACAGGTTTTACGTTTACTTGTGTTGGCTCAGGGTGACCAAAGGTGGTTGTTTCGCCGGTATCGAGCATTTCCATGATGGTGTAATTCATCAAGCCAATACGCATTGAGCAATCTAATAATTGATTAAGATCGGTAGGATCAGTACCTAACCACGCCATGATTTGATGGTATTCTGCGTAAACATCATCATTGGTTTGCCCTAAAACACGGGCATGCTCTAAATATGCCGCTGCACCTTTTAAGCCATACAAGCACAATAAACGTAGGCCAATCACATCTTCATCTAGGGTATCGTGACCACGGTTAACGGCAACTTGCGGAGCAATCGCCAGAATTTCAGCCGCTGATAGGGGTAATTCAAATTGAGCAACAGCAGGTAATACAGGTAAAGCTTCTGCTTGTAATGTTGAAGCGGTGATAACAAGATCTTTTAATTGAGCCTTATAACTTTGCGCTTGCTCTGCAAGTTCAATGACACGGGCAGGATCAAAGTTAACATTCGTTAGTGTGGCGAAAAATGCACGTGGTGCCCATTGATTAATTTCATCATTAATAATGTCAAAACGTTTAGCCAACTCTGCCCAATAAGATACCCCCTGTAGGGTATAAACAAGGACATCTTGTAGATCTGAAACTTCTGCTGTTTTACCACACATACCAGCGGCAAATGCGCAGCCTTTTACCTGTGGGGTTTGAATCGTTTGTTCACATTGAATACAGAACATGGAAAGTCTCCAGCATTAGTTTATATAGTTATAAATGACAAGATTGTCGTATTACTAATACTGATAGCACTAACTGTGCCATGTTTAAGTTGCTGAATTTTATTGGAAATTTTTATATGGTTACGTTATTGATGTAATAAAAACATCGATCTCTGTTGTTATTATTACATCAGATAATATTAGGTTTGATTAATGGATATTAAATTTTTTACCCATCCGGTAAAGATTGCCACGATCCATTTGCAAGAATTGTGCGGTTTTTGACCAGTTTTTATCCATTTTGTCATAACTATGGCTGATCAGATGCTTTTGATAATCTTCAACTAATTCACGCATCGGTTGTGATTGCTGTGGGAAAAGTGATGATGTGTTTTTTACATCATCGATTGTGGTGGTGTTATCAAAATAGTGCTCTGTGATTGTTTGCTCACCATGTTGAATTGCTCGTAATGCCGCACGCGTTAAGCTGTGTTCTAATTCTCGAATATTACCCGGCCATAATTGCTTCTCAAGTAGAGCAAGTGTTTTAGGGTGGATATGGAGATTGGGCACATTAAATTGTTGGCGTACTTTTTCTAATAAATAGCCTGCAAGCACAGGAATGTCGCTCAGTCGCTGGCGCAGTGGTGGGACAAATATTGGGAAGACATTAAGACGATGGTACAAATCGGCTCTAAAATTACCGTTTTCTATTTCCTGCTCTAAATGACGATTAGTAGCGGCAATAATGCGAACATCAACATGATGATGACGATCACTCCCGACACGTTGTACGTCACCTTGCTGTAATACGCGAAGTAATTTTGCTTGTAGCGACAGTGGTAATTCACCTATTTCATCTAAAAAAAGGGTACCACTGTCAGCAAGTTCAAATTTGCCGGCTCGATGGCTATTCGCGCCTGTAAATGCGCCTTTGACATGTCCAAATAACTCACTCTCTGCGAGGTTTTCTGGTAGTGCGGCACAATTTACATAGATCATAGCTTTATCTGCACGATGGGACTGAGCATGAATAGCGTGTGCGACAAGCTCTTTACCCGTACCTGTTTCACCACTGATCAACACAGCATAATTGGATTGGGCAACCGTTGATATATTGGTTTTGAGTGCATCCATCTCGGAGCTAAATCCAATCATCTCATTGTGTTGAGATCGTGCTTGTTGGATCAAGGTTTCATTGAGTGACTTTTGTTTTTTATTCTGTAATTTCAGTGCATTGAATTGGGCAATATTACGGACAGTAGCAGCAGCAAGAGCAGCAAATGTTTCTATCGCAAGGTTATCGATATCATCAAATGCACCCACCGCCAAAGAATCTAAGCTCAAAACCCCCACTAATTGTTCATCAACATACAAACTACACCCTAAGCAGTCGTGAACGTTTATTTCTGTATCAACATTAATTAATAAGCCATCAAACGGATCGGGAAGGGGTGAATCAGCGTCAAAGCGTACAGGTGTTTTACTCGCCATAATTTTAGCTAAGCGAGGGTGAGAGCTTGGTAAAAAACGTCGCCCTAATACGGCAGACGATAACCCTTTAACGGCGACAGGGGTAAGAAAACCGTGTTGATCAAGAACAAATAGAGCGCAAGCATCACAAGGAAAGACTTGTTCTACACCATCAATTAAAGATTGGTAATGATGATCACTGGCCAGTCGAGTACTGAGGTTAAGAGCAATATTCAGCAGTGCAGCGTCGATATTTGATTGCATAAATAGAATATCTATATGTCGTTTGATTATCTGTTGTCTTTATTACAACAAAATAGAGATCGTTAAGGCTTAATCTAGAACAACAAATTAGCTCATAAGATGTATTTTATATAAATGTTTATTTTTTGAACGGAATTGTCGATAGGGAAAAAGTTTTTTTAGTGACTATTTACGTGAAAAAAAACGCCAAAAAAATAACGAACTATCATTTGTAGTGATTGATTTGTGACGCTGATTTTGAATGGAAATCATCGTTTGGATTGTTAGTAGGAATAAAATCTATTTGGTACTTATTTTTAAAAAAGCAATTTTTTATAATCAACTTATCTTACTGACGACAAATATTATCGAGTTTTTCATGATCCGCGCTTATGCTTACTTATCTAAAAAGTATCCATTGATACATAAAGTTAACATTTTATTTGTCTTTTCAATTATTATTTTATGCACTTATCAATTACTCGAAAATAGTAAGATTGAATACTCGCTAGGATTGGTCTTGATTCTGTTTCCTCTTTTTATCTTTGCTAAAGCCTCAACCTATAAAAGCAAATATTTAGGCGATAAATAAAATGATGGCGTAGTGAGTAAAAAAAAGACCCAGTTATCTGGGTCTTTTTAGTTTTGATGATTACTTACCTTGCCAAATGCGTTCACATTCAGCAGAACCATTGGCTGCGATGGGCTTTTCAAATAGCCATTGCAGTGGTGCTACTACAGGACTCGTCGTAAAGCGCACTGATGTTTTTATAATAGCGGACAGTGGTACATCAAAATGGAATTTATTAAAGGTACCATGAACATCAACCGGTGTTTGTAAGCTGAAAATCTGGGCTTTTTTCGATTTTGGCGATAAATACAGGTTAAAGTCACGATTTTTATAACTTGCATTAAAAGCACCATGGACTTGAATACGGGAAGTATCAAGCAATAAATCACGTTGCGTCATGTTGCCATTTTTGACATTAAAGCCACCGGCTACGCAATTTAATACGGAATGATCTTTAGTCACAAATTTAGGTAATACAGCATCGGCTAAACTTACCGCCCATAAATCAATTAAGTTAGCTTGGAAAGCTTTAGGCCAAGCGGCAAAACCGATAAAACCGTTAGCATTATTCATTAAGCTATCTGGAGTATTGGCTAGACTATTAAGATTAAATTCAAAGCTGATCTTACCGTTCATATCGGTTTTGGGATCGATTCGACGAGCAATAATACCGTAGTCAAAGTTCTTCACTAATCCATCAAGATGGATATCAAACAGCTCTTTTTGTGCTTTAACCGAGCCTTTAATATCAATATTTCCGCCCGGTAATTTAATGTGCAGCGGGTTTAAACTCAGTAAACCATTATGTAATGTCCAGTCTAATTTTCCGGCACCTAACCAGTCTTTACCTGAGCGTACTTCACCGACATTGAGTTTGAAATTAGCATTCAGCTTATTTAAACCTTCAGGGCTAAGAACAGGTACAGGCTTATCGACTGTTTTTGCTGGTGTTGTATTCTCTTTGCTGTCTTTAGGTAGCCATGCTTGCCAATTTTTAACTTTAAAATCGTTAATTTGAATGAACGGCGCGCGAAGATCTAATGATACGGTAGGGCGATCTTGGCCTTTCATTGGGGGTAAGAAATCACCGTTACCTTGTAATTTACTGCTCCCAACCTGAACCAGCATATTACGCAAATGGTAGCCGACTTTATCGGTTGAAAGGGATGCAGCAACCGTCACAGGGCCATACGGTGGCAGCTCAAGACCGGTAAACGCATTAAAGCGATCTAAGTTAGGCGTTGTTGCCTTAAAGGTTAAATTTAACTTTTGTGGATTAATCGGTAGCGATACATTCGATTCTGCATTAAGTGCAATATCACCCACATTAGCCGTTAAGGTAACAGGCACCGATTTACGCCCATCATTGGCTTGTTTCAGTGATACAGAATCAATCTCAATGTTAACGGGCTTATTTGCAGCTTGGCCTGAAATAGTCAAGTGAGTTGCGGTATCGGGACCTGTAATAAACTTACCCTGACGAAGTGCGACATCAAAGGCTTTGCCTGTGTAAGTATCTGCAACACGCAGTTTACCGCCGTTTAATTGTGCTTCGACTTTAGCCTGTTCCATTAACTCAAGCACAGTACGACCTGATAACGACAAAGATAATTTAGCGCTGTCGAGTGTCATACCAAGATCATTGGTTACATTGAACTGTTTTAATATTTGACCAACATTCGGCTTATCCACCCCTAGATGGAGTTGAGATTGGATAGCGTTATTATTGATATCCAGTGAAATATCACCTTGATACAAACTTCCCGCATAGCGAGCACTAAAAGGGGCGGGTTTTAATTTACCGTCACGTAACTGGCCACTAAATTGGGTGTCATCAATTTGCTGATTTGCCCACAGCATTTTATTGATACCAAGTTTGATATCAGCATCGGCAATCACGACTTTATTGCTAAGTAACGGCATATCAAGGTTCACACCTTGAGTTGGCACTGTTTGCTCAACGGTTGGTACTTTTTTGCGATCAACAAATTGCCCTAGCTGATTGAAATTTAGGGTATTAAATTGCGCATTAAGGGTTAAAAATGGCGTTTTAGTATTTTGCTTCCATTTAAAATCGACCTTACCTTGGCTTTGCATTAACGCCATCGTGGGGATATTTAATGTTAGCCAATCACCGGTATTGGTGAGTTTTCCTTTGAAATCGATTTTGCCATGCATCGATGCACGTGTACCCAGCCATGGGCTTAGTTTGCCTACATCCTTGCTGTGTACGGTTAGGTTTAACCAACTGCCTTTTTGCCAATTAGTTTTTACAAATTCGCCTTGTGCTTTTATGTCAACAACAGGGCTGGAAAAGTGCAGTGATGGCATCCAATTACGGTGGTTAATAATATCGGATAGTGTGCCTGCTTTCGCTGTGATCTTAACGGGAATATCCATGATCTGACCTTGGATGTCAGAGCTAAAGGGTTGCTCCATACCAGAGGTTAGTGCTGCTTTATCAATGGCAAAAGAGGCTTTGGCACCCCAATCAATATGCGCTTTATCAATATTCAGCGAGAGCTGGCTATTATCAATCCAGTCTTGAAGTTTAGTGCCTTGAGTCGTCAGTTGTAGTTGAGCCTTATCAAGATGCCCTTTGGCATGTGGGATCCCTGAGATCCAACCTGCCATTTCACCTAATTGGGAGTCTTTAGCGCCTAATTTCACATCAACGGTTGATGTCCATTGGGTGGCATCAATATCAGCCGTGCCACGAAATGGCACATCGGCAATATTGGCAGTCATAGGGGCGTGAAGTTTACCTTTATCGCCTTCCACTTTAAGCGAGATATTATTAACAGGTGTACCTAAGCCTTTGATCTCATCAACGGATAGATCAAGGTGGGTTTCTGTTTTAACCAGCCATTGATCTAGCGCTTTTTGTAGGGGCGATTGTTGAGGGGCTACCGCTGCATAACCGACACCGTACATAACCGGAGGCTGGGGTTGTAACCATGGACGCAGATCGATTAACGGAATATTTAGCTTACCGTTAATATGATTAAGATCTTTGGCGTTTTGAGCCAATGAAATATCAAGGAAACCTTTAGCAGACGTGATAGGGCTCGTTAGCGCGATATCAGCCAGTGAAATACCTTTGCTAGACGCCGTAATTTGGGTTGTTAATGACATTGGTGCCGCATGACGCAAATCAATATCAAGCAGGGATTCAAGCTGCGTGGTATCAACCCAATCAAGTTTTACGTTGGCTTTTGACGGCGTACTACTGTGGAATGGATGAATATCTGCATCAATATTGAGTTTCGCCCCAGCAAAGCTGCCTGTTGCGTCTAATTTGCCTTGCTGCTCATTGATCAGGGATTCTAAATCACCGGCCAGTGAAACATCATATTCATTGCCCATGGCATTACCTTTCGCTTGTAATAGCCATTTATCCGGTTTGGTTAACGATAATTGATCTAAATATACGTTGGCATACTGTCCGGTATGTTGATCTAAATAATCAACCGATACTTTTTCCGCTCGAATATTATTGCTCAGTGCCAGTTTAAACGGTGTTGATTGAGTGGTTTCTTTCGGTTTTTCACTGGTTTGCTCGGCAAACACCCAGTTCGCTTTGCCTTGATTATCTTTTGATAGGTGTAATGAAATATCTTTGAGATCCAGATAGTCAATCTTTAGGGTATGAGATAAAAGAGGCAAAACAGAAATTTTTGCACCAATGTAGCCTGATTTCAGCATCGGCTCCCATTTCATTGCTTTAGTGTTGGCAACGGTGACGTCGCTTAACTCAATTTCAGGGCTAAATGATAGGGTCAGTGACATGTCACCACCAATGGTTGTTTCACGATCTAAAGTAGAACTTAACCATTGGTTGATATCATGCCGGTGGTTAGCTAAATCGATCTTAACCCCATAAGCGAGTACCCCAGTTGCGGCAATGATAGGGGTGAGTATGGCAATAGAAGTCCACTTCGCCACTTGTTTTAGTTTGTTTTTCTTTGGTGGCTGAACCGGATTATCCTGTTTTTCAGAGGATGAGTCCGTCTCAGCTGGAATGTGTGATTGCGTCATAATTGGTCAGATTTTCTCTAATGAAGGCGTGCAGCATGCTGGCATCTTGCGAAAAAGCGATGATTAATCGGCATTGCAGATTACTGGCAAAGATATACTGCCCAAATAATATAGTCAGACAGTATAGCAAAAATAGGGTTCCCTTATATTACGCCGTTAGAGGTAACAAAAAATAAATTCAGCGATTTAGCTCTTGTTGTAAGGCAATGCAAATGATGTCGGTCAGCGTTTGTTGTGCTGCAAGGTGTAAATTGAAATGCTGATTCGCAATGCTATGCAGTGGTGGCTCACAAATTATATTGAGCTTCATGTCAGCAAGGGAATTAAGCAGTAAATCGTCGGGTGTGCTTATGACAATAATGCCAGCGCCATGAAGCTTAGCGGCATGGGCTGTAAGTTGTAAAATAGGTTGTTCACTATTATTGCTGATCACAAAAAGCACGTCTTGCTCTGTTAGTGTGTTGGCGATGGTACTTTGCAATGCATGATCTTTACTGTGAATCACAGGCAAACCTAAGGCTAGCAATTTATCATTAAAATCACGGGTAATAATGGCATTTGCTCCCAGCCCGACGAGTTGAATCCGCTGGGCTTGGCTTAACCGTGCTGCAATATCGGTCAGTAATTGAGTATCGATAGCTTTGGTTGTATCAATAATGGCATTGGCTTTTTGTTGCGCCATTTTACTTAAGCTACTCGCCAGCGTGTTATTGGGCTCTGGTTGAGTCGATAATTGATTTAGCACATTACCGCCGATGGTATTGTGCCTTGCTAATTCTTCACTGATCGCCATTTTAAAGGCAGGAAATCCTTTAAAACCAATACGCTGAGTAAATTTCACAATACTCGATTGACTAACATTGGCCGCTTTCGCAAGCTCTTGTGATGACAGTGAAACCACTAATTCAGGTTGTGCTAAAACCAAGGTCGCAATCTTTTGACCATTAGGGGAGAATTGTGATTGTAGGTTGGCGATTTTATCAAGTGCAGTCATAGTCATAACAGTTCGAGCATTTGTCTTGATAATAGCCTGAAAAACACTGAGTTACCGTGATATTTACAGCGTTATGTTAATCGCAAACAAGAATCTAGAGCCTGATACGCTTGTTGAATATGATGAATAAAGAACGAATAAAACTAGGATGAAAACCTTGAAGATTGATCTGACCCAACTCGTCACAGAAAGTCGCAATACGGCAAGCCAAAATATCGATATGTTATCCACGGTTGAGATGCTAAAGGTGATCAACAATGAAGATAAAAAAGTCGCGTTAGCGGTTGAACAAGTATTACCTGAAATCGCCATTGTCGTTGATGCTATTGCAGCGGCTTTTCAACAAGGTGGACGTTTAATTTACGTAGGTGCAGGTACATCAGGTCGATTAGGTATTTTAGATGCCAGTGAGTGCCCGCCAACCTATGGTAGCAAGCCAGAGCAGGTTGTTGGCTTAATAGCTGGTGGCCATAAAGCGATTTTAAAAGCGGTAGAAAACGCAGAAGACAATCGTGAAATGGGCGCACAAGATCTGATTGATCTTAATTTTAATTCAAAAGATGTGTTAGTGGGCATTGCAGCCAGTGGACGTACTCCTTATGTGCTTGGTGCGATGGAATATGCCAAATCACAAAATGCGATGGTAGCGTCTATTAGTTGTAACCCACAAAGCCCAATGGCTGTTGTTGCCGATGTCGCTATCACGCCAGTGGTTGGGGCAGAAGTTGTAACGGGCTCATCACGTATGAAAGCAGGGACAGCGCAAAAGTTAGTGCTAAATATGCTGACAACAGGGGCGATGATCCGGGTTGGTAAAGTGTATGGCAATTTAATGGTGGATGTGGAAGCAACCAACGCTAAGCTGGTTGAACGCCAGAAAAACATTGTGATGCAAGCAACCGAATGTAGCCGTGAAGAAGCAGAACTCGCATTAACTGCCTGTAATGGTCATTGTAAAACCGCGATTGTGATGATTCTTGCAGGTGTTGATGCTAAAACAGCCGCAGACTTATTAGCGAAAAATAACGGATTTACTCGCCAAGCCATCCAAGCCTAACGATACAAAACACGAAGCCCTATCTCGATGGTCGATGATAGGGCTTTGTTAGTGCTATAGGCGGTTATAAATTTTGAAATTCTTTTTGGAAGTTCAGCACTTTTTCTAAGTATCGGCGCGCTTCAAGTTTTGGGTGCTTATTTGTGAGCGCCCAATAGGCTTGATTGGGTTGCAATTGATTGAGCTTATCCATGGCTCGCTGTCTATCTGAATCAAAGGTTGATAACACGCCACCTGCACCACTGTTATAAGCGGAAATCATACTGTAATGCTTAGTGGTAGGATTTCGCACATCCCTTAAATAGCGGGTTTGTAAAATGTGCAAATAAGCGGTCCCCGTATCAATGTTGTTAGCCGGATCAAACAGGTAGTCTTTGGTTGGTATCCCCGGTTTGTTCTTCACCAGTTTAAATACATCCGCCCCTGCTGTTTTCGGGATCACTTGCATTAAACCGTAAGCCCCTGCGTGGCTGACAGCAAACGGGTTAAAACTACTTTCAGTTTTTACCACCGCATAGATAAGATCTTCTGAAATACCGTATTGGCGAGAAGCTCGCTTAATTAAATCCGCATATTGGTATTCACGTTGCTCAAGGTGATCACTCACCATATCGATTTCAACATAGTAAGCTGTGCCTCGTTTGAGTGGCTTGGTGTGCAGCTTATTTTCAATCAGATAATCAGCAAAACGCCCAGCGCGCCAAGGCCATTGAATATCTTGGTTATCATGATCTTTAACTTGCCCCAGTAAGAAAGGCTTACCGTTAAGTGGAATCGATTTGTCACTGAACAAATCCACTTGAGAAGGATCGGCTGGCATCAGCAAGGTTTCTTCAATCGCTTTTTTCAGTGTGGCTTCGGGGGCGTATTGAGCAACAGTTGAAACGTAAATTTTCCCGTTATCAAAATCAATGTGCGCACGTGTACGATAACCATCAAAGTATTTCACATAACGGTGTTTTCCTGCTTGCAGGTATTCGTCATCGCCCCATTGCTTTTTCACTTGCACACCAAGATAAGCCAATAAGGCCTGCATGGCTTGCTCATTATTCACATTACCAGTGCTTATATTCCCGCTATGATTGGGATAAGTGGGCTTGCAGTTATAGAGACATTCAACTTGGTTTGATGAACACCCAGCGGCAAGTAAACAGGTTGTAATAATGAGCAATGCTTTTTTCATGGTTATCCTTACCACATATTTCCGTGATTAATGGGTATTGGCGGCATCACGGATAGCTTTATTAAGATCAGACGTTAAATTATCGACAAATTTATGTTGTTCTGCACGTTGTTTACGTTCACGTGCTTGTTGAGCGAGATAGTTATTCCAGTAGTTTTCTTCATCGTCATCATCTTTGATGTTGTTCCATCCCTTTTTGAGGCGCTCTCGGTTCTCTTTTCTTTCTGTGAGCTGACGTTTCGGCTGTTAAATACTGTTTTGCCGCTAAGCCATTACTCACTGAATGTAGCGTGTCGACGAGAACTTGGCCTGAGTAGATGTTGAAAAAATGCTTACAAATGCAATTAATAACCAGAAATTATGTTTCATTATCGCTCTATATTTAACAAAAAGTAAAATATGGAGTTTCCATTTTGAGAGGAAGAATTCAAGATTATTTTTACCGTGTATTTTACTACTACCATTAATCGCCACTCTGGATGAGTCATACGGTAGGCGTCGCTTACATGTTGTTACAATATCTCAATTGTTATTCGCAATGGTTGTGGTTGAATAGCGCGACTTTAATTTTAAGAGGTATAAAATACATATGGACGACCCCACGAGTTGTTCTCTTTTCCTAAACTCCTTTGTTAAGGAGTCTATTCAATGCTAGATCTTTTCCTTCAACCTGAAGCAATGATGATATTTGCGACCTTATTTGCCTTAGAAGTGGTATTAGGTGTCGATAATATTGTATTTATTTCAGTGCTATGTGAGCGATTACCAGAACATCAACGAAAATTAGCCCGTAACCTAGGTATTGCACTAGCAGTTGCTGCGCGTATTGGTCTTGTGTTCTCAATCAGTTGGGTAATGTCATTAACTCAACCGTTATTCTCTATTGCTGATTCTCCGTTCTCTGGTCGTGATTTGATCATGATTGGTGGTGGTGCATTCTTATTAGCGAAAAGCTTAAAAGAATTGTGGATGTGTTTCTCTGGTGCTCATCACCAAGAAGCCAGCAAAGTGCGAGCAGGTATTGCTTTAGTCTTGCTGCAAATCGTAGCGGTGGATGCGGTGTTCTCTATGGACTCTGTGATCACAGCGGTAGGTATGACAAGTGAAGTCCCATTGATGGTTGCTGCGATTTTAGCGTCAGCAGTTGTGATGGTACTGTGTGCTGAGAAGATAAACGATTATGTATTGCGCTATCCGGGCTTAAAAACATTAGCACTACTATTCTTAGTAATGTTAGGTGGTATGTTAATGGCTGAAGGTTTTGCGATTCATTTGAATAAAGGATATGTGTATTTTGCGATGGCATTTGGTTTATTAATTGAAACCTGCCACATCCTATTGAAAAAGCGAAATAAGACAATTATCCGTCGTATCTACCCACAGCAATGTGGCTGGGCAGTTAAAGTAAAATAACCGCGTATTCGACAGATAATATAAAAGCAGAGCCTATGTGCTCTGCTTTTTTATTTTTCACAGGCTTAATTTTTAGCGTTGTGATCACAACGAGCTAGCTTCCACGGCTAGCTCAGAAATGCCCCTTTATGCGTTAGACCTTTTACTTATTCATATCGTGTTTACGTGATTTTGGAATAGTTTTATTTGCTGTGTATATGAACAGTAATAATGAACCGTGATGATTTTATCGCATGGGTTCTGGTTTTAATAAGACTGATTAAAGATATTTCTTACTTTTCACACCCTCTCATAAAGCGTTCGGTGTGAAAAAGTGCTATCAACTTCATGATATATAGAGATTATATCGAGTATAATAAAAGTATTTTATGAGTATATTTTTGCGCGAAAGTAAGAATGCTTATTAGTACACTGTTAAATCCCAAAGGTACATTCGTGCATTGGAACTCTGATTTAGAGAAAAGCGTAGCAGCATTAATAACGCGATAAGTCGTTGAAGATGGTCTCCCTATTCTCCGGCCCATCTATCATTAAGATGTTCATTTTTGGATCTGTGAAGAAGTAGAAGGGATTTAACAATCCAATGAAGCCTGACCCAGTAAGTAGTGCTCACTGTGCCGCTTATTGGAGCGTTCGGCATTTATGATACATCCCAATCGTCAGTGGTTAATAAAAGGAAAAAATATGGCAGGAACAAAGGTAAAGGTTTCTGGATTTGAAATGCAGTTCTCCGATGGTATTGAGATGAACGATTTCTATCAAGAACTAGAATTGATAAGTAGAAATCAAGATATCAATGTCGGGGCTTATTCAACAAGAGTCTATACAAGGATTGTTGATGGATTGGCAGTTGGATTAATATTAACTTTTAAAGATGACCGCAAGAAATTGGCTACTGAACAAGACGGTAGTGGGAAACTTAAGGTTAATAGGATTGAATTAAAAAAGAACCAAACAAGCACAGAGGCAAGCCTATTTTGTTTTAATCCATTAACAAAGTGTGGTGTGTTTACTCATTACGCTGGGGCTGCCTCAGTATCAGTCTATACGTCAATTTTCGGACAAGCCCATAGAAACGTAAAAGATAGGTTAGTAAATCAGCGAGTAGACGAGTACTCGCGAGGCAGATCTCGAGGAGACATAAAAAGAATTAAACACAGAGTTCAAGCAGATTTCGGCGGTTCATTTAGCTTTAAGTATATCTATCAAGAAAAAGACCTTAGTCAAATTTTAGACAATCTTAAGTCTTTATCAGAAGTTGAGGTTATTACTGAACTTGGGATTCCGGAAGAGCCTGTGTTTAGACATTTAGGTGCAGTAACTAAGAAAACAACTCAGACTATCAGCTTTTTAGATCAGTTTAAGTCCATTGAAAACTTAAAAGGGCACCTTTCAAACTTTATCCACGCCGCTTTTTCCCAAAAAAATAAGAAATACGCATTAAGGTTAATTGGTTCTAGCCTAAGTGGACAGCGAGCCCAGTACTGGATAGGCGAAAATATCGAAGAATATGGCTTTTTTGAGTATGATGACTATATTGATGAGTTACCTGATGACGTATGGGATAACTACCTTAGTTGCGCTGCTCTAGCCAATTTATCAAATGTGCTGAAGGGAAAAAGTGAAACGTTTGGTCTTTTAAAACCAGCGGATACTTGGGATAAATACCAATCAATTTCAGACTTGTCACCAGAACCAGATTTAACGTCTTCTAAAAGTAAATCTTTGAAGTCAATTGAAGATTTTAAAGATGACAATTTACCTCCACTGCAAATAGAGATGTGTTTATGATATCTGCTGAAATTGCGTCAGTTATCTTAGATTACCACTCTAAATGGAGCGTTGGTATTTTTACATCTAGCTTAACTTTGGCTAGCTTCCTGTTCACAATGAAATCTTTTGTGATACAGACTGTTAAAGACAAGATTTATGACTCACCTAGTTATAAGGACAAAGTAAAGCAAAGGAGAGAGTCTGGTACCGACGTGGAGTATTACGGTGGACTAAAGCGACTTTCTTTCTTATTAAAATGGACAATTTTGGCAGCTTTAATTAACTCAATGCTTCAATTGTGTTTATCTCCTTTCGAGAATGTATGGTTTGCGATTATCTGTCTATTAGCAAGCGTGTTCACAGGAATACTTTTTTTTAGCGTAGTTTGGATTGTGTCTGAAAATATGAGGGATCTCATTGAGCAAGCTGAACAGAAAGCTGAAAGTGAGGAAAAGTAAATGCCTAACAGATAAGGATATGTGTCACGTAGCCGACACCAATCCGATGTGTTGGACAAGCCCAAGCCTCCTTATATAAGTAAATATCATGAAAGGGGATGTCAAAAAGATGTCTAGTGTTATCCTTGGTGTGAACCAATAACTTTAACACTCCGATTTAAAATCTGTGTTTACGCCGCAATGGTTTAGCTTGGGCGTTACCCTTCATGGAGGAAATATGGAAGTACAGGTGATAGCATCTCTTATAGGGGTCGGAGGTATTACGTTGAGTGCACTCCTTGGCGGTTTGGGGTACTTTTTTAAAGTGCGAGCAGAGAGCCTTAAAGTGACACGTCAAACATTGTTTTATTTATTAGAATTTCGTGCGCATACTCTGGCGTCGGCATTTGACTCTTCTGAGCTGTATAGTCAATATATTAAAAGGTGCGAAAATTACTTTGAGCAGAAAAAGATTGAAGGTATCGAATTTCCCAATGAAAACAAGCAACTAATACTAGCTTTCTTTTCAGAAGTTATAGAGCAAATTAGTCCTCAGTTGTCACCAGGTTTTATCGATGGCTATGAAAACACCATAGTTAACCTAGCTAAAGAAAAACCGATACTGGCTTATAAGCTTCGGGGTAAAGAAGTTTCGAGCAACATGGTTAATGTGCAGAAAAGCTACTTAGAACAAGTACAAAATACAGAACTGTTTCGCCTAGATAATGGCATTGGTGAATTTTTGAAGAAGCAAGCATCTCAAGTCCACAACAATGGTTTAGGTGAAATACTCGAGGTCATTGAAGAAGATTTGTTACTTGTATCTAAAGCTTGTGGGTTTATTCATTACTTAAAAGTGAGAAGTATTATCAAAAAGCGAATCAAACCATCTATGAACATTGATGATATCAACATCGAGGAAGTGTTTGACGGTATGTTTATTGCGTTTTCTAAGCATGTATCTAATGATGCAGAGCAGGCTGAAGAAAACCGCTAACAAATAAGCATTTGTGTAGCGAATTCGACACAGACACTTCTCCGAAGTGTTCGATAAGCTAAACACCTTATTATAGGTAAATACTGAAATATCATTTAGGGTAATGCCGAACATTACCAATACTTTTCCTAATATCAACCAGTCTGAATAGAGCTGGCTACCTAACAAAGTTTTGTCCATATGTGAGTTAGCTATTAGGCTAATTCACATATTAGTCAAACCCGTTATGTTATATGGCTATGCATCATGCATAAGATTGTTGCTAACCCCTGATTGCCTATTGGTTCTCATGAATAATTCTGATTAATTTAGCAGGTGTTCCACCATATAGAGAGTCAGGTGGTACATCGGTATTTACCACAGAGTTAGCGGCAATTACAGAACGCGCACCAATGGTCACACCTTTATTGATCACAACATTGCCACCAATCCATACATCGTCCTCAATCGTAATAGGATCACAAATGGTTTCCCAGTTACGGCGATTGAGATAGTTTAGATCATGGCTAGCACAGTAAAGCTGGGTGTTCGGGCCAATCATTACGTTATTGCCAATAATAATTTTAGCGCCATCCAACATTGTTACGTTCATATTGATGAAGGTCTTTTCCCCAATCGAGATCGTTTTACCGAACTCACAATAAAAGGGGGAGCGGATGTGACTCGATGCAGAAATCTTTCCCATTAGCTGTTGAAATAGTTCATGACGCTGAGAGTCATCTGTACTTTGGTTAATGGTCTGTAATAAGTTCGAAGCATTTTGACGAATCTGGTTAATACAGTCTGCGCCGCCGTCGAAGTCTTCACCGGCAAGCATTTTTTCGAATTCAGTCATGTTGTCTCTCAACGTGCTATAGAGTTATTTGAAATAAAAACGTTATGTTTACTTACTGATTTATAATGTTATTGAGTAAGTAATTCCCAAGAAAATAGAGCCAATCTACCCAAAAGATGAAAGCAATGGCTAAGGGTTTATTTATGCAGTGAATCCCAATCAGAGAAATAATGAATTAAATAGTCTATTGCTAAGCGAGCACGCGCAGGAAGAAAACGTTGGTTTTGATATACGATCCAACTGCTATTACCTTTACCCCAAAAATCTTGCAGTATCGGAATAAGCGAACCTGAATCTAACCCTTTCGCTAGGCTACTTTTAGGCATATATGCGATACCTAGTCCTTCTTCGCATGCCGAGATAACAGCATTAGAGTTATTGCTTTTCCATCGACCGTGAACACGGGTATTAATTGTGTTGCCATCTTTTTCAAAAAGCCAGTGGTCATTATTGGCAATAATGCAGCTATGTTGTTTCAATTGGCTAGGGTGAGTTGGCTCTCCATTACGGGTTAAATAGTCTTGGCTGGCAACCGCAGCCATAGGGCGATCAACGAGTTTTCTCGCGACTAAACCTGAATCTTTTAGTGCCCCGTAACGGATCGCAAAGTCGATACCATCTTCGATAAAATTCACCATACGAGAGTTAAAATCCATCTCGATAGTAAGATCTGGGTAAGACTTCGCGAATGCCATTAGCGCAGGAGCGACATGATCTTCGGCAAATGCACCAGCAGCGCTGACGCGTAAGGTTCCACTCAGCGTTATTTGCTGTGTGTTTACGCTTTCGCTGGCTTGTTGTAACCCATTTACCAGTCCTCTGCATTGTTGATAATACAATTGTCCAGCATCGGTTACATTGACCTGTCGGGTTGAGCGAGCTAATAAGGCGACACCTAATCTCTCTTCTAACCTTGAGACTTGTCGGCTAACGTGGCTGGTGCTGCAACCGAGCTGTTTAGCCGCAGAGGAAAAGCCATGGCTTTCAGCGACTGCAACGAATTCAATGATCCCATCGAAACTATTCATAGACCTTTATCTTTGCTATTTAACAACAATGATTTGCCAATTTTCTATATTATCAGCCATATTGATTTGAATTAACATGTTTTTGAACTCAATCATTGAAGGAAAAGACAATGAAAAGGATCCTGATCCCTGTAACGAATCATGCAACTCTGGGCGATACTGACCAAGCGAATGGCACTTACTCACCAGAGATAACCCACGTTATTCATGAGCTGACTGCCGCTGGTTTTGACTATGACATCGCATCGATTAAAGGGGGTAAAGCGCCACTTTATGGTACGGATATCGAAGGTGATGAGGTAAACCGCATTGTGTTGGCGGATGATAATTTTCAGAACCGAATCAATAATACGATCCCCGTCTCGCAAGTGAATATTGATGAGTACGATGCGGTATTTTATCCAGGTGGCTTTGGTCTTTTATCTGATCTTTCCACCAATACTGATTTTGCGCAATTAGCTGCAAAACATTACGAAAACGGTGGCGTTATAGCGGCGGTATGTCATGGCCCAGCGGCACTGCTTCCTATTACATTAAGTAATGGTGACAGCCTACTTGCATCTATATCGGTAACGGGCTTTACACGTGAAGAAGAAATCGATTTCGGTACGATTACGCATATTCCATTCTTACTGGAAGAGGCGCTTTCAAGAAAGGCAGCGCGATTTAGTAAAGTACAGCCTTGGCAAACACTGGTTATCGTTGATCAACGAGTGATTACAGGCCAAAACCCGACCAGTGCTCACGGCGTTGGAAAAGCGTTAGTGACATCGCTGACGTAATTATATTATTGATATATTTTAAAAACTACCTGATATGAAATAGCGCATGGGTTTGAGTTATTGACTAACATGGTATTTCGTATTGGTACTGCAAAATATCATAGCCTAGTAATATTTGCCCTATCATGGGATGCAAACATTACAGGCTATGCTTTTGCTGATAAAGCGTGTTTAAATTTAAGCGAATTTTCTACGTTCAATAAAGAAATGAAGCAGTGCCATACCGCCATGACCAATTAAGTATGCTTCAATTAAACCTGTCAGAGATTTATGGATCTCCCTCACATCGTTGGCATAAGGTGAGTGACTTAACCACAGCGCCAGCCATATCAGTGCCGCGGTTTCAATTAAGATCAACGCGCCAATACCTAAGCCTTGAATAATATTCCCTAAGCCTTTTTCTCTTGGCTCGGGTAATTTACCGTGGCGTAGTTGTTTTAAGTCATCGAATAGAACGGCATTGTCACCAAAAAGGTAAGGGAAAAATTGACGAAATGATTGTTTAACTAACATGTAGCTAATCATTGCGAGTGTGACGACAACGGTTAATATGCCAAGAATAATATGTACCCATAAGAAGAGGGTAGAGAAAACGCCACTTTCGATTTCACCTGCATGGGTCATGTGCACTAAATTACTATTTAAGATCTGTAAGATCACTAAAGCGGCTAATGAAGTATGAATATGGCGCAGCCCCGTATTGGGAAAGTAATGTTTGATGTAGCGCCAAAAAGAATGAAGTAGCGGCATAGTGAACCTTAATCAGTGGTATAAGATGATATGATAGATATAGGAAATTTAGCATAAAGGAATAAAATAAGCAGATAGAAAGTAGATTAAAACTTGTAAAGTAAATATTCATTTTTAATGCGTAAATAGGCAAAAATGTTCGATAGATTTCTTTTTTAGCTCTGTTAATACAGTGTTACACTATTGCTGCCAATACATATTGTCATGGAGAGAGTAGTGAGCACACTTTCAGATACACCACAATTATCCCAATTAAATGTCTTTCCCGTAAAATCAATAGCAGGCATCAGCCAGTCCAAAGTTTGGGTCGAAAAACAGGGGATCAGTTTCGATCGTCGTTTCATGGTTGCGACCCTATCAGGCGATATGATCACGGCACGTAAATCTCCCAAAATGGTAAAAGTGAAGGCAGCGCTAATTGCCGATGGCATCGTACTGAGCTATGAAGGTAAAGCCTGTTTAGTATTGAAGTATGCTCAATTTACTATGGCAGAAGCATCCTCAACCGTGTGGGCTGATACATTCATCGCCTATACTACGACGGAGCAAGCCAATGCATGGTTTAGTGATGTGTTAGGACAACCCGTTCAGTTGTTATTTACGGGTGAGCAATCAAACCGTGTGCGTCCTAAAATTAGTCAAAATGTGAGTTTTGCTGATGGTTATCCGTTATTAGTGATCAGTGAAGCCTCGCTCCAAGCGCTTAATGAGCGTAGTAGTGAACACCACACCATGGATCAGTTTAGAACCAATTTAGTGGTGAGTAATACGGAAGCGTTCGCAGAAGACGGTTGGAAACGTATTCGGATCGGTGAAGTAGAGTTTGAAGCGGTCAAACCTTGTGCTCGATGCATTTTAACTACGGTCGATCCTAAATCAGCAACGTTTAGCGAAAGTAAAGAGCCGTTGGTTACGATGGCAAAATTCCGCTCAGATGAAACGGGTAATGTCTATTTCGGACAAAATCTTGTGGCACTTAATGAAGGTATTATTTCTGTTGGTGACACCATTGAAATATTAGAAACGAAACCGAAAGAAATATATCCAGATAATAGTGAACAAAAATTACAGCTTACGTGTGTCGAGCGTGAAGATATTGCGCAAGATTTCACTACATTTTGGCTAGAATCTCATCAAGAAAACCAAGCGTTACCGACTTATTTACCGGGGCAACATTTACCTATTCAGTTAGAAGTGAATGGCGAATATATTTCTCGTCGCTATACATTATCTTCTAGCCCATCACGACCGGGGCGTTATGCAATATCAGTAAAACGGGTTAATGACGGTCGCATTTCTAATTGGTTACATGAGCATTTTCAAGTTGGTGATACATTGGTGTCTGAATCGCCGAGTGGTGATTTTCACCTAGGGGTACATACGGATAAATTATTATTGCTCTCGGGGGGGAGTGGTGTAACGCCAATGATGTCGATGCTACGTTATTTATCCGATCATGATTTAGTGCGTGATGTGGTGTTTTATCATCAATGCCGTACTGAAGCTGATATTCCTTATTTAGAGGAATTACGCGCAATAGAAGAGAAGCATCCTTCTCTTGATTTACGTATCGTATTAACGCAACCCAAACGCGACTGGCAAGGTGAATCTGGACGACTAAGCATTGGTCATTTAGCCATGATGAGTGATTTAGATAAACGTCAGGTATTTGTTTGTGGTCCTGATGCCTTTATGTCGTCGGCGAAAAAGTTATTGCTCAATATGGGCATGGCAGCTTCTCGTTATCACCAAGAAGCGTTTGGGCCTGTACGTCATGCACTCGAAGAAAAAAAGACGGTCGAATTATCAATTGATGGACAGCTTTTCCAAGGGAATAACCAAGCGACGTTATTAGAGCAAGCAGAAACGGCTGGTATTAAGATGGATTATAGCTGTCGTGCTGGTTTTTGTGGGGTTTGTAAGGTCACAGTGAAATTTGGAGAGGTAGAACAACCAGAGGTTCCAGCACTTTCATCGCAAGAGCGTGCTGAAGGAAAAGTGCTAGCATGTTGTTGTGTGCCTAGAAGTGATCTCGAAATCATTAAATAGTGAGCTACAGGTAATTTAGGAGGCGATGTCGATGATTATAAGTCAAGGTGATATTGATAAATCATCGCTTACCTTAAAACGTTGACGGGTGAATACAAAGGTCAACAATTGCAATAACTTTGTTATTTAGATGGCTTCTTATGTACTTTCAACTGGAAGGTAAGCATAGAAGCCATTTTTTATATATTCAAAATAAAAAGTTGGTTTGAAAGAATATTATTTTGAGTTCTATTGCTGAAAAGGTTTTAAATGTGGAGTATGCTGCTCGCGCAAACGATTACAATAGAGTAAGGATCTCGTATGTTTAGCAAACCTCTTATCGCACTTTCTATCACTTTAGCTATTTCAGGGTGTGCAACAACGCCTATCGTTCAACACCAACCTTTTACGCTAACGGTCGCACATATTAATGATACCCACTCTAATTTTGACCCCGTAAAATCGAGTTTTAAAGCTGACGATACCAAAGTTTATAACGAGTTTGGTGGCTATCCTCGCCTGCAAACGATGGCGAAAGAATATAAAGCTGAAGCTAAAAAAGAAAATCAAAGCTTACTGTTCTTACACGGTGGTGATGCTTGGCAAGGTAGTGCTTACTTTAAGCTAAACCACGGCGCAATGAACGCCGATATGCTAAGCAAAATGGGCTTAGATGCGATGGCATTAGGTAACCATGAATTTGATTTAAATAATAAAAAATTAAATGCTTTTATCGGTAGTGTTAATTTCCCTGTGCTTGCAGCTAACGTAGATGCTAGCCAAGATGCTGATTTGAAAGATCAAACTAACTTACGTCCTTACCAAATTTTTGCTTTTGATGGCAATAACAAGACAGTCGTTAAAGATATTAACCACTTACCTAAAGATAAAAATCTTGTTGCGGTATTTGGTATTGCCTTAGATAACATGGCAAATATTGCACCTAATACGGGTGATGTGAAATTTTACGATATGGTGAAAACGGCACAAGCCACCGTCGATATGCTAAAGAGCAAGGGGATTGATAATATTATTGCGCTCACGCATATCGGTAATGCAGTAGATCTTGATGTTGCGTCAAAAGTTAACGGTATTGATCTTATTGTTGGCGGTCACTCACATACGTTATTAGGTGACTTTGCTGACTTGGGTTTAAACAATAATGGTATATATGCCCAAATGGTGAAGAACCCAAATGGTACAACGGAAACATGTGTTGTTCAGGCGGGTGAGTATGCTCAAGCGATTGGCCGAGTAAATGTAAGCTTTGATGCGAACGGTGACGTGGTGAAGTGTGCAGGTCACAATACCTTATTGAGTAACGATGAGTTCTACCATCATGCCGATCGTAAACAAAGCGATATGTTTACCCCTGTACAAACGGCAATCGTTGAAAAATTCATCGACAATCATGAAAAAATCACGATCACAGATGAAGATGTTTTATTACGCCAACGTATTGATACTAAATACAAACCAGCAGTAGATAAAGCGTACGGTAAAACTATTGCTCAAGTGCCGGTAGAAATTAAACATGAGCGACGTCCTGGCGATCGTGGCACAGATAAGCATGGCTCAGATGTCGCGCCTATTATAGCTGAAGGCCAATATTACTGGGCGAATGAGCCTCAAGTTCAAAAAGTAACGGGTATGAAAGTGGACTTTGCTTTGATCGGAGCAGGTGGCATTCGTACCAATATTGAGGCGGGTGAATACCGTGAAGGTAATGTGTCATTAGAGCTTTTACCGTTCTCAAACTTTATGTCTGTAGTACCACTTAAAGGTGCTGTGATTAAACAGTTATTACAACAAACGGTTTCTGCAACGCTGCCTGAAGGCGCTCATGCGGGTAAATTCCCTTATGGCGGTCATATTCGTTATAGCTTTACCGAAACAGCAGCAAATAAAGCAGGCAAGCTTAATAATGTTGAGGTGATGACTGGCACAGAAAAGAACCCAATTTGGACGCCAATTCAAGATAATAAAACCTACAATGTTGCAGTAAATAATTATAACGCAACGGGTAATGATGGTTGGACACCTGTTTATCAAGCGCAAAAGGATCACTCTGGACGTGTCGATTTAGCCTATGTTGATGGCAAGTTAACAGGCTTTAAGGTTAAGAACATTGAAAAAGTAGGCGACAAGTACCAAGTGAATTACCAAGGAACTGCGCCAAACTGTAAAGCCGCCAATATGCGCTGTAATACAGATGCTCAAGCTGTGATTGATTATATCCAGCAAAGTCGTCCTAACCTTGTACCGTTAAGTTATGAAGTTGTTACGCTAGATCGCGTACAAAAATAAACCTTTGCGGTTTTAGGTAAATAAAGTAGGCGCCCTACATGTGATTAATAAAAGCGGTAGGGTGCTTTTTATTTTTTGGAATCGTCTAAAAAAGACAATGAAAATGCGGTTTTCACGAAATATTAATAGAATATTAACTGGTTTATTCGTGTTTAACCTTATGATATCTATTGTTTTTGTTACCCATAAGATTAAAAAATAAATTATTTAAAAAATAAAGCTATACAATTCCCTAAATATCATTACTATAGTCCTCGGCCTGTAAGTCAGACCTATTTATATGTAACATTATGTTTTAGAAAATCTTCGCTGTAACGCTATACCAGTGTCATGAAGCTTTCCACTCATAAGCTATAACGTAAATAATTCTTTTCTGGCTACATACGCATTTTTGCGAATTATTTAAAAAATATTGGAGACTCTCATGTCTAAATCAACTGGTATCGTTAAGTGGTTTAACGAAGAAAAAGGTTTCGGTTTCATCACTCAAGACAACGGCGGCGCTGACGTATTCGTTCACTTCCGTGCTATCACAGGCGAAGGTTTCAAGACTCTTGCTGAAGGTCAAAAGGTTGCTTTTGATATCGAACAAGGTCAAAAAGGCCCTCAAGCTGCTAACGTTGAAAAAGCTTAATTCTTTTTTACGTTAAAAGTTTAAAAAATGCCGACATTATGTCGGCATTTTTGTATCTGTTATTCAACATTACGTATCTAAGAATCTCTACTATATCTCTCTACTTACCACTATTTCGTCTTTCGTTATTTTATTTTGAACGAAACTGTTTGAGTCCGCTATCTTGCTTCAATACACTTAACGTTCGTTTTTAGTATTTTGGGTGCAATGGATGCAATCAGAATCATCTCAAAATCACATTGATATATTAGCCTTTAATCAATTGCGTTCAGGCTTTGAGTCGCATAGTGATTGCTCGCTTTCTGCTTGTATAAAACAAGGGCAACACCTTGCAATATCTGGCGTTTCTGGTTGTGGTAAGAGTAGCTTGCTACAAGTGATTGCTGGGCTTAAAGCTCCTCAGTTAGGTACTGTTACCTTCAATAAACAATTGATTGATGTAAAAGCATTCAACTTTTGGCGTCAAAACATTTGTTACTTGCCACAACAAGCCGTTATGGGCGGAGAATGTGTACGTGATGTCTTACATCTTCCTTGGCGTTTAAAAGCCATTACTCATTTTCCTGTACCTAGCGATGAGTTGTGTTTATCTGCTTTATCACAAGCGGGTATTACGGTGTTATTAGACAAGCCTATTGATACCCTTTCTGGGGGCGAAAAGCAGCGTGTAGCCATCGCTAGAAGCATATTAATGCAGCGCAATGTGTGGTTGATGGATGAGCCCACATCCGCCCTTGATCCTTCAGGGCGAGATCGAATTATTCAATTGCTTTCTGAGCTAACAATTATTTGTGTTTCTGTATCACATGATCCTGTTTGGTTAGCAAGTGCAACACATGTGCATGCTATGTCGTTAAGTAAGGATGAGTGTAATGTCTGAATCAATCAATAGTACTTTGGATATTCATTGGCTGGCGATGGCGGGCTTCTACCTGTTATTACTTATCCCCATGTTCTTGTTTCAGCGTTGGCAATTAGGGTTAAATCGCACTTTAATTAATGGCGTATTACGCATGACACTTCAGTTATCTGTTGTGGGTATTTATCTTCATACCTTGTTTGGTTTGCAGAGTGTGGCAATAAATATGCTGTGGCTAACAATCATGGCATTAGTGGCAAGCTATACGATTTGTAAACGGGCAGAGGTGAATGTAAAGCGTGTGTTGCCTGCGGTAATAACAGGGCAGTGTGCTGCATTATTGGTTGCTTTGCCTGTCATGCTGATAGGGGTGATTCAAGTCGACCCTTGGTGGCAAGCACAGTATATGATCCCAATTGCGGGAATGCTGCTTGGTAATAGCTTAATGGCAAATGTATTAGCCTTATCTCGCTGGGGGAGCCTATTAAAAGATAACCATCATGAATATCAGTATTACTTGTCATTAGGCGCTCCTGATCCTGCCTTGCCGTTTATACAGACAGCAGTAAAAGCAGCATTAACTCCCCAATTAGCCGCGATGATGACATTAGGGATTGTCAGTTTACCTGGAATGATGACGGGACAAATTTTAGGTGGAGCGGCACCGCTGGTGGCAGTGAAATACCAACTAGTGATTATGGTAGCGATTTTTATTTCTGGCGTAATTTCGGTAGCGACTACCTTGAGCATTGTTAGGCGGGTAACATTCAATGCTTATGGTGAGGTGCAATAAGTACTATTTCCGACAATAAAAAAGCAGCAATTAAGCTGCTTTTTTAATTAAGATTGTTAGTGTTCACTTAGTTAATTTCGCTAATCGGAAAAATTTCACTTGGTGATACAATTTCATCTTGTGCTGCAATGGTTTGTAATTCCCATTCGCCACGTTTATGTGTTTCTTTTAACACTGCGTAGCAGGCATTGTGCGCATGTTCAAAAGCCTGTTCTGGTGTCCAGTCTTTCAATAGCCCTGCAGTAAATAATGATGAGATCAAATCACCGACACCTACTGGCTGTTTATCAAACTTAAGATGCGGACGCTGTGCAAGGAAACAACCCTTTTGCGTTGCTAACATCATCGTAAACTTATCATCAGATATACTGTGTAAGTGCTTAACCAGTACCATTTTTGGGCCCATTGTTAAGGCTTTTTGACATGCAGTAACAGCATCAGCAAGGTTATGGATTTCCATACCGACAAATTGGCTTAGTTCAAATTGATTCGGTACGATAGCATCAGCAATAGGCATTACATCATTAATTAGGTATTCAGCAATACCATCGGCAACAATACAGCCTTTTTCTGGGTCACCCATTACAGGATCACAGATATAAATCGCATTAGGATTTTGCTGTTTAACTTTTTTCACAGTATCGATAATAGCAAGACATTGCGCTGCACTACCTTGATAGCCTGTCAATACAGCTTCGCAGTTCTTTAATTGATCAATGCTTTCAATACCTGCAACAAGCTCACTAATATCATCACCAGAGAAAGCTTTGCCCGTCCAACCTTCTTTATATTGGGTGTGATTAGAAAATTGCACAGTATTAAGCGGCCATACTTCAAATCCCATACGTTGCATAGGAAAAACAGCAGAGCTATTTCCTGCGTGACCATACACTACATGTGATTGAATAGATAGAATACCTTTCATCGAAGTTCCTTATAACCTTCGGTCTCTTTAAGCATACTTTACCCTTGCTTATATAAGAAACCTAGTCATTTTATATCGTAATTATTCCTTTCATTTATGCAGATTAAAAAATAGACGATTATTTATATTATTATCGACTTATTTTAGATGAGAGTGTGTTATTTATAATTGAAGATTGTTTTATTATAGGTTTTTTCCTCTGTTGTCGTTTGTTTTTTGACCGTTTTATGGTTTTTATAATAAATAAAAAACGATATTTTTTTATTTAAAAAACAATGAGTAAGGTTTTTATTCAGTGGTTACCCACAGTTTTTTACAAAAAAAAGACATAAAAATATTTACAGAATAAAATTTAGCGTTTAATGTCTGTCTCGTCTGTTACTCGGACCTCATGTGTTTTTTTTATCAAAACGTCATTTCTAACATTGTTATTCGTTATTGTTGCAAACGATAGGCGCAATGATCGGCTAAAAGAAGGGTGATCTTTTAGCTCAGAAGTAGTAGGTCAATGAGTAAAACGATAATTACCGCAATTATTATTAATTGGTGGTTTTAACTATTCGAACTCAAATTGATAGCCACAAACAAAACCGCTAATTTAAAGCGCTGTTTGGGCTGAAAGGAAATATAACTATGACTTCACAAACAGGTATTATTCGTAGCTTCAACCCAGTAGAAAAGATTGGCTTAATTACAAGCGATCTTGGTGGCGATATTCGTTTTGACGCATCTCAAGTATGCAGTCATTCACAGCCTTCATCTGGTAGTATGGTTGAGTTTTCTCTAGACGATTCAAGCAATAAGCTAAAAGCAGTAAAAATTCGTTTCATCTAAAAACGATAAATTATAACTCATACTTTCTATAGATTATGAGAATAACATTCAGCCTAAGAAATAATATAACTATTATATCTTGGGCTGTTTTGTTTTATGGTATTAAAAATTAACTGTTCATTACTATTAATGATTTCTTTATATAAATACATTTAGAATAGATAAGTTTATGCTTCTCTACTTTTATATAAATCAGTTATCTCAAGGTGCTTACGTTCACTGGTGATATTTAGTTTTGAAAGGATGATAAAGAATTGTCTTTAATATCATATTTTTTCTACTGTGCTACATGTTGAACTGATGTAAACAGGCAACCGAATCAAAAAATTGTTATTGGATGAACGTCAGTTAAAAAAAATCCCGAGTTAAACTCGGGATTTTTTTGTGTATCAGTTTTAATGGTTACGCCATGAAATGCGTTAAAAACTGGGTAATTGGCTCTAGGTAATTTTGGAATATCACTAATGAGATTAAGCCACTAATTACGACCCAGATAAGTCCAAAGCGTAGGCTTACGATGGTACAAACAATCGCTGCGAGTACTTTCGGGTTTTCAAGGTTAAAGGCAAAGTTTGAACCTTTACCTAGAATTTCTACTGCAATGATTGCTGGCAATACTGTTACAGGAACAAAGCGTAATGTCTTTTTAAAACGCTCAGACATATTGAAGCGTCCTGCCATACCAATAACCGCGAAACGGATAACAAAAGTGGCTACCGCCATGACTAATGATAAGTAAATTACAAATTCATTACTTAAAACGATATGTGTATGAGAATCCATAATAGTAGCCCTTATTATTCAGCAGTTGCGTTAATTGGTTGAATATTTATTTGCTTTTTATCTTCTTTTTCCATTTCGTGACGAACTTCTTCTTTCAGCTCGGCTTCCATATGCTCAGTTGATAAATCCATTTTGTAGCCTGCGTACACACCAACGACTGCTGCTATAACTAAACCGAGTGAGTAAGGAAGGCCTGAAAGTAAGATCCCTGTGACTGTTGCGACCACTGCGGCAACAATACATTCACGATTTTTAACTTGTGGGATAACGATGGCAATGAAGGCGGCAACCATTGCAAAATCTAAACCGTAATCGGCGATGTGAGGAAAATACGAACCAATCATGGCACCAGAGAAATCAGCAACAACCCAGTTCACCCAAAAACCAAACATTGCTGCTAAATAAAACCAATGACGCCCTGGTTTTTCATGTTTCATCTCACCAACGGTTGCTGCGTATACCTCATCGGTTAAGCCGTATGCCATTAGTGCGCGTGTCGGCATGGAGTATTCTTTTACATATTCAGACAGTGACGCGCTATAGAGAACGTGGCGTAAGTTGATAACAAAGGTGGTTAACGCAATCACTATTAATTCAGTAGAGGATTGCACCAGACCAAGCGCAACCATCTGTGCTGAGCCTGCAAAAACAGTCAGTGACCATAACGTACTTTGTAGAACGTCCATACCTGCGTTAATACTGATTGCCCCCACAATAAATGAAAATGGGAATGCCCCTACGCAGAGCGGGAAGATTGCCTTTAAACCTGCTTGTATAAGTTGTTTTTTCATGCGGCGCCTATTTGTTCTGTGTCGTTAAATGAAAAAAAATTTGCAATTAAGCTGAGTGATTATCTTTTTTTGCTGCCTTATTTGTCTGCAAATATATTTTAATGCAATATTTTATTCAATCATTTTTACTATCAAGCTATTAATATATTTTCATATAGTGGCGGTTTTTTGATACTATTTTTCGTTTATCTCTTTTAAAACAGTGTTTTGCGTAGGTTGTTTCATTTTTGGAAGTATTGATCTTGATATTAGGTGCAAAAAAAATTGCAAGTTTTGATTTTTAAAGGTTAAACTAAATTTGAATTTTCGATAGCGAGATAAAAATCATGACAAAAGTAATCACATCTAAATCAGCACCAGACGCAATTGGTCCATATTCACACGGTAATGCATTTGGCGATTTGATCTTTACATCTGGTCAGCTTCCAGTATGTAAAGAGAAAGGTGGCATTGTAGATGGTGGTATTGCAGAACAATCTCGCCAGTCATTAGTTAACTTACGTTCAGTTCTTGAAGCGGGCGGTGGTGACATGGATACCGTTTTAAAAACAACATGTTACTTAGCAAATATTGAAGACTTTGCTGCTTTTAATGCGGTTTATGCTGATTTCTTTAAAACAGAGTGCCCTGCACGTAGCTGTTTTGCAGTGAAAGATTTACCAATGGGTGCACTTGTAGAAATTGAAGCGATTGCACACCGTAAATAATTAGATCTGCATTAAACAATAAATATAAAACCGTTAGGGGTTACTTATGAATACACAATGGCAGCAATACAAAGATATCATTAATACAGTTGTTAAACCTGCGTTTGGTTGTACAGAGCCGATCTCAGCCGCATATGCATCAGCTGTTGCAGCTGAATTGCTTGGACGAGAGCCTGAAGAACTCGATGTAAAGGTATCTGATAACCTGTTTAAAAATTCGATGGGTGTTTTTGTTCCTGGTACTGGCCGTATTGGCTTACCTATTGCTTCTGCTGCTGGTGCTATTGGCGGTAACCCTAACGGTGGTTTAGAAGTGCTGGTAAATATTAAGGCAGAAGATGTCGAGAAAGCACAGCTGCTGATTGATAACGGTAAAATTAAAGCAGGTCGTAAAGACGTTAAAGAGTTTATTTACTGTTGTGTTGAAGCAAAAGCGGGTGATGATGTCGCGATAGTTGAAATTAGCGGTGGTCATACACAAGTTGTGAAAAAAATGCTTAACGACAAAGTTGTGTTTGATGCGTCTTCTGATGTAAATACGAGTGATAAACCAAAATCAACGGCGTCTGTGTGTGAAGGTGTCGATATCTCAATCAAAGGTATTTATGAGTTTGCTACCAGCGTTGATTTTGAAGAGATTAAATTTATTCTAGAAGCGCGTGATTTGAATAGTGCGTTATCAGATGAAGGCTTAAAACATGCCTATGGATTACAGGTAGGCAGAACGATTCAAAAAAGTATTGCGAAAGGGCTATTTGGCGATGGTTTAATTAACAATGTCGTAATGCGCACAGCTGCGGCATCTGATGCTCGTATGGGTGGTGCAACATTACCAGCAATGAGTAATTATGGTAGTGGTAACCAAGGTATTGCTGCAACGATGCCGATAGTTGGAATTGCTAAACATTATGGCTCTTCTGAAGAGCAACTAGCGCGAGCGCTAATCATGAGCCACCTTGGCGCTATTTATATGAAATCATTCTATCCGCCACTATCACCGTTCTGTGGTAATGCAGTAACAAGCTCTGCGGCTGCTATGGGTATGGTTTATTTAGCCGGTGGTGATTTTGAGCAAATGTGTTCAGCGATTCAAAATACCTTAAGTGATACTACAGGTATGTATTGTGATGGCGCGAAATCCACGTGTGCTATGAAAGTTAAAAGCTCAACAAACTCTGCGGTAATGAGCTTTTTAATGGCGATTGAAAATCATGAAGCACAATCTCAAGGCATTGTTGCTGAAGATGTTGAAACAACTATTCGTAATGTCGGTAAGATGGTTCGATTTGGTATGGTAAATACTGATGCAACAATCATTGATATTATGTCGGCATAAGTAACAAGAATTATAAGCGCCATTGCGAGTAATCATGTTTATCGCAACATGATTACGCAATGGCTTTTTCTATTTGTGGAAAGCCGTACTGTTTTTCTGAATGCTTCTTTATTTTCATTTAAAAAGAAAAACGTAGATACTCTGAATGTATTATTATTGATACAATAATAGCAATGAAGTCATTGGGAACGTTATGTTCAAATAGGGGATCAAGCGTGAATGAATTAAGCGAAAGCGATTACGATATCCTCCGTGCGATGGAGAATATCGTTGATGGTATTGCGGCAATGTGGGGAGAGCATACAGAAGTGCTACTACATTGTTTGGATGCAAATAACCCATCAATCATTAAAATTGCGAATGGTCATATTACAGGGCGTGAAGTTGGTGCACCAATCACGAATATTGCGTTAGTGAAGCTGAATGAAGGTAAAGATGTTTCTGATGCTTACATTACCAAAAGTCCTGATGGTAAAACATTACGCTCGTTAACAACCATTATTCGAAATAAACAAAATAAAGCAATTGGTATGTTATGCGTAAATTCTAATTTAGACGCACCGTTTCAGTCGATGATGCAAAGTTTGTTACCGAATATCCATTCGCATTTTGAGTTTGGAGTAACATCTGAAACATTCGCAAGAAATAATGATGAAATGATGCACAGTTCAATTGAGAATGTGCGAGAGCAAGTGGTGAATGATAGCAATATTCCACCATCGAAAAAAAGCCGCGAGATAGTGACTCGTTTGCATGAATTAGGCATTTTTGATCTAAAAGATAGTGCCCAAATTGCAGCGAAAGGATTAGATATCTCTATCCATACTATTTATCGCTATTTGCGTGAAATTCGTGCCCACGAAGCATGATATATACATTGTGAATGTTCTTATTAATATGCCTTCAGGTGATTTTTTTGAAGGCGTATAAATCTAATCTAGTCTCCTATTTATATTTATTGTTAATAGCCTTAAGTTTTACAATAGCAATCCATTCTATTCATACTTTCCTCAGGTTTTAATGCTCTATTAAAATTTTGTTCACATCAAAAAATTCTACAACAAATTTGCGAAATAAGAATATTACTAAAATTGAGAATAATATTTTTTTATTTTCATTCAATTTCAAATAGTTAATTGCTGGCATTTTTTTTGCGTACTAAATATAAGCTATTTATTGGTCTCATATTTAGAGGAGAAATCGATGTCGGTAAAATTATTACCAACAATACTATTGCTTTTTTCTCTTTTTGCTTTGATTTTTTCGTCTCCAGTTGAAGCTGGGCATTCAAATCACGGTGATATGCGCTGGAAGTTTTGTTTTTTTAACGAAGGGCGTGATATACCCGCGGGTGAAACGATACCGTGGTCGTTCTATATTTTTGAATACCAAGCAATGGATACTGATTATTGTACGATGGCAAATCTTAATTGGTCTTGGGATAGCACAATGGGAGGCGGTCACGACATAGAAGGGCCAATACCAAGGGGAACGGTGAAATGTTCAAATAATCGTATTTCTCATGAGATAAATGTAAATGGTTCTGTTCGCGCACTTGTTGCTGGTCGTCATGTGGGGTGGAGCTTTAATGGGGAAGGTTCCCATAATGAATGGTGGCATGATTTCACTAAATGGGAAAACAACTGTGCTAACGCTGGGAATCCGATTGAGTTTTTCGATGATCATTCGATGATTGATAGTCAAGATTACTCTGAGGCTAATATTAATCGAAATACCATCAAATACTGGCCAAACTATACCGCTTATGATGAGGGTGACGATTACCCACGAGCCGAAGATACCGGAAACAATTATCACGGTGATGGAAAAGACGACATAGATGATCCTTATCATATGTTCATCACTGTTTTTGATACATTGTCAGGGTATGAGCTTTGGGACTTATCTGATGCGCCATCTCCTTATGTGACAGATCCAAATAATGGTGGTCCCTCTCACAAATTGTATGATCAAGATAACGATGGTGTTACTGATTTACGATTAGGGTCGTGTTGGGATGGTGATGATTGGATAAGCGATGGCGTAACCTTAAATAGTTCGGCGACCTCCGATGATAATCAAGTTGGTTATACTCTTAATGGGACCTGTTCTGGTAATGATACAGATGATGGTGTTACTTTCCCATCTGGTACAACCTTTGAAAAAGGAGGCAATATAGAGTTCATCGTTAATTGGTCTTACGACAGTGATGCCCCTGGTGTGAATACAGACTATGGTATCGCCGCTGTTTGGATCGATTACGATAAAGATAACGATTTTTCCGATGAGATGGTTTTATTAAGTTACCCGAGATTTGATGTTTATCCTTCTAACAACACAGGGCTCCACTCACTTGCAATTCCTGAATCTGCGCTAACAGGTGATGTTTATCTCCGAGTAAGAATTTGTATTGAAGATGCTGCTAGTCAGTGTACTCAGCCATTAATGTCTCCAAATGCTCCCTACCTTTCTGGTGAGGTTGAAGATTACAAAATTACTATTGTAGAGAGTGCTGATTATGGTGATGCACCCGATACGACATCAGGCACAGGTACTAACGATTACCAAACTTTATCTGCAAATTCAGGAGCTTCTCATCTTAAAAAAGATATTGATAATGATGGTACGGTAGATTTAATGTTGGGTACCAGTTGGGATACTGATGATGGGACGTTACAAAATGCCGATGCAACAGCAGACGATAATAATGGCTCTGATGATGAAGACGGTATTGCTTTAAATAGTTCAGTACGAGCAGGGCAAACTGAATATATTACGATTACAACGACGAAAGACTTCGATTCAGGGTTAAACGGTTTACAAGTTTATGCTTGGGCTGATTGGAATCAAAATGGTGTTTGGGAAAATAGTGAAAAAATAGTCGATAGACCCTCAGCTGTTGCAAATAGTCAAGCATACGCTTTTACAATACCAACGGGAGCAATGGTTGGAAATACATTCATCCGTGTTAGAACCTGTTCTAGTGACACTTCATGTAACTCCCCAACAGGTAGTGCTGATGATGGTGAAGTTGAAGATCAAAAAATTCAAGTGCTTTCCATCTATTCTTGTGACCTCTCACCGCTTTCTGATGCAACACCAAACGCTAGTCATGGCAGTCCAATTACCAATACTGTTATCTCAAGCTCGCCATTAGTCTTAAAACATCTGGTGACAGGGGGAGTTGCATTACAAAAAGACGGACAGAGGCAAAGCTATGCTTACAACAATATAAGTTGTGGCTCTACAGCTCCTTTCTTGTGGTTATCTGATGGGGTCTCATCATCAGGAGTTAGCTGTGGGGCGAGTAAAATGAGAGGCTTTACTATAACCGACGTGACAGGTTCAGGGGCAGCACTAGATCCTTTCACTGTATGGTCTACTCGGTACTGGGATAGAAATAGTAATAATAATTACGATGGCAATGATATTCGTGTAACAACACGTATTAGTTATGTTGCTGGTGAGCTTTTCTATGATACGAAATTTTTGCTTGAGTCAGCTAACGGTTCTAATACAAATAATATTTTAGTCTCTGTTGGCTTTGATACGTATTTAAGTGGTGGAGATAATGGGGGTGCGTTTGCTGTCCCTTATAATGCAGCCAACTATCAACCTGATGGTTCCGGTCAATATAATGTTGTTGGTGTAACAAAAAATTATTCTAATAGTGACCAATTTATGGGGTATCTGAAATTAGATACGTCTTGGGTCAATTACTTCTCAGGACATTATGGCAGTCCTAAAAATTTGTTGAAGAGTAGTCCTTATACATTAAACAATGAGTTGAATACGAATGTAAATACCGATAATGGTATTGCTGTTCAGTGGAACTTTGGCGCCGTTAATATGTGTGAGGAGCACAATGTTAGAATGCTCTTCTCAACACTGGGTGAAGCCGTTGTTCACGCGTTTGAAAATGACCTTGGTGATGCGCCTGATCCAAATAGTGGAACAGGTACGGGGAATTATCAGACGACCGCGGCAAATGGTGGTCCTGCTCATAGAAAGTATGACTATGATAATGATGGGCAGGTTGATTTAATCTTAGGGGATATTTGGGATAACGATTTAGGTACATTACAAAGTGCGACAGCCAACGCCGATGATGAAGATGGCGCTGATGATGAAGATGGCGTGACCTTCCCTGCGATATTCAAGGCAGGGCAAACGATGTCTGTTGATGTGAAAGTATCTCGTGATCCCCAAACGAATTTATCAGGCGTTTATGTTAAAGGTTGGGTAGATTGGAATCAAAATGGCGTGTTTGATAACAGCTCAGAAGTGATTTTTTCAGCGGGTGATACAGGTAACGCCTCTAGCCTAATAGGTACCAATACTTTTTCTGTCAACGTCCCCAATAATGCCCTTAGTGGAAACACGTATATGCGTGTAAGGGTATGTTCTCAAACTGCAGGCTGCCAAAATACGATGATAGATACTGGCAGTGTCAGTGACGGTGAGGTTGAAGATTATTTAATTACAGTAGAGCCAACCAGCATTTCTGGGTATGTTTTTAACGATGATGGATTCGGTGGTGGTATTGAAAACAATACCATAAAAGACGGTTTTGAAGCTGGTATCAGTGGTATTGGCGTAACACTTTATAATCAAACTCAGAATAGTTGTTTGTTTGTTCAAACGTCTAATGGCAATACCGATCAAAATAATGATGGCGTTGTTGATGATTTAGATAAAGGGTACTTTGAGTTTGAAATTACCCCGGGCGATGCCTATTTTCTTTATGAGACAGCACCTCTGACTGTCGCACCCAATTGTGGGGCTGGCCCTCCTTCTCAAGGCACGGTTATTGATGGAACAACTATCACAAATGCTCAAATAAGAGATCCCTCTGGCTATATATCGACGTCACCTAATGTGATTGAATTAGGTACGGTCAATGATGATTTATCGAATCAAAATTTTGCCGATAAGGCATATCAATTTACATTTGGAGTCTGTTCTTCAGAAGCGTATCTGTTTAAAAATGCCCCATCAGATATGTATGAAATTAGCCTATTAAATGGTACCGAAACTGTAGTAAATAATACTCAGGATATAGTTATTACTGGTGTCGGTCACAGTGTTAGGCAGAATATTTTATGGGGTATGAATGCTGGCGATATTATTGCAATTGATCGTTCAGGAAGTGAAATCTTTAGGTTTGACGTACCTGGTATTTTCTGGGCAGCAAACAACCCTAATAATCAAATTCAATATTTAGCGGGTGATGTAACTGACGATGATATATTGATCATGATGGATTCTCAACATAATGGCCGTCGTGTTCATTTCTTTGATGTAAACCCAAACTCTCCAACCTATAAAACTCAGCTAGGTATGAGCGACACACTTGGTCCTATTGATCTTGGTGATATTGCTATAAATCCAATAGATAAATCAATTTGGACTATTCGATGGTATAACATGACGCTCTTTAGGATCGACGTTAATCTGAATAATTATACGGCATCAAAAACCCCGATGGGCTCAATAGATAATATTCCTCGAGGAGGAAATAGTGATGGTCCGGGGGCGCTTTATTTTGATGATAATGGATCACTATATGCGAGTATTAATGGTACAGGGGAATTGTGGAGGATTGACATTTCCTCACCCGCTTCACCAAACTTAAATGCACAGCTAGTTGGAAACGGTGTAACTGCAACGGTTAACGATGGTGCTCGGTGCCGATATGCAGAAACTTCTGCCATAGTCACTACTGATACATATAGTCAGCTTTCTGGTTATGTTTTTGAGGATGATGGCAATGGTGGTGGTGTTGCTGACAATGGTACAAAAGAGAGTAATGAAAACGGTATAGCTGGCGTAAATGTTCTCATCTATGAATATGATCCGAGTAACGGAAATAGAAGTTGTTATACGGTGTCAACAAGCGATGGCTCTTTTGATGTCGATATCGGTTACTGGAGTAAAACAGTAACTAATGGGCATGAATACACTGTTTTTGAGGCCGGACAACTCACCTCCGCGCCTGATTGTAGTAGTGGGCCACCAACATTTGGTACTGTTAGTACGCTTGATGGCTCTGTAAGTAATAATTCTATTTCTGATCTAAGCGGATATATTTCTACATCAACAAATACAATTTCTCTTGGCACCGTGACAAGTGAACAATCGAATGTCAATTTTGCTGACAAAATAGTATCAAACCTATTCTCATCATGCCCAGTTAAAGCATATACAGCCCTTAATAATGCTCCGAATAATCAATGGGGGCTATTAGGTATGCAAACGGGATTGATATCGCCATCACCGATTGACGACCCTTTTTCTGCCTTAGGCTTTAGTATGCGTCAACAGGTGATTTGGGGCGTAAACAATACGACAAATACGATTCAGGCTTTAGACGCTAGCGGAACGGTCATCGCAAACCTCAGCAGTGTTTCAATGGCCTCTGGTGAAATTACTGGGGGGGATGTCACCAATGATGATGTATTAATACTCACAGTAAGTGACAACACGTCAACAACGATTTATCTATACGATGTTAATCCAGCCTCTGAAAACTATTTACAACGTATTGGTAGTCAGAACTCCAGTTCATCAAATATGTTTCATGACATAGCGATTTCTCGCACCGGGGAAATTTATGCTGTTTTTGTTAATGGACAAGTAAATAGAATAACGATTAACTTTACGACGGGTACTTTTACTACATCAAGCGTGGGTAGCCTCTCCAACAGCTTTAATCGAGACTTTGATTCTTTGTTTATCGATGTCGACGATAACTTATATGGATTAAGTGGGGCTGTAAATGGTGGTAACGGTAATGGAACGTCAACCATGGATATGGTTTGTTTCCAAGCCAGTAATCCATCGTCGACGGCAGTTTTAGTGGGTACATCAACGGTATCTATAGATGATGTTTCTACCGATGGTGCATTATGTCGTTATGCGAGTGTACCTCCACCTAGACAAATTTCTGGTTATGTCTATGAAGATCAATTGACCCAAGATATTGATGGCGTATCAAGGCAGAATGGGTCAAAAGATGCTGGTGAACCCGGCATATCGGGTGTGACTATCACTCTCTATGATTTAACTGATGAAGTCTGTCAACAAACAACAACTGACGGTTCAGGTTATTATCAGTTCACTGTAGGTAAAGGTCACGAATATGAAATTTATGAAACAGCAGATGCCGGAACAATAGATTGCTCAACGGGACCGCCATCATTTGGAAGTGTGGATAAATCGACGGGTTCAGTGGTGAATAACGATGTCGCTGATCCTTCTGGTTATGGTTCAATAACGCCGAATAAAATCGCTCTTGGAATAGTCGATAACGATAGCACTAACAATAATTTTGGTAACTTTGTTGCCAGTCAACCATTTGATACCTGTAGTATTACCGCTTATCTTTCAAATAATTCCCCAACGGCGACAAATTACAGTCAAATAGATTTAATTTCTGGTGAGCGTACCAACATAAACAGCTCTTCAGCTGCGACCGTTCACGCCATGGGATACAGTGTGCGACAGCAAAGAATATGGGGGGTGGCTGCCAATTACAATGATCTCATTGCTATCAATTCACAAGGTGATACGGTGGCAAGAATATCTAATGCTGATGTACCGACTCAAACTACAGTCGCGACGGTGACTGATGACGATATTTTGGTGCTTGTTACTAATAATGCGCTAGGTCGGCAATTACGCTTTTTCGACGTGAACCCTAATTCATCATCTTATCTAACCGAAGTCGGTATACGCTCCGGTAATATCGGCATTAATGTTGGTGATATTGCTGTTCATCCGACAGATGGGTCGTTGTGGATGCTTTCTTATGATGACCGTCCACACCTTTATAAGCTGGTATTAGATAGCACGGGGGTTAATGCACAGTCTATTACCGATGTTGGTGAAACGGACTTACCGAATGGTAGTGATGGTACTAATCCGGGGGCCTTATATTTTGATAAGTTTGGTTATCTATTTGTTGTCATGGAGGGGGCTAGTGCGCATCAAACTTTCCGGTTAGATATTACTAACTTGAATAGCCCATCATTAAGTGCAGAGTTAATGGGCACTGATACATTTTCAGCCAATGACAATATAGATGGAGCCTCTTGTCGTTATAATGGTGTCGAGCCAAATAAAGAAATATCGGGTTATGTTTTTACTGATACAAAGACCGCTGGTGTCAATGGATTC
The DNA here is from genome assembly GCF_003026095.1 of Photobacterium sp. GB-72. NCBI lineage: Bacteria > Pseudomonadati > Pseudomonadota > Gammaproteobacteria > Vibrionales > Vibrionaceae > Photobacterium > Photobacterium sp. GB-72. The sequence continues at coordinate 41,044 of NZ_PYNV01000005.1, read as the reverse complement.
CAAAAACATAATGGACAAATGGATGGAGGAGAAGTTGGTATTGGCGGTGTGACCATCACATTGTTAGATGTTGCGGAAAATATATGTTATCAGGTAAATACGTCAGATGGTTCAAGCGATATTAATGGTGATGGTATTACAGACCCTCTTGGTTACTATTACTTTGATGGTAAGCACGGCAAAGAATATAAAATATTTGAAACAGCGAATGCGAGTTCTATCGATTGTAGTTTAGGTGAGCCATCTGCAGGTATTCAAGATGCTGCAACAGGAGTTGTGTCTGGTGCTGAAATAGCCGATCCTACAGGTTACCTTTCTAGTTCCCCGAATGTTATTCATATTCCACTGATAACGACAAATATTGATAATCAAAACTTCGCAGATGTTCCTTTCACACAAGGGCTAACGTGTGACAATACGCCATATTTTGCAATTGGCTCAGGCACGGACACAGATTTACACAATGTGAATTTAACCACGGGTAATTTTACAGATGTAACGCTATCAGAAGTCGCTATGTATCGTGGACTTGGCTACAGCACTAGACAAAATATGTTGTTCTCGATCATGCAGCAAGGTTCGAATGATATTATCGCGATTAACAGCCTAGGTGAGCCCGTTCTTAGGTTTGGTGTGGATGCACCTTCTTTGTCGGCAATAGCGATTACAAATGACGATATACTCATTGCCATTACTAGAGATTTTTTAAGTTCAGGTATCAATTCTGTACGTAAAATATTGCTGTATGATTTAAATCCGGCAAGAAGCACATATCTGTCTCGTATTGATACTAATGGTGACGGAGCAACAAATGATATCGGCTACACTATTGGCGATATTGCTATTCATCCTGATGGTAGTGTTTTTGCTATTGACGATTCGCTTAAGCTGCTGAAATTAAATATAAACCTTGATTTAAGTTCGAGCTCTTTAGGGCAGACGACAGTCACGGAAGTCGGTACGACGAATTATCCAGCGACGATTGAAGCGCCAGATGCACATTTCATGGATAGTAGTGGCTCGCTTTATGTCGTGTCAGGAGTGGTATCTCAGAGTCCTTATTACTATCAAATTTGGCGTTATGATATTTCAGACTCCAATGCCCCGAATTTGAACGGTGAGTTTATAGGGCGCTTTCAAAAAATATCACCAACAGCGAGTTACCACGACGGGGCCTTATGTCGATTTGTCGAAGTGCCTAAACTCAATAAAATATCGGGTTTCGTATTTGAAGATACGTTAACAACTGATCCGAATGGTATGTTGAAACACAATGCCGTGAAAGATACCGCAGAAGTAGGGATTGGAAATATAACGGTGACGTTATTTGATGTTGCTGGCAATTCTTGTTCTCAGATAGATACTTCTGATGGTACGCAAGATATTGATAATGACGGTAATATAGATAGTGCTGGTTACTATTTCTTTAAAGCTGAGCCTAATAAGGAATATAAACTGTATGAAACAGCAGGTGTTGGCACCATTGATTGTAGTGCGTCAGCACCATCTGGTGGTAGTGTAGATACGGTGACTGGTGCATTAAGTAATGTGCAAATCAAAGATCCAACAGGTTACTTATCAAGCTCGACTAATATACTTCATATACCATCACTAACTTCTAGTATCGAAGGTATGAACTTTGCTGATATTAGTTTTTCTAACGCTCTCACATGTGATGAAACGTTGTATTTTGCAACAGGTTACGGTTTCGATACTAACTTACATAATATTAATTATGCTAATGGCCAGCTGAGCGATGTTAATACCTCTGGTTCTTTTATCTACCGAGCAATTGGATATAGCGTAAGACAAAACTTACTCTTCTCTATATTGCAAAACGGAAATAACGATATCGTTGCTTTAAACAGCGCCGGTGAGCCTGTATTGCGCTTTGATGTTGATGCACCAATTGTTTCTGCTTTGGCGGTGACGAACGATGATATTTTGATCGCAGTAACGCGTAATCATTTAAGTTCTGGCATCAATTCGGTCAGAAAAGTGATGTTATATGACGTTAATCCAGCCCGAGAAAGTTATTTAACACGCATCGATAACAATGGTAGCGGTGCGCAAAATGATATTGGATATGATATCAATGATCTGGTTATTCACCCTGACGGTACCATTTTTGCGGTAGATACTAATCGCCATTTATTAAAACTAAATATTGCTACTGATCTCACATCAACAGCTACGATAGGACAAACATCGATAACCGATCTAGGAGAGATTGACTTCCCCAACAACATTAATGCGCCTGATGCACAGTTTATTGATAAAACAGGGGCTTTGTTTATCGTTTCTGGAGCTGAAACCACCACACCTTGGGAATATCAAGTTTGGCGATACGATCTTTCAGATTCATTAAACCCAGATTTAAAAGGTGGCTTTATAGGAACTTTTGCCGTACCTAGCGCCTCGACTGATTATAATGATGGTACCTTGTGTCGTTATGCGGAAGTACCAAAGGTACAAAAAGTATCGGGTTATGTTTTCCATGATGATAATACGACATTAGTCAGTGGTTTCGAAATTCAAAATGGGTCTATGGATAGTACCGAGCAAGGTATTAGCGGAGTTGGGGTAACGTTATATAATGTGACAGACAATCTGTGTACTGTTGTTGAAACGGCTGTAGGCGACACGGATGCTAATGGTGATGGCAGTATAGATTCACAAGATATTGGTTACTATGAATTTGCATTAGAATATCAAAAAGAATACCAGATATATGAAACCTATGGTGTTACCACATTAAACTGCGCAACGGGTCCACCATCAAGCGGCAGTATTAATACCACACTGGGCGCATTAGAAAATAGCGAAATAGCCGATCCTCCAAACCATTTATCTACAACAGCCAATGTCATCGATTTAGGTCAGGCTTATGGTAACTCTCTTAACCAAAACTTTGGTGATAGAGTGATACCTGCTCCTCATTCAGTATGTTCAACAACCGCATATTATTCAGACAATACGTCTACAGAAACAGATGTATTTACTCTCGATCTTTCCACTGGCGAGTTGACAACATTTATTGACGGCACTACAGCTATGGCATCTATGGGTTATAGTGTGCGACAGCAAATGATTTTCGCTGTCGATACCCAGATTTCAGGTGATTTGGTCGCAATTGATGCTAATGGCGATAGGATAATGCAACTTGCATTAAACTTACCAACAGCAAGTATTGCTACTGTTACCAATGATGATGTTTTAGTTGTCGTTAAAAACGCTATTGTTTCACTGTTCGATTTAAACCCTTCTTCATTAACCTACCTTCAACAACTAGGTACTTCCTCTGGTGATATTGGCACAATTATTGGTGACATTGCTGTTCATCCAACGACGGGGGAAATCTGGGCATTGAGTGATGGTTCACCAAATAAGTTAGTTCGTCTAAACATAAATACATTGTCAGGCTCAGCGACGATTACAGAATTTGGTAACACAAACTTCCCTGGGGAAGGTGAAGCACCTCAGGCCTTATATTTTGATAAAAATGGCTATTTATACGCAAATACCAATTCACACACACCGCAATTATGGCGTTTTGATATTAGCGACCCAAATACGCCATTAGGTGGATTTATTGGTGAAGGAGATCAGAGTGGTACCGGTGATGGTAGTCTTTCAGATGGCGCTGTCTGTCGATATGCAGATATACCAGCCGTTCAACGTGTTTCTGGATTTGTCTTTAATGATGATGGTAATAATAACGGTACAACAGATGATGGAGTAAAACATGATGATGAACTAGGTATTGGTGCAGTCAATGTTACGCTCTATAACCAAACAGATGGAACCTGTGAAACTATGATGACATCGGATGGAAATACCGATGTGACAGGCGATACTGTTAATGATCCTCTTGGCTATTATCAATTCGATTTATTATTTGGCAAAGAGTATAAAATATATGAAACAGCAATGTTTACCTCTATCTCCTGTGATAATGCCAATGGCCCAAGTAATGGACAAATTAATACTTCAACGGGGGCGGTTGAAAATAAACAAATCGTAGACCCAGTCGACCATTATTCAACTAGCCCAAATGTTATTGATTTAGGCTTTGCCTACGGTAATTTACCCAACTCTAATTTTGCCGATCGTGTGACACTTTTTCCATTTGAACAATGTCCTAAAGTTGGCTATCTGATGACGAAAGCAATTTCTGATTTATATGAAGTCGATATTGTTGCGGCTGAAGCCTCTATTAAATATCAGTCAGGCGTTGATCCTATCGTTAGTTTGGCTTATAGCCCCTACCAGAGTTTTCTATGGGGAGTTGAAGGTAATGGGCAACAATTAATGATGATCAACGCCAGTGGATATATCGCATCTCGTTTTACGATACCAGAGATAAGCGGAGTATCTATTACAGGGGGAGATGTCAGTGACGATGATATTTTGGTATTAACGGACAGTAACGGTGCCTTCCATTTCATTAATATAAATTCTTCCACATTAGATTTTCTAAATTACGTGGGTGTGTCAAATAACTCAGGCTATAACTTAGGCGATATTGCTCTTCACCCAACGTCCTCAACATATTGGGCAATTGAACAAATACAGAATGGTCGTTTATTAGAATTTACCTTAAATACCGTCAATGCAACGTTTACAGTCACTGATCATGGTCAGACGAATATCTCAGCTGGGGCTGACGGTCTTTATTTTGATCGTGATGGAATTATGTTTGCCTATATTGAAAGCTCAGGCGAGTACTATCGGTTTGATATCAGCACACCAGCTTCACCTAACGTCGTGGGTGGAAAAGTCAGTACGATAGCAACGGGTACTGGTAATGGTGATAGTGCTTTATGTCGTTATGCTAATTTTGATATTGATTTTGGAGATGCGCCTCAGAATCGTTATTCGACACGCATGCAACAAAATGGTCCAAGGCATGAGATGAGCGCAGGTTTGCCTAAGATTGGCTCGCTGGTGGATCCTGAATTAGATGCAATCACCAATGATAATGCCGATATTGATGATACAACAGACACCAATGATGAAGATGGTTTCACACAGCCAGAGATCGTTGCTTATCTATCCGATACCGATACGTTAACACTGCAAGTCCCTGTAATGTCTGCAGGGGCTGGGTATATCTATGGTTGGATTGATTTTGATGGAAGCGGTAGTTTCGACTCTGATGAAAGAGAGTCATTCAACTTTTCACAAAGTGGTAATGTTGATTTAGATTTCTCAGTACCGAGTGATGTTCAACCCATTGATACTTATCTTCGTTTAAGGGTATGTACTAACTTTAGAGATTGTAATCAGCCTAATGGTGGTGCGCCTGATGGAGAAGTAGAAGATCATCTTATTTCACTCAAACCTGTGGCGGATTTAGAGTTAACCTTAGATTTAGACCCAGGTAGTACAGTTACAGAAGGTATTCCATTTAATGTTGTTGTCCAAGCAAGAAATTATGGACCTGCAATAGCCTTCAACACGAATGTGTTATTGGACATTCCTGATGACTATATATTTGTTCGGGCGTATGAAGGAGATGGTGAAACACCTCTAGCGGATGGTCGTTATGATCATGCTACGGGGATGTTGGACTTAGGTGCTGTTGGGCTTGGTTTTAGTGACTACGCGACAATAAGACTTGCATCTAAAAATCTCTCACCATCAATAATCAATAGTGAAATAGAGTCATCAGACGTAAGAGACAGTGATGCTACTTTCAATAATGGGTTTGGTAACGGTGAAGATGATACTTTCAGCGTTACTCCTTCAGTTGTAACTTCCGTTGCGCCTGATATTTGTATCGCTCCAAGAGTCTATGAAAAAGACGCTTCTTTCTTAGATGAGACCACTAACGAATATATTATTACGTTACCACAGACTAGCCAGCGAGGTTATTTGTGGAGTTACGACCTGATGGATTTAAATAAAAGCCTTTATTTCGAACTTGCTGTTTATTTAGGGGATCGTTCCTGTAACCAAAACTGTAATCAAGGAACTGGCTCGATAGAAGCAGGTGCTGATGGTATGACATTTATTATCACTTCAGATGATAGAGGCTTTAATGCGTCGGGCTCTTGGGGGGGATTACTGGGTGTTGGTGTTGGTGCGAGCGGTGGAGGAACTGGGCCTATATCTCCATCAGTCGTCGTTGAATTTGATACCTATGATAATTTAGGGAATGGCTTTACTGATGAACTCAGTAACAGTAGTACCGGGCGACAATTTATCGATCACACTGCAGTATATTTAGATGGTGATTTGAGAACACCTTCAACGGCGTCGACATTGATGGCGCCAAAAGCTGTCGGTGGACCAACAGCAACGGCGCCTAGCGGTGAACTCGAAGATGGACGTTATCATCTAACACAGTTCTATTGGGAGCCAAGTACGAATAACTTAAAATACTATGTTGATGGTGAGGTCATTGGTGATATTAACTATGATCTGCGCTCACATTTTAATACTAACATGGTACGTTTTGGTTTCTCGGGTAGTACGGGGGCGGCATGGAATTTACAAAAAGCTTGTTTTACAGAGCCGCCAGATGTACTCGGGCCTGATCTTGGTGATGCTCCTGATCTTACCTCTGGCACTGGAGTCGGAGACTATACAACGACTTATGAAAACAATGGCGCGATTCATGTACAGTCTGATGATGATGATAATGGACAAATTGATTTACGTTTAGGAAACATGTGGGACACAGATTTAGGTGATGGACAAAACCCAACAGCAACGGCGGATGATGAAAATAACTATGATGATGAAGATGGTGTTACCTTCTCATTAATGCATGCGAAAGGTGGTGACACTCTTAATATCAGTATTGATGTTCAAGCAGATACTGCCGCAGCAGGCCAACCTATCCACCTCTATGGTTGGTTAGACTTTAATAGAGATGGTGACTGGGATGATGCGAATGAGCAAGTAATAAGTACATCTTCAGCAGTAAATGGGACGAATGTTTTCCCTGTTACTATCCCGTCTGATGTGACATTTGGTTATAGTTTTCTTCGTGTAAGGCTGTGTGACAGTACCGTTTGTAATAAAACATACGGGACTGCGAATAAAGGTGAAGTCGAGGATTATCGTTTCCTATTTTATGAGCTGAATGAGAATGCGACGTGTAATTTGACGATTCATACCCAAGAGGTATCGGCGTCGAAACGGTTAGAAAATATTGATTTGGCAAATACGCCGATAAGTATGAATGGCATTGTTGATCCTATAACTATTATCAACCAAACAAACGTATCGAATATTGATGCGATCGGATTTGATGCTGTCACAGGCTTTATTTACGGTACATTTGTTAATGCAGATACAAATAATATTCATCTATTTGTGACTGACCGTGACGCAACAAGTGTGGTTGATCTTGGTTATATATATGCTGAGAGTAATGTTGATATCAATAAAAGTGATGGGTCTACTGTATCGCTGGATGAAGGACAAATATTAAACACATCACTATCTATTCCCGCGCCATCTGCTGGAGATATTTCTTCTGATAATCAATATCTCTTTGTTTGGCATCAAGATCTTACTTCGATCATTAAAATAGATACATCGACACAATCATTTAGCGTTATGCCACTTCAATTACCGAATGGCGTCACAGCGCTTTCGGGAGGCGGAGATTTAGCTGTTGATGATACTAACCATAATATTTATTTTGTGGATATAGAAGCCGGCAAGTTCTACGAGATTCACCCAACAAACGGATTAGTTACTTCGTATTCGTTAACGTTTAATGGGCTTGCAGGCCCACAAGTAGATGGTAATGGCAATTTGAAGGTTGAGGGTCTCCTAATGGACACGACAACCAATTTATATGTCATGACAAGTGGTGGCAATCATGACTCAAATAATGACAACATCATTGATGTGATGGGTCAGTCAGCATTGTATCGCATTAATATACCAACCAAAGAAGTCAGTTTCTTAAAACAGACAACAGCAACAAGTATTGAAAAAGCAGATATTGCAGGTTGCTATCAATCAAAAGACTTTAGTGATGGCGATAGTCAATATGCTCAAGCATCGCACCTTTATTTAGATAGCAAAAATAATAATGATGGAACGGTTACACCTGATGGGGTAGGCGACTTCTTACTTGGTACATCATTGGATCCGGAACTTAATGCGAAAGTACATTCTTTAGCAACAGGAGACGACACTCATGGGCATGATGATGAAGACTTAGCCATTCCTTCACCAATCATTGTCGAGACACCGACCGCGGTGAGTATCCCTGTTGTTGGTAATGGTTACATTAATATTTGGGTTGATCTAAATAATGATTTTGATTTCGATGATCCTAATGAGCATTTACACGATGACACCTTCTTAACGACAGGTACACATTCATTACAGTTAGAGCTCGATGCGGCAAGCGCATTTGGATACAGTGGTGATACAACTATGCGTATTCGCTTCTGCTCGACGGCAAATAACTGTGATACTCCACATGGAGAAGCCTTAGATGGTGAGGTTGAGGATCACTTATTTGAGCTCTTAAACAGAATAGTACTTAGTGGTTATGTGTTTGAAGATAATGGTATAAATATAGCAACTGCACATGATGGTATTAAAGCTAGCTCAGAAGTAGGACTTAAAGACTTTGATGTAACAGTAACATTTAATGATTCTGGTGTTACAGGTGTAAGTGCCGGTGATGTCATTTCTGCGAAATCAACACGTGGTGACGGATACTATAAATTTATACTCGGTGTTGATTACGCCGATAAAGATTTACTGCTAAATATTAAATCTCAATCTAAATGGGTTAATATCAGTGAGGCTGACGTTAGTGCTATTTCACAGGTTTCAAGCTCAAGTGTGTTTGATAATGAAATGGCAATCAACGCGAGTGCTGGTGATGACATTACAGGGCTAAACTTTGGTAAAGTCACAGTGCCACGTTTAACTGAAAGCCATACCAAGACTTCAGAACCTGGAAAGCCGTTATTAATTCCTCATAAATTTAATTTAAATACAGAAGCAGATATAACATTTAACGTTATACCTGATAATCGCTACAGTGCTACCAGTGGCTGGGTTGTATTGCTTTATCATGATCAAGACTGTGATCTCAATATTGACGAGGCCGATCCGAAAATAAATTTAGGTGGGGCTCAATCAGTATCGGGAACAACAGAAATATGTATAATTAGTCGAGTAAATATTCCATCGACAGCAACCAATGATCAACAGTATCAATATCAAATAACGGCTGATGTGGATTATGCTCAAAATTCACCATTTATGACACAGTTAATAAAGCAAGCTGTTGTATCTGACACGATTAAAGTTACTTACTCAGGAGCTGGTGAATTAAAGCTATCTTTAACCGTAAATAATATAACCACAGATAATCAAAATGTTTTAAGTAATCAAGGTACACCGAATGATATTCTAGAATATGTTATTACGTATTCTAATGTTGGGACGGGGCCAATTAGTGATATTGTTATTTTTGAAACAACACCACCATTTACTGAATTAAGTGAGCCGATTACATGCAGTACCCTTTTACCTTGTAATGTTGATACAGTCCATGGTGCTAATCAAACCGGTTATCAAGGTGATATATCTTGGATATTAACAGGGCAACTACTTCCAGGCCAACGTGGAGAAATATCATATCGCGTTAAAATTGAAGATTAATATTAAGACTCTTTATTGAAAACTATTTTTAATTATTAAATTTAATAATTTTATCAAATTTAATAATTGTTTATTTTTTTTGTTCTTTTCATGAACGCCTTTTTTCTTAAATTTGATTCTTTTATTTTTATCTACTCAGTTATATTAAAGATAGAGAAATAAAAATAAAAATAAAAAAGTCAACTTTGTTATAACACAGCATCACGTGCATAACTTTATTATGGATATTTAAACATGCTGAAGAATTGTCTACGTATTGTTTCATTAATGTTTTTGCTTTTTGGTGGCGTCTTGCCATCAATGGCAGGACATTCAAATCACGGTGATATGCGCTGGAAGTTTTGTTTTTTTAACGAAGGGCGTGATATACCCGCGGGTGAAACGATACCGTGGTCGTTCTATATTTTTGAATACCAAGCAATGGATACTGATTATTGTACGATGGCAAATCTTAATTGGTCTTGGGATAGCACAATGGGAGGCGGTCACGACATAGAAGGGCCAATACCAAGGGGAACGGTGAAATGTTCAAATAATCGTATTTCTCATGAGATAAATGTAAACGGTTCTGTTCGCGCACTTGTTGCTGGTCGTCATGTGGGGTGGAGCTTTAATGGGGAAGGTTCCCATAATGAATGGTGGCATGATTTCACTAAATGGGAAAATAACTGTGCTAACGCTGGGAATCCGATAGAGTTTTACGATGACCATTCAATGCTTGATAGTCAAAATAATACTGAAAGTAATATTAATCGAAGTACCATCAAATACTGGCCAAACTATACCGCTTATGATGAGGGTGACGATTACCCACGAGCCGAAGATACGGGAAACAGTTATCATGGTGATGGAAAAGGTGACATAGATGATCCTTATCATATGTTTATCACTGTCTTTGATGTTTTAGATGGGTATGAGCCTGTTGATTTGGGGGATGCGCCAGATCAACAATATAATTCCACTGTATGGCCATCTTATGCAACGATGTTGTCCTCAAATGGTCCTGCCCACCAATTTAAAGATGAAAATAATGACGGTGTTCAGGATATACGTATTGGTCCATGTTGGGATGCAGAAGATGAATCTTCTCCAAATAGTTTAGCTAATTCAGATGACACGAGTTTAGGCTATCTCAATAATTGTACAACAAGTGATGAAAATGAAGGCAGTATTCGAATACACAGACATAGTACTGGAGACACTCTTGTTTTGGATAACCCTGGGGTGTCTCAAACTTTATGGATAGGTGATACTTATACTTTTTATGTTGATGTACACTTTGAAAATACCGATACAGATAAACACTTAGAAGTTGGTATCGATTTTACAAAAACAGGTGATTTTACAACGGTTCTCGTTGCTGACTTAGATAGCGCTTCAAGCCCACATACCGTTTCTCAGGCATTCACTATTCCATTTTACTCACATAATGTAGATACCCTTCAAACTTATATGAGAGTCCGTGTTTGCGACTCATCATGTACTTATACAACCGATTCACTGGGGCAGAAAATTTTAACTTCGACGGGCGTGCAGCCTGCTGGAGAAATTGAAGATTATAAAATTAGTTTACGCTCACCATTTGATTTAGGTGATGCCCCATTTGATGCCAATGTTGCGGACTTTGCAGATGAGTCAAATGGCCCTATGCACCATTTCAGATCCTCTATGTCAAATGATTATTCTGAACCGGCTCTTACTTTAGGCTCTTGTTGGGACTCTGAGGAGTATATGACAGGTAATGCTAATGCTGATGTCGATGATAATTCTGCAGTGGTCGGTGGGGCTACAGGCATTTCTTTTGGTGGCTGTGGTAATGATGATGAAGATGGTGTGACATTACCAGCAACTTTTGTTGCGGGTGAGACAATTAATGTTTCTATTACTTACAGGCTAAATTATTTTACTGCGAGCGAAGTTGATTGGGCGTTGTTTATTGATTGGGATAACAATAATGACTTCACTGGTGACTTAACTAACTACGGTACGATATCTCATTCACTAACAGAATCAGGGCAAGGAGCGATTAGAACAATTAATGTTGCTGTTTCAGTTCCAGAAACAGCAGTATTAGGTGAAACATATTTAAGGGTAAGAAATTGTTTAGGAGGTATTATTGGTGAGGAGTCCTATGATTGCCAAGTACCGAAAGGCAGAGCATTAAGTGGTGAGGTTGAAGATTATAAAATTTCAATTGAAGGACCTAAATTAGATTTTGGTGATGCTCCTGATACCAGTGCAGGTACTGGCGCAGGTAATTATCAAACAACAAGCGGTAGTGGTGGCCCTTCACATAAAATTTCAGATACTGATGTAGATGGAGTGGTTGATTTTCGTCTTGGTACCAATTGGGATGATGACAGCGGAACTCTGCAAAATGCTACAGCAACAGCGGATGATACTAATGGTACAGATGACGAAGATGGCATTTCAATTCAGCAAATATTAGCGGATAACTCTTTACCTGAAGTTACCAATGTTTATGCAGGGGATGCGATTAAGCTAACATTTACTGCTGGTATAGATACTAACTCCGGTCACCCTGCCACTGCTTATATCATGAAAACGTGGATTGATTGGGATCAAAGTGGGACATTTGACACTGACGAAGTCCTTTTTGCTGAACAAAGAGCGTTACCTACAACAAGTGACACTTACAACAAATATTTTCTTAATTACAGAGTGCCACTTTACAATTCGACGGGTGATGTATTTATTCGTTCAAGAATATGTTCAACCGATTCATGTCCATCAGGTGGTAGTTTAAATGCTACTGGCCACCTTGATGATGGGGAAGTTGAAGATAAAAGGATGAACATCCAAAGTAGTGAATATGACTTTGGTGATGCCACAGATACTAATACTTACACCAAAACACAGGGTGATTATGCCTCGATATGGACACAAGATGGCGACCCTGTTCCTATGCACCGTAAAGCGGATAGTGATGGTGATGGTCAGGTTAACATCAAATTAGGAAGTATTTGGAACGCCGATAATGGTACAACGACTTCATTTACTGACAGCAGTGATGATGGATATGCCGGTCCTTTCTATTTACCTAAATGTACAAGACAAGATATAACGTTTACCGTCACCGCTGACAATGACTTTTTATCAACAGCGTATATCAATGCATGGATAGATTTTGACAGAGACGGTGAATTCAATACTAGTGATAACTGGTTCCGTCATACAGAAGACTTCTCTTCTGGATCAAGAGTGAGAGAAGTTACTTTAACTGACCAGTTAATCGTATGTTTTGTAAGTTTAGGAGCAAGTTATTTACGTTTTAGGGTTTGCTCTGTTGAAGATGAGTGTCAATATCCAGAAGGCAATATTACACCTAGTCACCTTGTTGCCACTGACGGAGAAGTAGAAGATTATCCAATTACTATTGGTGAGCAACTAACTGTTTCTGGAAAAGTTTATAGTGATGTTAACTCTGACCAATCACCGAGTGGTGGGGCAGAGTCAGGTATCAGTAATGTATTGATTACCTTACATGATAAAACGACTAATACGTGTCAATACGAATCAACCGATGCCAATGGGCTTTACAGTTTCGATATTACATTCGGTAATGATTATGATGTGTATGAAACCTCATCCAGTGGTACGTCAGCCTGTCCTCCTTCTCCTTCTAGCGAGATAGGAGACAGTAGCGGCTTTATTTCAACCTCGCCTAACAAAGTTGAATTAGGCACTGTTACCTCAGATCAAGAGATTAATTTTGGCGATAAATTGTTAGGTAATGCTTTTTCAACTTGTCCTTCAGAGGCATTTGTTAACCCATATCGTTTCTCTTCAGGTGCAAATAGCTATTTTGCTAAATTGTATCCCGTTACTGCATCTGTAACGGCAACAAGTTCAAGTAATAATGATTACGATGCGTTTGGCTTTAGTGTTCAACAGAACAGAATATTTGGTATAGATATAGCGACTCAACACGTAGTTGCGGTTGATTCGGTTGGTTATAAAATATTCAGCGTGAATGTTGGGTTAGATTCTGCAAGGGATTACGTTGCAGGTGATATCAGTGACGATGATATATTGGTTGTAATCGATGATCAGTCAAATGTTCGCTTCATTAATGTTGATTCAAAAAGTGCTAATTATTTGTCAGTGGTAGGGACCACTAGTTTATCGAGTGCGATCAATTTCCAAGATATCGCATTTCATCCAACCAATAGTAACGTTGCCTTTGCTGTGGGTAATAATAACGATGCTTACCGTTTAACCTTTAATTTCTCTAATTATACGGTTACATCGTCGTTAATTACTTCAAATACCCCAAGCAATGTCACAGGCCTTTTCTTTGATGCACAGGGCGTACTTTATATGTATGACCACAATAATGAAGAAATCTGGCGTTTTCCTGTTTCAAGCTCTTCTGCAACGTCGATTACAGGATACTTAGTTAAAGATAATATCGCGGCATTAAATCCTAATATAGGTAGTGATGCTGCAATGTGCCGTAATGCTCAATTCTTAACTGACTTTGCTGATGCACCAGATAGTTACGCCACATTATTTGCTTCTGGTGGGCCAATGCATGACGTAACAAATGGTGGTTTACCGCAAATTGGTAGTGGAAGTTCCGACCATGAAACTGAAGCTGCTGCATCGACGAGTGCAGACGGTGATGATAATGCAGGTTCAGATGATGAGCATGCGTTAACAAAGCCAACATTTTATGGGTATCTTGATTCTTCTAGTGCTGATAGTTCATTGAACGCATTGTCCTTTAATATTCCCGTTACGCCTGCTTCGTCTTCTGGCCATATCTATGCTTGGATCGATTTTGACGGTGATGGTACCTTCTCTGACGAAACCCTATCTACTTCTACCATTTCAACATCAGCAAGTTCAGTGCAATTAACGCTCCCTGTTCCTGCACATGTTCAGCCTGTTGATAGTTTCATCCGTTTAAGAACCTGTGTGACCAGCTCAGACTGTGACATGCCAACAGGTTTATTATCTGCTTCAGGTGAGGTTGAAGATCATGCCATTTCTTTGATGCCTACAGGGGATATTGAAGTAGAGTTGGCACTTGATCCTGGTCAAACAGTCACTAATGGTATTCCTTTTAATCTTGTTGTGTCTGTCAGAAACCACAGTTCATTTATTGTGCGTGATGTTATCTTACAAATGACAATTCCTGATGATTATATTTTCATAAAAGCTTATCAAGGTGATGGCCAAACTGAATTGGCGCCAGGTATTTATGATGAATCAACTAAACAATTAAATCTCGGTAATGTTGGTGTCGGTTTTGATGACTATGCGACATTAAGGTTTATTACGAAAACAACATCGCCAGCTTCTCTTGTGGGCGAGGTGCTTTCTGCGAAAATACAAGATACTGTTTCTTCAAATGATAGCGACACAGAAACTCCAACAGTAGTTACAACAGTACAGCCTAGTATATGTGTAGCACCCATGGTTGAAGAAAGAGGGGACGCTAAACTCGATGCGGCAACTAACGAGTACATTATTACCGAAGAAACAATAAGTCAGCGTGGTTATCTGTGGAGTTACGACCTCATTGATCTTGGTGTTCCGCAATATTTTGAATTGGCAGTTTACCTAGGAGACAGATCATGTAACAGCGGCTGTAATGCTGGTACTGGAACAATAGAAGCCGGTGCCGATGGCATGACTTTTATCATGACAACGGATTCCCGTGGTTTCAACGCCGTCGGTTCATGGGGGGGATTACTAGGTGTTGGCCCTGGAGGTGATGGTCCAATAAGTCCATCGGTTATTTTTGAATTTGACACTTATGATAATGCAGGTAATGGCTACAATGACGATCTGAGTACTGCTGGCGGTACGCCAAATTATATTGATCATACCGCGGTCTATCTAAATGGTGATTTAAGTTCGGGTAATGATGCTATTACATTGATGGATCCTGTTGCGGTTGGTGGCCCTACTGCGACTGGAGCATTAACCGGTGAACTAGAAGATGGCAGATACCACATCACACAGTTTTATTGGGATCCTGCAACGAATAACTTCCGGTATTATTTAGATGGTGTTGAGATAGGAAACGTTACTTTTGATTTTGTCAGTCACTTTAATAATCAAGATAAAGTGCGATTCGGATTCTCTGGTAGTACGGGAGCGGCATGGAACCTACAAAAAGCATGCTTTACTAAAGCTCCAGTTGTGTTGGGCCCCGATCTTGGTGACGCTCCGGATATTTCTGCATCAACAGGAGTCGGTGACTATACAACGACTTATTCGAATAATGGCGCTGCACATGTTCAGTCTGATGATGACGATAATGGAGAAATTGATTTACGATTAGGGGCTCAATGGGATACAGATTTAGGCAGTTATCAAAATCCTATAGCACTTGCTGATGATGCTACCAATTTGGATGATGAGGATGGCGTCACCTTCTCTGTCTCTGAAATTGATGGTGTACCTTTTGCCGCAGCTGGCGAAGTCATTAATGTGACTGTCACCGTCAATGCAGATACTGTGGCGCAAGCAAATCCTATTCACCTATATGGTTGGTTTGACTTTAATCGTGATGGTGATTGGGATGATTCTGGCGAGAAAGTTATAAGCAGTACTAATGCTAATAATGGAATAAATAACTTTAGTGTCTCAGTTCCTAGCAATGTTACGTATGGGTATTCCTTCTTTAGGATTCGAGTATGTGACTCAAGTGCGTGTGATCGAATCGATAGTACTGTGGATATTGGCGAAGTAGAGGACTATAGATTCCTGTTTTATGCCTTATCAAGTAATAGTACCTGTGACACAGCACTTCAAACGCGTTTTGTTAGCTCAAATTACATTTTTGAGCGACTCAACTTGGCTAATAATCCTTTAGATACCACAGCAATAGAATCACCATTAACGGTGATTAATCAGTCAAATATTTCTGGGCTTAATGCCATAGGTTTTGATACAAGCAATGGCTACATTTACGGCGTGTTTGAGAATACGACTACGCAAGAGTTGCATCTTTTTGTTACCGATCGCTCGGCTACAAATGTCGTTGATTTAGGTTATGTTTACGGTGATAGCAATATTGATATTCAGCTATCTGATGGCAACTCTGTTGCTATTTCTAAAGGGAATCCTTTCAGTACAGCTGCTCTTGCTAGTCCTACTGCCGGTGCGATGTCTTCTGATAACCAATACTTATATGTATGGAACCCTGCTTGGCACTCGATAATAAGGATCGATGTTGCAACGCAAGAGATGTCAGTCATTGATTTCAACTTCACGGGAGGTATTACAGGGATCTCTGCTGGCGATGATATTGCGGTTGATAGTATTCGTCATCATATTTATGCCGTAGATATTGTGGCAGGGTATTTATATCAAATAACAACATCAGGAGATGTAAGTCGAACCTCATTACAGTTCAATGGATTGGCGTCACCGACAGTGGATGGAAGTGGTAACTTACAAACACAAGCGTTGGTGATGGATAATATGACCAATTTGTATGTATTTACCAATGGTGGTAATCATGACACGAATAATGATAATACAATAGATAGTTCAGATATATCAGCTGTTTATAGAATTAATGTGCCTACCGCTGCTGTGACATTCCAAAAAGAATTGAATACCAGTTCCCAAGTAAATTCTGATGTTGCAGGGTGTTATCAGTCAAAAGATTTCAGTGATGGAGATAGTCAATACCCGACCGCATCTCATTTATACGTTGATAATATAAATAACACAGACAACTCAAATGTGCCTGATGGTATTGGAGACTTCTTATTAGGGACAAATATCGATCCAGAGTTTGAAGCGAAAGTAAGCGCTCAGGCAACGGGGGATAATTATCATGCATTGGATGATGAAGAGCTTTCTATTCCTTCACCAATTATTGTTGAAACACCAACTAATATCGATGTTCCTCTTGTCGGGGCTGGCTATGTGAATGTTTGGGTTGACTTAAATCGTGATTATGACTTTGACGATGCAAATGAGCAGATTGTTAATGATAGTTATTTTAATGCTGGTGCCAATTCTGTTTCTATTGATCTTGATGCCGCGAGTGCTAATGGGTATAGCGGTGAAACGACGATGCGAATTAGGTTCTGCTCTGCACCATCAAATTGTAATACGCCGACGGGAGAGGCGAATGATGGCGAAGTAGAAGATCACGTCTTTGAATTACTTAATCGTATCGTATTAAGTGGATTCATATTTGATGATAATGGTGTTTCAAGTGGTACGGCTCATGATGG
This sequence comes from Photobacterium sp. GB-72, assembly GCF_003026095.1. Classification (NCBI taxonomy): domain Bacteria; kingdom Pseudomonadati; phylum Pseudomonadota; class Gammaproteobacteria; order Vibrionales; family Vibrionaceae; genus Photobacterium; species Photobacterium sp. GB-72. The sequence goes on along the minus strand of NZ_PYNV01000005.1, from coordinate 23,165 downwards.
CATTAAAGATAGTGGTGAAAGTGGCCTCAGTGATTTTGATGTAACGGTAACGTTTAATGACAGTGGAGTTGCAGGTATTACAACTGGTGACATCATATCAACCAAAACGACTCGCGGAGATGGATATTACCGTTTTGTATTGGGTGTAGATTATTCAGGTAAGAATTTAATTTTAAATGTGGTGCCTCAATCAAGATGGATTGCGGTGAGTGAAGCCAATATTACAGGTGTAAGTCAAGTTACTAGTACAAGTAATCAAGATGGACAAATGTCAGTGAATGCTTTTGCGGGTGATGATGTAGCAGGGCTAAATTTTGGTAAAGTCGCAATGCCATCGTTGACTGAAAATCTATTTAAAGAGACTGAACCAAACAAAGCCGTTTTATTCCCTCATCGTTTTAAATTAGCAACATCTGCGAATGTTACATTTACCATTGAGAAAGACAGTAGGTACACAGACTCTAGTGGTTGGAATATTACTCTTTATTACGATACAAATTGTGATGGAAATATAAATAATATCGATAATAAAGTTATTTTAAATTCAGCAATACTTTATACAGGTTTGACTGATGTATGTTTAATTAGTCGTGTTTTTGTTCCTGCGAATGCGTATTTTAATACTCAGTATGCATACAAAATAAATGCAAGTGTTGAATTAGCAGGTGTTTCTCCTCAATTAACTAAACAAGTTGTGGTAGAAGATACGACTAAAATAACGTATGCAGGCTCTGGTCAGTTAAGTTTATCTTTAACAGTTAATAATATATCGAAAGATAACTCACCATTATTAATTAATAATGGTGAGCCCGGAGATATTCTTGAATATGAGATAACTTATAGAAATAGTGGTACAGGCCCAATAAGAGATATCGTAATTTATGAGAATACACCACCATTTACGAAACTCTCAGAACCAGTAAATTGTTCTTCTTCTGAATTAAGTTGTGTCGTAAATACAACACACGGCACTAATACCGTTGGATATCAAGGTGAAATTCAGTGGACGCTTACAGGCGACTTATTACCAGGACAAATAGGCACATTAAAATACAAAGTTTCTATTGAATAATAATATTATTTTTTCTTAAAAATGGTATTAATAAATTCAGTTTATCTAATATTATTTATATATAGCTATTAATTTTTTTCAGGAGGTTATTTTATATATAAAAATAATGTAATTATTCTCAATATGCGAAGCCATTATATTAACTTTAATTTAATTAACTGAAAAATAATGATTTATTTATTGGCATGCGATTAGCATGATGCTTTCCTGACATTGTGTCTTTTATATTTAAATGGAGTAAGTATGAAAAACTTAATATTAATTTTTTTACTTAATTTAGCACTTGCGTTTTCTGCTTCTGCTAATCAACCGCTAACAAGTCAAATGAATGCCTATTTAATAGAAGTTGATAAAAATGGTAAAGAGTTATTAAAGTCTGCTGATGAAGTTTCACCTAAAGATACAGTTGAATATCAACTGGTTTATAAAAATCATAGTGATCAATCATTATCTGGTTTAGTTATTACCGGTCCAATCCCTGAAAATACTCAATATGTAGGTAATACCGGTAAAACCATTATTGCATCTAAATTCTTGGTCAGTATTGATGGTGGTAGCACTTTCGAAACTGAGCCCGTTAAACGCGAAATAATGAAAGATGGTAAAAAAGTGGAGGTCATTATACCACCAGAGAAATATACCGATGTGCGTTGGATTCCTGAAAGTCCAATTAAAGCATCAGAGCAACAGATATACACCTATCGTATCGAGGTTAAATAATCAAAGTTGAGGCCCGTGCGGATGCAAGGGATTAGCTAAGTAATACGAAGATCAATTAACACCTAAAAGGTAAATACTACATGAATACGCAACTAAAACCCATAATGACGTGGTTTGCTGCGGGTTTAATATCAGTAGGTGCAGGTGCTTTGTCTAGTCAAGCCCTTGCAGCCACGGCAGCCGGAACTGATATTAAAAACTTAGCAACCGTAACGTATGAAGATGCCGCTGGTAATACATACAGAGCCTCTTCGAACGAATCAGTTGTAACGGTACAACAAATCTATAGTGCAACAATCGAAACAGATAACGATGTATCTGCAGCTCCAGGTTCTACCATTTACATCCCTCACGTGGTGACTAACACCGGTAATGGTCAAGATGTTTATACATTGACCTTTGCTGATGGTTTACCTGCAGGAGATGGTCGTACCGACACCATAGATTCAGTGACATTAAAACTGTTTGATGACGCTAACACAAATGGTACACCAGATGCAGGTGAAACAGAATTCACAAGCGGCGATACCATTACATTACTCGCTGGTGAAACAATGAACTTGATCGTTGGTGTGGGTGTACCTGCAACAGCGAATATGAGTGATACCTTAGGGATTACCTTAACGGCTGAAGCGCATAATGCTGGGGGTGCAGTTAGTACTCCAGTTACAGATTCTGTAACTGATGTAGGTACAAATAATGACTCTGCTAACGGTACTAACGCCGATGTAATTACAGTAACTAATAATGCTGTAATTGATATCAATAAGGCGTCAACTCACTTAACGGGTCTAGGTTATACAGAAAGTTCATTTGGCTTGGATCTGGATAATGATGCAACCACTGACCATCCAGTAGAGTTAATTGAGTATGTTGTAACGGTAGCGAACAATGGTAATACAAACGCTGATAATGTGACTATTTTTGATGGTCAGCCAGCTAATACTGCCATTATTCAAGGCCAAGCGACATTGACACAATATAACCCGATATCTGATGGTCTCTTTGCTGCATATGGTGATACAACGACCACTTATGCTGCAAATATTGTTGACGAAACGAGTCATGGCGTCGACTTAGACCAAGATGGTTCAACAGAGGCAAGTGGTGAGAGCCTTATTGCAGGCGGTACTGATGTCAACTCTGATGGTGATGCAATAGATGATAATATTCCGGGTTTATACGCTGTCGATGCCGAATTACCCTCTTTCACCTCTGTGTCAATGACCTTCTATGTTGCTTATTCACCAGCGATAGTTGATGGTGATGTGGTCGTTCGAAACAGTGCATATGCCTGTTCAGATTTAAACGGTGATGGTGATACAGTAGATACGGGTGAGTGTGCTGATCCAACAAGTCCTCCACCAAGTACTTCAAATCCAACAGAAGTCGTCACAGAAACAACCACAGGTGTTGATGTGTCCGATACGGGGACAACAAGTACAAGTGGTTTAGGTGGTGATGACGATAACACTGTTGATGATACTCAAACTATCACGACAGCACCGACTGGCAGCGAGTTCTTCCTTTATAACAAAGTGGCGAACAACGGTAACAAAATTGATATGTTCGATGTTACCACACCAGCACCAGGTGACCCAGGTAACAGTTTCCCTGCTGGCACAACGTTTAGTTATTGGAATGCAACAGGTACTGCTCAGTTAGTCGATAACAACAGCAATAGTATTCCTGATACTGGACCTGTCCCATCCGCAACGTGTTTAAATTCAGGTTTACTTGCCGATGCAGCAAGAACTGAAGATGGAATAACGTTGAACTGTAATGAAATGCTAATACGTGTTGTTGTTCGCTTACCACCAGATGCTCATAATTCAACTGCACCATTTAATGCAACAACAACCATTACGTCTACAAATGATCCAACAATTTCAGCATCGAAAACTGAAAGTTTGACTACGGTATCACCACCAACGGTTGATGTGGCAAACCAACAAATTACGCCAAATCCTACAACCAATGTGGATCCTGTCGATGTAACAGATGGCACATTAGATCCTGCTGATATCGCCACTGTATTTAATGATGCAGAACTTGGTCAAACGTTGACAACGACAGTATATATTACGAACGAAGGAGGCAGTCCTGATTCATTCACACTAACCACTGGCGGTAGTTATGACGTAGCTGGTACAGCTTGGCTTGCGGATATGCCAACAAACTGGACTATTGTGTTTAAAGATGCAGGTATCGATACCGATTCAGATGGTACTGTAGATGTTCTTGGTACTAATACTGTCATTACGACCACACCTCCTATTCCAGCCAATGGCACACAAGTATTAACGGCAGAAATAACCGTTCCACTGGATCCAATCTATGCTCGTGCACAAGCAAATGATTCCGCGTTACCGTTTGCTGCTGGTGAGCAAGCAAGTGCAATAGATGCAAATAGTGATGGCGATAATGATTACATTATTTATATCCAAGTAACCTCAGCAGGTTCTGGTGCGACAGACATTAAAGTAGAAGCAATTGATATTCGTACGATTGCGAGCATTGATTACACGCCTACTACACTGTCAAACCAAATTGAAGCTGGTGGTGGTATTGCATATGAACACTTCCTATCTAACACTGGTAACACAAGAGAATACATCACATTAGATTCTGCTAACGATAAAGCAGCAGATGGCTTTGATAATACGTTAACTATATTAGATAACGATACGGGCCAACCTATTGAGATTGGTAACTTGTGTGATACAGGTGATAGAACCATTAATGTTGTGCCAATGGATGGTGGTGCTCCAATTGCTGTTGAAGTGCAATGTGACGCAAGTGACGGTACTGATTTACAGCCAAATATCCAGTTAGAACCGGGTGAAAGTATTCCTCTATTGAATACGGTATTTGCCCCAACTAATGCAACTGCGGGTACTGTGAATAAGACAACACTTACTGCTGTCGTCGTTTCTGCTCCAACTATTACCGCACAGGCTGAAGATAACTCAGAAGTTATTGCAGGTCAGCTACGCTTGTACAAATATGTAGATCTTGACGCAAATTGCGACTCGATTCCAGATAGCGATGGTGGATTCCAACAAAGACATTCTACGCTTGTCGAGCCTGGTCAATGTATTATTTGGAAGCTTGTTGCAGTGAATGAAGGTACAGATGATGCACTTAATGTAGTTGTAACGGACGAGTTAACCGAATACACCACGTTCCTCGATCTTACAGGTGCAAATGTTGGTGAGCTTAAGTCATGTCGTAACTCAATAACTACTCCTGTGTTATTTGGTGCTGGTACATATTCATTAACGTCAGATAACTTAGGTCCTCTATGTAACCCTGATGCTACAAGCCATACAGCAGGTACCATAACTCAAGGAGTTAGTGGTTCTGGTGTTACTTATACCATCGGAACACTTGAGCCTGGTGATAAAGTTATCAGTCACTTCTCAGTAACCGTTGATTAAATCACATTAATAAAGTCCTCCCTACGATTGTAGGGGGGCTTATTAAGCGTATTGCTAATTCGTTTAATAAGCCCTTTTCTTTTTCCCTTGGAGATCGCAATGGCATCCTATTATGTGGTAACTATTTTTAAGTTATTAGTTATCTTCATTCTATGTTGCAATAGTTTCTATGTCTCTGCTCTTACTCCTGCAGGGACAAGAATCACGCATCAATCGCAGATAACATATTTTGATCCAGAATCTGGAACAAACATTTCGGTTATTTCTAATTTTTCGACAATTACTGTTGCGCGTGTTTATGATTTCGAATTAATAACTGACTTTAGTGATGTTGAAGATGAAAATAGCCAAAGGTTAGCAGCAGCAGGAACAACGATTAATATACCTATTACGATTAGAAATACCAGTAATACAAAAGATAGTTATAAGGTTAATGTAATTAACTCTCCAGGAGATAATGGCGATATATACTCATTTAATTCAGGTGAAGTTAAAATATATAATGACTTTGATGGCAATGGTATTCTTGATGCTGGCGAAAATGAATTAAAAAAAGACAGTGATGGCAATTATATAACGTCTATTCTTGGTGTTGATGAAATAACAGCGTTACTTTACGTAATATCGATTCCAAGTCATGCTGTCGAAGGAGATTTTTATAACTTAAGTGGTAATATTGTTTCACTTGGTAATAATAATAAATCAGAGTTTAGTAATATAAAGGTTGTTGTTGTAGATGGTTCAGTAATTAATCTAACTATTCATAATAATCCTATTTGTTCTCAACATGTTGGTCCACTTGGCGATATGGAATATATCGTTCATTATAATAGTATTGGGAATAAATTACCTGATGTATCCTCTGACGGTTATCTCGTTTTTACCAAAAATGAAGCGGGTCAATTACTTTCATCATATGTGACCGGTGTATTAATTACGGTAACACTTCCCGCCAATGTTCGGTTAAAGCAAGATAAACTTAATGATGACGGGACTCCACTAAGAGATCATGCACCTATTAATTTCACTATGCCTAATTCAAACGGCGTGTTTAATGGAGGACTTGTCGTTGTTGGGATTAATAATACGTTCTTACTAGAACAAGAAAATGAAACCTTAGACTGGCATGATTACGGTACTTGGGATGGTGACGGTAATGTAGAAAAGATAGGTTTTCTTGTATCACCAGATCACCTTAAACCTGGGCAGTCGGGACACTTTAGCTACTATCTAGAAGCGAATACTATTTTACCACGTGGTGATTTGAGCCCTCTTCAAGTTTACTCTAGAGCAGAAGCTGAGATCTCTGATTCTGAAAACATTGTGACTCAAAGCAGTAAAGTTTGTAATACCTTGTTTGATGATAGCTCTTCATTTTCGAATGACCCTGATAATAATCAAGTGATTAGATTTCAATTGTTTAACCCTGAATTGTTTGCAGCGAGTCAAAATGTTTTAGTGAGACACTCTGATGATGATCACTATATTGATAACGATTTTTATTTTGTTAAAGAAACGGAAGAATTTCATGTAAAGCTTGATGCAATTAGTGCGCGTATTGAATTAGTAGAAGCCAATATGCATCGTTCGGTTATCGATATTATTGGTCCAGAAAGTTCTCACTATCCAATCATGGTAAGAACTGAAAAAGGTAAAGATTCTTTTCATTGGATGTTTGCTGAAACAGGTGCCAATACAGGCATATTTAGAAGTATTATACCGCTTCATGCATCGTTGATTGATGAAGATTTTCTTCGTGTTAAACAAGATCACTGCCTGGATGATGTCAATAGTAGTGTGGTTCCTTCAGGAGCTGGTTCTGGTTTTTCGGCGCTCTCAGACTTAGTGTCAGGAATAACAGCATTGGTTAATTTTAACGCAGATTTTCTTCAGGGGACTACGGCGGAAAATTGTGAAATTAAATCAGAAACGGATGACGTACTTTACTTAGATGTTATGCGTCGTGGCTCTGCAAAAATTATTTTGGATACCACCGCTAAAATAAGCCCAGAGTTCACTGTGTTTGATACAACGACATTTAAACCTGTAGAAAATGTAGATGTACATTTTTATCAAACAACAAATGGTTCCGCCCCTGATGCTAAAGTAAGAGCGCCTAATGTTGATAATTATAAGGCTCCTATTGCGTCAGTGAGGACGAATGAAAATGGTATTGCATTATATCCTAAATTAACTAAGTCCGATAATGAATATTATTTTATTTCTGTGGATCCTCCTACAGGATTTACGTGGCCTTCTAATTATACAGATATTAATACATTTAATATTTTTAATGTTAAGCCTGAGTCTTATGGTCCTTTTGGTAATGAAAATATTGCTGATTCAGGTATCTTTGAAATTAGAGGTCGTACATTAGTAAATCAATTCGATATTCCGATTGATCCAGGAATTGTCGATAGAAAATTAACGTTAAGTAAAACGGCAGATAAAAAAACAGCTGAAGTTGGTAGCTTTGTTAAATATACAATAATAGTAAATAATACCTTACCTGACGGCTCACTCTATAATGCTAAAATTATTGATAAGATTCCTTATGGATTTAAATATATAGAAGGCAGTGCTCGTTTAAACGAGGTTAAGATAGATGATCCAATAGCGAATGAAAATAAAGACACTTACACATTCTCTATTGGAGAGCTCAAAGGGGTAAACTTTGAGCCTACTTATGGTGTATATACGCTTGATTACGTCTTACAGTTATCTGCAGGTGCGATTGATTCTGATGGAATTAATTACGCCTATGCCGAAGCCTCTTCGATGGCTGGTGGAGGACTAATCACATCAAATGTCGATAATTATCAGATCATCCCTTCTCAAACAGGCGTGATGTCCGACAGTGGTATCATTTTTGGTCGTGTATTTATTAATGCCAAATGTAATAAGTTAATGAAAAGTGATATCTGGCCGATTGGTGGAGTAAAAATATATTTAGAAACGGGTGATTATGTTATCACAGATGAAAATGGTCAGTATTCAATGTTTGGTATTAACCCCGGAAATCACGTACTAAAAGTTGATAGAGAAACATTACCAGATGATATTGAACTATCAGTAAATGGAAGTAGAAATGCTGGAGTACCATTTTCTCAATTCATTGATCTCATGGGGGGGGAAATGCACAAGGCAGATTTTGTTAGCCCATGCCCTACAGATAATCAAGAAGAAATTTATGAGGAACTTAAGAAGCGAAATGAAAATATTAATGGCGACTGGTTATTTGAAGAACAAATAAAAAGTAATGGTAATAAAAAGACAACGTCGAAAAAGGTAAACACGTCAGATTTAGTATCTGGTGTTGTCAGTGGGCCTAAAAATAAGGGTGATAATAAAAACGAGAGTGTATCAAAATTGTCTTCATTTAAAGGTTATGCCCTGCAAACATTTGAAGGCAATCAGATAGAAGCTGAAAATTTCATCAATAAACTGCCACGTAATATAAAAAAGAAATCATATATTTATCCAGTCTCTAATGATGTTGTTGGAGTAAGAATTGGTTTTAGTCACAATCAAGAAAATTTAATTAATTTACGCCAAAAGTTGATTGAAAATAATATTGAGAATAAACCAAAAGAAACATTATATGATCGTATTTTAGATGACGATAAATTAAACATTGATAATCTTATAGAAGATAAAGTACCTCTACCTCAGGAAGAAGTAAAAACGATTACTCAGTCTGAAGCAAAAGAAGGTACATGGTATTGGCCAAAAGGCGAATATAGTTATGATGGTCGTTTTATTGTTGTAATTAGAGGTGATGTTAACCCTAGCTTATACATTAATGGTGATCTAGTTGATGACACCCAACTTGGTGAACGTATTATCAATAAAAAGGAAAGGGCCCAAATATTAGCTTGGTATGGGGTAGAACTTACTGATGGAACAAACCTTGCCCAAATAAAAACAATGGATAGTTTTGGTAATGAAAGGATATTGTTAGAAAAGGAATTTCGTCACCCTAAATCAGCGAAAAATATAGAATTAATTTTAGATGAAACATCATTACAGGCTGATGGTGGACGATCTGCAATACCAATAACATTAAAATTAACCGATGAGTTTGGAAATTTAGCGCGGGGTATTTACTTTGTAACGTTAAATAATGATATGGGATTGCCTTGGTTAGAACCAGATATCCAAGCGTCTATTAATGGTCATCAGGTTCGAGTAATTAATGGGGTAAAAACGATCTATCTGCGTAGTAGTAACGAATCAGGAAAAATAAAAGTTAAAGCAGAGCTCAATGCGCTTGAAGATGTTGTAGATATTTATCAAGTCGCAGCAAGTCGACCTTTATTTGTTAACGGTATACTTAGTTATACTGGTAAATATGGTAAATTTTCAGGTTTAGTACCGTCTTCACAAAAAGAGGGTTTTGAAAATCAACATTATTCTGACGATGAAAGAGCCGCTATTTTCATGAAAGGTAATATTAAAGGAGATTTACACTTAACATTAAGCTATGACTCGGCAAAAGAAGATGTAGCGTTACAAAGAGAAATTTCACCTGATAGTTACTATCCTGCTCCCGGTGACGCAAGTATCAGGGGTTATGATGCAAGAAGTGATTCAAAATTATTCGTTAAACTCGAAAGAGATCGCAGTTATGCAATGTGGGGTGACTTCAGTACATCTGACGGTGTATATGAATATGATTTAGCCAGAACAAGCCAAATACTTAATGGTTTTAGTGGCGTATTTGATAAAGGTCCCGTTCGCCTTCAATTATATGCCTCACAAGCAGAAGATTTGCATAAGGTCGAGGAAGTACCCGGTAATGGTACAGCAATGGATTATACCTTAACTGATGGTCGATTAGTTCGTCACTCTGACATTGTTTCCCTTATTACTTACAGTAGAGATAACCCGGGTCTTATAATAAAAGAGACATCTCTCAAACGTTATTTTGATTACACAATTGATTATTTTACAGGTGCTATCAGATTCAATAGGGTCATCCCGATGTTTGATGAGGATTTTAATCCAGTTAAAATTCGTATTGCTTATGATTTAGATGGTGACGGGGAAAAGTATGAAGTCGCTGGTACGCGCGGGTTTTATAAGTTTAATTCATACTTTGATTCGGGCTTTAGTTATGAATATAACAGCAGTGATTCTACTGGTTATCACTTAGGAGGTATTTGGGTAAATTATAATATAAATAATAAAACTGAGATCAAAGCATCCGTCGCATCCTTATCACACGATAGGCTGTCTGAGGATGAAATGCTTGGTTCAATATCATCAATCGATGAGACTAAAAAAGTCTCAAATGCAATGGCTTATAAATTAAAATTAAAACGCGATTGGAGCCCTGGCAGTTTCTCTGAATTAGAATACTCATATGCAGATGATGATTTCTCTAATTCTGCAGCACCAGTAGTAGCTGGAAGGCAGGAGTTTAAATTACTTCATAGACAAAAATTATCTGGATTAATGAATTTAAATATTAATGCTAGCCACTCAGAAAAATTATCGACTAAAGATTATCAACAGTCTGTGGCAGTAAATATCGATTCAAAAATTTTGGGTTCTAAGTGGACAACGACATTAGGTAGTCGATATATAAAAAATAAAACAGAAGAACAAACGGAAAGTTATACAACGGCTATTTTAGGATTAGGTCGAACATTTGATTTATTTAATAAGCCCGGTCGTATTGATTCTGAATATGAACGAAGCTTCGGTCATAAGAGCAAACAGCGTTTTAATATAAAAGCAGATTGGCAATTACACAAACAGGCAAGCGTTTATAGTCAATATGAATACATTGATTCACTAACGGGTATTAATAATTTAGGTAGTGGAACAACAAGTCAGTTTACAGCTGGTATTGATATAGATTGGCTGCATGGAGGCAGTACATTTAACGAATTTAGGCAACGTGGCGTTAGCAACGGAAAAATGATGGAACTGGCTAACGGTTACCGTGGACAGTTTGAAGTTATTCCAGGTATCAGCGTTGACCCATCTGTTGAGTATGTAGAGGTTTTAAAAGGGGATAAAGAGTCAGGTTTTGCCGTTTCTTTGGGGGTAGCTGATATACGTAACCCTAATTTTAAAACAACAGGGAGAATGGAATTTAGACGTGGTGATCAGGAAAACTATTACGGTTTCCTTGGTGCGTGGATCACACGCTTAAATCAGGATTGGAGCGGTTTAGTAAGGGAAGAGTATCGATACGTAGATAAAAAAGAGACAAAGAATACTTGGGATAACCATTTAAGTATCGCTGCTGCTTACAGACCAAGATTAAAGAATAATTATCACCTTCTAACATCCTATGAATGGAAAGTTGAGGATAATGAAAACAAAAGAGAAGCCCATATCTTTTCTGCTCATCAAAATCTTGAGTGGTCAAATGATTGGATATTATCTGGTAGGTTGGGAGTTAAATTAGAAGATTTTTCATATTACGATGATTATTATAACTCTGTATCCACCATACTTGATGCGAGATTAATTTATAACTTTAGTACACGTTGGGATTTCGATGTTCATGGCGGAATATTAGGAACTGACTGGTTTGATAGTCGACGTTATTCAGTTGGTATAGGAGCAAATTATATAATTTATAGAAATATTCGTCTTGGCGTTGGATATAATTTTATGGGATTTGCTGATAGTGACTTAGACCCTCAGGGTTATAACTTAGATGGATTTTATTTCGATATTATGTTCGCTCTTGATGAGAGTCTGTTTGGTTGGCTAAGTGAATAATGAGGTAATACCTGAATGAAGAAGTTATTATTTCTATCAGTTCTTTCTTCTTTTCTCCTAATTCAAAGCGGTTGTGTTAAGGAAGAAGAGATATTCGTCGACTATGGTGATTTATCTCAATTAGATTCAGATTTATATAGTGTTTACTACGAATGGCCCAGTGTGATTAATTTTGATTTTGATGATTTTCAATTAGATTATGGTGATAAGTTAAAGTTAGATAAAGTGGCGCAAACATTGCTTAGTAATATTGAGTTGAAAGTTGCGTTAATTGGATCAGCTGATCCTGAAGGCAGTAAAAATTACAACAATAAATTATCACAAAATAGAGCCTTATCGGTGGCGAGATATCTAATTGATAGTGGCGTTATGAGAACTCGAATAGTAGTAACTTCATCAGGGGTTAGTAACAAATACCTGAAAACGAATGATAGAGATGCCAATTTTGTTAATCGGCGTGTTCAAATTCTTTTACTTGGCACTGATTCTAATCCAGTTGAAATGATGTATGAAGTAAAACAATCTGACTAATTTTTACAGAGGACGTCATATGCATTATATAAGGTACTTCTTTGGTCTAATTGTAATATTTTATCTTTTTGTGAGTCCTCTTAGTTATGCATTGACCGAGTCTGGTACGATTATTAAAAACCAAGTAGGTGCGACCTATAAAGACAGCAATAACATTACTCGTTCAACAGCTTCTAATATAGTTGAAACATTCGTTCAGCCCGTTGTTTCTGTAACGGTTAGCGCTGATCAGACTAAGTTTGTTGCCCCCTCTGGTACAGTAAGATTTAATCACATTATTACCAATACGGGTAATGATGAAGATTCTTTTACATTATCCACGTCTCTTTCTAGCACAGCAATGACGAGCATTGCTATTTATCCTGATGAAAATAATGATGGTATAGAAGATGAGTCCTTAGGAATAATATCTTCTATTGGTCCTTTGGCGCCGGGTGAAAGCTATCATGTTGTTCTTTTGGGTGCTATTTCACCGAGTGCATCAAATGGAGATACGGGTACCGTTTCTTTTACTGCAACAAGTCAGTCATTTGCTAATAACGCGACAACGGTGCTTTCTGGTGGTGCGAGTTCTGCGATTAATACAGATACAGTGACAGTAACAAATTTACCGATCATAGAAATGACCAAATCTATGAATCAAAATGAGGGGGCTTCTCCAAGTGGTCCATATGTGGTGACATTGTCTTATAGTAATGTCGGTTTAACCGATATGTCATTGACTCAGACAAACGGCATTATGCTAAGTGATGAGCTTCCAGTTGGAATGAGATTCAATGGGAACGTAACTTGGAGCCTGAGCAGCGGCATAATTGGTGATATATCTAGTGGCAGTGTCAGCGAAGGAGATAGTGATTTATCATTCACATCATGTATAGCAGGTGCTCCATCTTGTCTTTCGCAAGATAAAGTTTCGTTTACTCTAGATGGCTTATCTTCAAATCAAAGGGCGACGATAAGTTTTGAGGTAATGATAGATTCTGGCTTAGTTGCCTCTAGATTAACGAACCAAGTAACGTTTGGCTACGATGAAGACAATGACGGTATTGTGGGAGCAAGCGAGCAACATAAATATAAAACCAATACCGTCCCATTTACTATCACACCACTTCATGCAGTTGTTGCGAATACAGGGGGATGTGGTGCCAATGATACGGCTTGTAATGCAACCGATAATATTAACTATGAACTAATGACTGTTGCCAATGCAGCGCAAGGTTCTAGAGTGTCATTTACAAGCTATATCTGGAACTTAGGTAATGATGAAGATACATTTAATCTTGAACTCTTACCTTCATCCACGTTCCCTGCGGGTACAAGTTTTATGATCTATGCCGGTAACGGTGTAGTACCTTTACTCGATAACGACGGTGACAGTAAAGTCGATACCGGTGTTATTCCTGCCGCTGGCTCAACCTGTCCTTCTTATTTGATTACAGCGGCTGGTAGCCAATGTGGTGCTAAAGTTATCGTTACAGCTACATTACCACCGGGTTCATTTGGTGGTGGGCCCTATTTTGTAGCACTACAAGCAACTTCTTCGAGTGATACTTCTCAGTCGGATACAGTGGGTAACCAATTAACAACGATTGCTCAAAGCACTGTCGACATTACAATAAATTATCCTTCTGAAACATCATCAACGACACAGAATAACTGTGATAATGTGAATGACGGCTGTGGGTATGGAGCCGGTGTCGAGGGGGCTGCTGTCGTTACGAATACAGCTAACCCGTCTACATCCACAACGTTTACGATATTTATTACCAATACCTCGACTGTTGCAGATACATATGTATTAGATTTTAGTAATGTTATTCCTTTCTCTTCAAAGGTATTAACAAGTGGTTTTACCGTTGTGTATACAGACACGAATGGCACACCAATAACAAATATTCCTCTTCTCTTACCTGATGAAAGCATTGAAATCAGAGCGCTAGTTTCTATTGACCAAACGGTAGGTATCTCAACTGAAAACCTCTATTTTAAGGTGAGTTCCCCTTCTACTGGTGCTGAAGATACCGTTTTCACTGCGGTTTCCGTTGAGTTAATTAATATTGTTGGTCCAGGAGGTGGAGGAGACCAATGTTTAGTCATCGGTACACCAAATCAATCTGGCGTTACCCAGCCAGGGCGAGCAACCATCTATAAACATATTATTGATAACAATACAGCAGAAACATACACAGGCGTCTCATTCTCTCTATTGGATTCAGAGCCCGGTTTTACATCAATGATATATTTAGATAGCAATGGTAATGGTGAGTTCGATGGTAATGATACTAAGATTGATTCCACAGTGGACTTTGCCCCTTTAACGGAAGTCACTATTTTCTTAAAAGTCACAGTTGATTCAAATGTCCCATTAAACACAGTCAATAACTCGTCGATTTCGGCAACAGTAAGCTGTGGGGATATTTTAATGGTTGACTCCACAACTGTTGCCAACATAAGTATGCGAATCATCAAAGAGCAGGCTAAGGATGCCGGCTGCGATGGTATAGTTGATGCAGGAAGTGCTTATTCATTAAATTCGTTCTCTGTTGCGCCCGGTGAGTGCATACTTTACCGCTTAACTGCTGAGAATATTGCAATAGAAGATGCACACGAAGTTGTATTAACTGACGCGACGCCAGCTTTTACAACGTTTAAAGTGGTTGGGGGAATTCCTAATATAGACAAAGGTTCAATCAATATTATCAGTGATGGAAGCACTGGCGCGATAATTGGTAATGTAGGAACCGTCGCGCCCGGAGAAAGAGCGGTAATGGAATTTGCTATAAGAGTTGATGATTAAAAACTAACATAATATTAAGCGAATAAAAAATCCATATTTTCTAAATATGGATTTTTTATTTCATCTTATGTCTTTGATGATTTTTAACTATGTGTGTACTTAGTTAATACTATTGATTACTTCAATCGCTTTTTTATTACCATTTCGGGCGGCTTTATTTAGCCAATATTGGGCTTTTTCAATGGATTCACTTGTACCATCGCCATTTGCATACATACTTGCCAAGTTATACATAGCAGTATTATTTCCTAAATTGGCTGATTTAATATACCAAAATAAAGCTTTTTTATAATTTTGTTGAATGATAGTGCCTTGGTCGTAGATACGAGCCAAATAAAAACTAGCATCTGGATTGCCTTTATTATCCTCTTTCTCAAGTGCTTTAACTAAATCATATTCATTGTTTTTAATTAGAAAAGGATTATCGATACTTAGGATGATTGATTTAAAGTGAGCATTAGGTATATTTTGTTTTGCTGCCATTTGATAGTGTTTATGACTTTTAGCGATGTCTTTCTTCTTGTTATAAAGTCCACTTTGATAAATTTCGCCTAATGTAAAATGTGAATAGCCATGTCCTTTTTTGGCTGATCTTTCAATTAAATCAATGGCTCTTTCAATTTCAGAACGAGTATTAATCAAAGATATTGCAAGAAGGTAGTCACTGTATTCATTCTTTTCGAAGTCATCAACTGAGAAGATTTCAATGCAACGTTTAAAGTTATTTTTAATAAAATACAAGTAACCTAATGTGTACGTTGATGGAGCATGCCCTTTAGCATTTGTTTGTAGAAGTAGCTCTTCTGCATAATTTAAGTCAACATCTCCTCCTCTGCCATCAATTAACATTAATGCCAAAGAGTATTGAGAGAAAGTATGATTATCATTTGAAATGGAGATTTTATAGTAAAAACGCGCCTTTTCTTCAGATAACTCAACCCATTCTCCAAATTCATACAGGTGACCTAAATAGTATGCAGCATCAGAATCGCTATTGGCGAGCTCTTTTAACTTATTGATAGCCTCTTGTTTATCATGACTGCTATAAATAGGATGTTCAATGATGGAAATAAACTCTTTAATTGTAAATTTTTTATTATTATCAAATGACAAATTATTTATTGTTTCTTTTTCAAAAGGCAAATCTTTATTATCATTTTGAGAGTTTTTTTCGTTATTTGCAATTTCATTGTTTTTTAAATCATTATCAGAGCTGCAACTCATTAATAATAAAATAATGACGATACACTTCCTCATTATTGATTTCTCCTTTCCCTGTACTATTTTTAATTTTAGAACATAAGTGAAGGGATGTATTATGCGTTATCTATTTATTTTATTATTAAGCAGTCTATTAACAGCGTGTGCGTCAAGTAATATTACGTCATCTTGGGTGGACTCGTCATATACAAAGTTTCCAATAAAAAGCACGATGGTTGTTGCTATGTCTGACAACTTACGTGTAAGACGGATCTTTGAAGATGATATGGTCAAACAATTACAAGCTCATGGGGTGGATGCGATCCCGAGTTCGCAAATTTTTCCTAATGAATTACCGTCTAAAGGTGATATTGCGGCTTATGTGAAAAAACATAATACCCAAACCGTTTTTGTCGCAAAATTGATAAATATTGAAGATAAAGAAGTGAGATATCCGGGTAATACCGGTTATGGCTATAACCGAGGTATTAGTTTTAACAGCTACTACAATACGTCTTATAGTTATATTTACGATGATAGTTACTCTGTTTCTTACGAATTTGTAAACGTTGAGTTCACCTTATTTGATACGCAAAGTCATATCCCGATTTGGTCAACATCATCAGAATCTGTTGATCCAAGTAACATGAATAATATCATTGATGAATTAACGGATATATTAATCACGAATATGAAAGACAATAACGTGATCAGATAGAAATTTTAAAATATAACGAAGCCCTGCAATCAGCAGGGCTTTTTATTGCTTGTTAATAGAAAATAATAAAGAGTATGAATAAATATCATACAGATAAAAGCAAAAACACTTCATTAAAAAACAGGCCTAATATTTGTTTGTTATACAAATTGATACTAGTCAATTACTAATATCCTAAAGTTTATTACTATCACCTTAAGAATTTGATGATAAACGTTTATAAAGTAATAGCTGCGTATTCATGTCTCAACATACGCAACAATTAATACCTTATCTCAATACAAATATTATTCACTTCAATTAGGTCGTAGTAATGGTCTCACAGCCTCATAATGTAGAAAAATATCAAGCCGTTATCGGTTTGGCAGGTCATGTTGATCACGGTAAAACCGCTTTAATTGAAGCACTCACAGGTATCGTCACTGCGCGTCCACATGAACAACAATTAGGTATGACACAAGATTTGGGTTTTGCCTATTTTAAAGATGATAACAATAATACCATTGGGGTTGTGGATGTCCCGGGACATGAACGTTATCTACGTAATATGGTATCAGGTGTATGGCACCTTAACGTGCTATTGCTGGTTATAGCGGCAGATGAAGGGTGGATGCCGATGACCACCTCACACTTACAAGTTGCACATGCGATGGGAATAGAAGATATCGTCGTGTGTATTAACAAGCGCGATAAAGTCACGGCAGAGCAACTCAGTGCGGTAGAAGATCAAGCGCTAGACAATGTGATGGAGATGACGGGCTTATTACCTGAAATTATCAGTGTATCAGCCTTAAAAAATGACAACATTCCGGCGTTACGTGATCGACTGATTGAGGCGGTTAAAGCTAATATTGATCGTAAAGCATCGACGGATATTGCAGATGATCAGGTCGTAGCCCCAATAATGTATATCGATCGTTCATTTGTCGTAAATGGCATGGGCACCGTACTTACAGGTACATTGGCACAGGGAACATTGAGTATTGGCGATAAGGTTCGCTGCTTTCCTAGTAACATCATGGGAACGGTTCGTTCTCTGCAAGCTTATCATCAACAACATCAGCAGTTATCTGCCACCTGCCGTGTTGCTGTGAATGTTAAAGGGATCAGCCGTAAAGAAGTAGGGCGAGGGCACTTATTAACATCTGCGACAATAACCCCGCCATTACATAGTCAGTGCATCGTTCGTATCAATAAGACGTCAGACAAACTCAAGCAACGTAAACAACGCCATGTTGAAGTTGCCATGGGGACTTGGCATGGCTCAGCATTGTTAAGTTATATTCCGAATACTCAATTAGCACGACTAACCTTTGAAAAGCCCATCCCAATGATTTTTGGACAACGATTAGCAATGATCCAAAAAGGTGGCTGTGGGCTACAACACGGTGCTGAAATTGTGTGGTCAACACCTGTTATGGGTTATCAAAAACGCCGTTTATACCAAGCATTAGATAATTTACCGGTACTTTTAAAGCCTGAATCACAACGTGAGATGTTACTCGCTCTACAAGGTTACTTTGAAACGACCGAAGCAGGTTTTGAATCGGCACAAGGCCAAACTTATTTAACGCCTTATTGTTTT
This sequence comes from Photobacterium sp. GB-72, assembly GCF_003026095.1. NCBI lineage: Bacteria > Pseudomonadati > Pseudomonadota > Gammaproteobacteria > Vibrionales > Vibrionaceae > Photobacterium > Photobacterium sp. GB-72. Next base: position 4,361 of record NZ_PYNV01000005.1, on the reverse strand, counting down.
GAAGATAGCTGGTTAGCTGACAGTGTTATGCAAATACAGACGTTACTGTCTGATGGGATCTCAATGTCATCTGCCGAAATAGCAACACGTCTACGTATTAATGAAGCAGTGATTGATATCTTAATGCAGCAATTAAAGCTGCAAGAAAAAGTACATGTTAGTTATGGTAAATGGTGCTTAGGGCAAGGTGATAACGAAGATGAATTACCTCCTGTGGCACAAGAGATTCTGCAACAAATACGCGAGCTAGGTAAAGCAGGACTAGAACTGAATAAAGTAACGGTTGCAGGGGGGAAAAAGTGGCTTAGACAGCTCAGCCATCAAAAATATATTACCGCTTTGGATGATACCATTTACTTCGATATGGGTTTATATCTTGATTTAGTTAAAGCCGTGATAGCTGAACATCAGCCTCAAGATCGCATATCGATGGGAGATATTAAAGATCGGACAGAATTAAGCCGAAAATACTCAATCCCATTAGCAAATAGAATGGAAAAAGATGGTTGGGTACGTCGTGATGGTGATGAGCGTATTATCCTAAAAGCGTGGGATCAGTAGTAAATCTAACGATGATTAAAGTGAGTGTTGAAGTTACCCGTAACAATCAATGTTAGTCGCTATTTTAACTTACTTGATATTACGGGTTATTAAACTCGTATTAGCTAGCTATAACTATTAACATAATGCGTATTATTGTTAATTGCTTAAAGAAGTTGTGATTATGTCTTTACCGCCGTGCCCAAACTGCCAATCTGAATATGTGTATCAAGATCAAGCGAACCTAGTGTGTCCTGAATGTGCCTATGAATGGAACCCTGCTGAGGTTGCAGAGGAAGAAACCATAGTAGTGAAAGATGTTAACGGCACATTATTGCAAGAGGGCGATAAGGTCACGCTAATTAAAGATCTGAAAGTCAAAGGCAGTTCACTGGTGCTAAAAATAGGAACGAAAGCGGTTATTAAACGTATTGCTGAAGGTAAAGACCACCAACTAGACTGTAAACTTGATGGTGCTGGTGACATGATGGTTACTGCAAAATTCGTTAAAAAAGCGTAATACATCATTACGCAATTTTATTAACAAAGTTTGATTGATCCCGTCACGTTTGACTGAGCCAGTAACCACTAAAATCTCTGTGGCATCGAGTGATAAATCACACACAACATTAACCGCAGCGACTGTCTGTAAACGGACCGATTCAAATGGGTTGCGAAATAACGGGCATGTTTCACGCCCCTCAATCACTTTCCAATTAGTAAGATCGTTGGTATCAACATGCAGTGTGTCTTTTTCGGTTTCGCGCATTTGCCATAATTTGACAAAAATCGTTGTACCTTGATGGCTAAAGTACAAGTGTTTCGTGATTGGTTGCATCAAGAAGTGAAAGGATGATTTTTATAGGAAATAACAGCCAATAAAGGGTTTTAAACGTACTAGCACTGTGTTTATTAAATAAGAACAAGTGATGCACAAAAAATCCAATTTACCCGCTAAGGTGTGTGTGGTTTGCCAACGGCCATTTACTTGGCGCAAGAAGTGGCAACAATGTTGGGATGAAGTGAAGTATTGCTCTGAACGTTGTAGGCGCACGCGCCAACACATGGACTCATCAAGAAAGAAAGTAGGCTGACACATAACGAAAAATGCGTCAGCCATTGTCGTTTTTGCGGTGTTATTTAGGCTTTAAAAATCTTCAGCGACTTCAAACACCATATGCTCGTTAGTTGTTGGATGGTTGAATGCCAAGTATTGAGCATGTAAGCATAAACGATCGCCTTTTTGCCCGTATAAATCATCACCGACAATAGGCATGTTCATCCCTTTAACATGGGCGGAATGGACACGAAGCTGGTGTGTACGACCTGTTTTTGGGTAGTAATAGACCTTGGTTCTTCCATTCTTACGCTCAAGCACTTCCCATGTGGTTTGTGCGGGTTTGCCGTATTGATAACACACGATTTGACGAGGGCGATCGTCTAAATCCACCCGGATTGGAAAATCAATCTGCCCGCTATCACTGTCACTGTTACCTTCTAATAGGGCAACGTAACGTTTTTCGACTGTGCGCTCAATAAACTGTTTTTGCAGTGCTTTGTGGGCATCTTTGGTTAAGGCAATGACCATTAAGCCAGAGGTCGACATATCTAAACGATGGACAATCAACGGGCTATCGCTATCTGGGAACATGGCTTGCATTCGGCTATATACAGAATCGGTAATGGTTTTACCGGGTACAGATAAGAACTCCGCAGGTTTATTAACAATTACCATCGCATCGTCTTGATAAACAATACTTAGCTCTTTGCCTTCGGCTGGGTTTTGCTCTAGTGGGTTCTCGTCTATCTCAATGCCAGACAACATATGGGCTAAAATAGGCCCACATTTGTTTTTTGAGGCTTCATAAAAATAAGCATGTTTTAGCATTTGTGGCGCGGGGGACTTACCCCACCAGAAATTTGCCATTGCTAACGGTGTTAATTGGTGGTTAAACGCATACTGAAGCAGTTTGACGATAGCGCAATCGCCCGCCCCTTGTAATGGCTCATCAAACATCTGATTGAGATCTTTATATTCCCCAAATTGGTTCACAAAGCGGTATTGGCGATGAATACTTTGTTCTAACTGTGCTGCTAATTTACTTTGCTTGGTTTTCAGTTTAGCAAGCGCAGTGGTATCAGCTTCAAGCTGTTCGCTTAGTGATTGCAGCGTTTGTTGCCACTGTTGGCGCAAGGCTTTTTGCTGATGTTTATCGTAAGCACTTTCACGGGCTAGACGATGAAACACGTCAGTTTTAACGTTTTCATCCTCACTTTGCTCGGCAGCTTTGCGTTGTAATTTACGCTGTTTACGCTGTTCAATCATCTGTAAACGAAAGGTTTCAGATTCTTGCTCTGCTTGCGTTTTCGCTTGGGTATATTGCTGTTGCAGCGCAATGAACTGAGGCGAAGACGCAATAGATTCAATGTCAGATTCTAGTGCTGTAAGCGCGTGTTTAATCGCTTGGATCTCAGGATCGGTGTTAAGCGCATCAAACACAGGCGGCACAAAGTGAGGTAACTGTGTTTGCCCTGCGATAGTGCCTGAAAATGCCGATAGATAACCGATGTTACCTTGCTCGCTTTGTACCACTAACACACCGAACATATTGCCAATGGCGTGATTATCACTGTCTTTATTTAAGCCATCTAAACCAAAATCGTGTTGCCATTCGGTTTGTGTTTCTAGGTGTTGTTGCAACTCTTGCGCGGCTAACACACTCAGTGGATGTGGCTTATAACAAAAAGGATAAGTAAAACGTTCAGGTAAGGCGATAGCCTCAATCGATGAGCGAAATGGAGTAAAAAGGGAATCGTACATGGCTTAATCTATCGCAAAATGGGGCGTGGATTTTACCACTCTCTGGGGGAGAGTACGAGTGATTGGATTTAGCTACAGAGATAACGTCTCTTATTGTTACGTTAAATGATGACTTCATAAGAGAGGGCCCAGAGTTTCAACAAAAAGGCTATGAATATATATTGTGTCCATTATTTGGTGTTTTCGCTTCGTTACATATGACTTTTTTAAGGGATGTTTTACTGCATCACAAAGACAATTTATCTAAACATATGTATGACTCGTTAAAATCAGAAATGAAAGAATATAAAAAGCAATATTCTGATTACTTAAAACAGACGATTAAAAACCAAAGAGAGGTATTGGAAAAAGACTGTCCTCCTGTAGGGCAACATCGTACTGATACTTACAATTATTTTTTTTCGTCCAGCACTATCGCTGTAAAATATTGCGATGACTTTATACAAATGTTTGAGCAAATGGATATTGATGTTAATTCAAGATCATTTGTATTGGACTCAAGTAAATTTAATGACATTTACTCTCCAGCTTACGGCACTGCGGATGATTGGGATCAAGAGTGTAATGAGGTTGCCCGTGGTGGAAGAGGGGTGATAGGAGGAGTATATAGACAGCCAACGCTATCTTTCACTTCACTGTATCTTGATTACTTCGATGGGCGCCCAGTAAACTTAAACGTTTATTATCCTGATGGTAAGGGGCCTATTAATAATGATGGTCAGAGAGTAAATAAAACAGATGTTATTGCTTATCCAGCATCAGGGGTTGAAACAAAAAATGTCACGATAGAGAGTATTGAAGATGAAGAATTTCCAATATCCTATGCGATAATAAAGTCTCAGAGTCTCCCTTCACATTTAACGCTGTATGATATGTAGTGGTACATTAAATTTGGCCACCTACTCAGAGGTGATATCATCACCTCTTAACATGGATAGGTGACATCATGACAAAACGAACAAGACGATTATTTAGTGCTGAATTTAAATTAGAGGCAGCA